>DATEHU010000026.1:0-300000 GCA_035279405.1 Gammaproteobacteria bacterium
AGAGGGTGAGAGCGGTGTCTTTATTGCCATGCCAGTGGCATGGCAATCCGCTCGAACGGGTGAACATGGATGTTCACCCTGGACAGCCTACCAAGGACGGTACTGCGAGCGAGAAGTGTTTGAGTTGGTGCCCAGGAGAGGACTCGAACCTCCACGGTGTTACCCGCTAGTACCTGAAACTAGTGCGTCTACCAATTCCGCCACCTGGGCAGGGGCAGGCTGAATACAGCCGATTCGGGAGCGCGGCACTTTACCGGCAGTGCCCGGATGTGTCAATGTCGCAATTCTCCAAGTGATTAATTCCATGAAGAAAAAAACCAAACCCAATAAACCCGCACGCCACGGGCAACACCGCGCCGATCCTTACGCCGAACGCGAGGCGCAGAAATACGCGCGTCCCATTCAGAGCCGTGAGGCGATACTGGATTGGCTGGAAAAAGCGGGCAAGCCGCTGCGCTTCGAACAGCTCGCGCGCGATCTGCACCTGAACGCGACGGATGGAATCGAGGCGCTCAGCCGCCGGCTGGCCGCGATGCTGCGCGACGGACAACTGGTGCAGAACCGTCGGGATGAATACTGCCTGGTGAAGCGCCTGCCGCTGGTGGCGGGTACGGTCATCGGTCATCGCGACGGCTTCGGATTCCTGAAGCCCGACGAAGGCGAGGAGGACGTGTTTCTCCCGCCGCGCCAGATGCGCGCGCTCATGCATGGCGACCGGGCTTTGGTGCGCGTGCAGGGCCGTGACGCGCGCGGCCGGCCGGAAGGCTCGCTCGTGGACGTGCTGGAGCGCAACACCACCGAACTGGCGGGACGCTATGTGGAAGAACACGGCCTGAGTTCCGTGCTGCCGGACAACACACGCATCGCGCATACGGTGCTGGTACCGGCCGAGGCGCGCAACGGCGCGCGCGCCGGCCAGATGGTGGTGGTGGAACTCACCCGGCAACCGGACAAGCAGAGCGAACCCATCGGCAAGGTGACGCGCATCTTGGGTGAGCGCAATGCGCCCGGGATGGAAGTGGAATTGGCGGTGCATGCGCACGGCCTGCCCAATGAATGGCCGGCGGACGTGGAGCGCGAGGCCGCCGGTTTTTCCGCGCAGGTGCCGGATTCGGCCAAACACGAACGTCTGGATTTACGCACCACGCCGCTCGTGACCATAGACGGCGAAGACGCACGCGATTTCGACGATGCGGTGTATTGCGAACCAAGGGGCGAAGGCTTCCGGTTGATCGTCGCCATTGCCGATGTTTCGCATTACGTGCAACCGAACTCGGCACTGGATTCCGAGGCGCGCAACCGCGGCACCTCGGTGTATTTCCCGGACCGCGTGATTCCCATGCTGCCGGAAGTGCTGTCGAACGGCCTGTGCTCCATTAATCCCGAGGTGGATCGCCTGTGCATGGTATGCGACATGTACATCGGGCCGGACGGCAAGATAGGCCGCGCGCAGTTTCATGAAGGCGTGATGCGTTCCGCTGCGCGCCTCACCTATACGCAGGTGGCCGGCATCCTGGTAGAGCGGAAGCGCGAGCTCAGGACCCAATTCGAAACCCTGCTGCCGCATCTGGAGAATCTGCAGGCGGTTTTCCGGGTGCTCTTCAAGGCGCGCACGCGGCGCGGCGCGATTGATTTCGACAGCACGGAAACGCGCATCGTGTTCGACGCCCAGCACAAAGTCGCGGCCATCAAGCCGCTGGTGCGCAACGAGGCGCACCGCATCATCGAGGAGTGCATGATCGCGGCCAACGTGGAAGCCGCACGCTTTCTCGAAAAACACCAGATGCCGACACTGTATCGGGTGCACGCGGGGCCGGACGCCGACGCGCTCAAGGAGCTGCGCGCCTTCCTGGGCACGCTCGGCCTGTCCTTGGGTGGAGGCGTAAAGCCCGAGGCCCAGCATTACGCGACGCTGCTGGAGAAGGTGCGGGGACGCCCCGACCAATCCCTCATCCAGACGGTGTTGCTGCGCTCCCTGTCGCAGGCGGTGTACAGCCCGAACAACCACGGACATTTCGGCCTGGCGCTCCGGGAGTACGCACACTTCACTTCGCCCATCCGCCGTTATCCCGATCTCCTCGTGCACCGCGGCATCCGCCACGTGCTGAAGGGTGGTACGGCCAGGAATTTCCGTTACTCGCTCATGCAGATGGACAGCCTGGGCAGCCATTGCTCCATGGCGGAGCGGCGCGCGGACGAGGCCACGCGCGATGCCCTGGACTGGCTCAAGGCCGATTACATGCGGGACAAGCTCGGCGAGGAATTCGACGGGTTGATTACCGGCGTGCTGCCCTTCGGCCTGTTCGTGCAACTGAAAGACCTGTACGTGGAAGGCCTGGTGCATGTCACTTCGCTGCCGAGCGACTACTACGATCACGACCCCGTCGGGCATCGCCTCGTGGGCGAGCGCAGCGGCCGGGTGTTCCGGCTGACCGATGCGGTGCGCGTACGCGTGGTCAACGTGAATCTGGACGAGCGCAAGATTGATTTCGAACTGGCCGGCATGCCGGCGGCGCGCGCGGCGCACCGTGGACGCAAACCACCGCGGGCGCGCTCCAAAGCACGGCGATGAGCCGCGAAAAAATCTATGGTTTGCACGCGGTGACCGCGCTGCTCGAAAGCGAGCCGGAACAAGTGCGGGCGCTGTGGGTGCTGCACAGCCGCCACGACGAACGCCTGAATCGCGTGGTGTCGCTGGCGGAGCAGGCGGGCGTCGCCATTGAGCGCGTGGCGCGCGCAGAGCTGGATGCGCACGCGCCGGGCGCGCGCCATCAGGGCGTCATCGCCGAAGCCGAGAGTCTGCCGCAATCCGATGAACACGGCCTGCCGGCACTGTTGGCCGGACTGCGAGTGCCGGCGTTTCTGCTGGTACTCGACGGCGTTCAGGATCCACACAATCTCGGTGCCTGCCTGCGCAGCGCAAATGCCGCCGGCGCGCACGCCGTCATCGTGCCCAGGGATCGCGCATCAGGATTGACACCGGTGGTGCGCAAAGTCGCCTCCGGTGCGGCCGAGGCCACGCCGCTGTTTCAGGTCACGAACCTCGCGCGTACGCTGCGCTGGTTGAAGGAGCAGAACATCTGGCTGGTGGCGCTCGCCGGCGAAGCCGACCAGTCGCTCTACGAACTCGATCTCAAGGGACCTCTGGCCTTGGTGCTGGGCGCGGAGGGCGGAGGACTGCGACGGCTCACCAAGGAGCATTGCGATTTCCTCGCGCGCATCCCCATGGCGGGCGATGTGGCGAGCCTGAATGTTTCGGTGGCCGCGGGCGTAGCGCTGTTCGAAGCGGTGCGCCAGCGGCGCATTGTCCAGTAATGGAGCGGTCTGAGGCCGCGTGCATTTTTTTAGAGCGGGTTCCGTCGCTCCCGGCACTCCTCCCGGAGTGCCCCTGCCTCCCGCGACACTTGTGCATCCCTGTACATCGCGCACCCGCGGGCGGGTGACTTTTGTTTTGGCACGTACAGGAACCGTCCATGGTGCGTTGACCAGCCCGGCCATCCTTGGCCGGGCGTTCGCCGCTTCGCGGCTCACCCATCCCGCAGCCGGGTAGCTTTCTTTGCTCGTGCAAAGAAAGTCACCAAAGAAACACGCCCCGGGGATTCCGCGCGTGGCTGAAACCGAATGGAAAGACCACTCGGTTTCAGCCGAGTTCCCTCGCTGCTCGCGTCCTCGCCGTCGCGTGGACGGCACTTTCCGGCTGCGCGTCCCTGCTTCGCCGGAAAGTCCAAGGTGCACATCCCTGTGCACCCGCCCGAAGCAGTGCTTTGGGCCCCTGTGCCGGTCGCGCGGTCGGGGCCTTTCAGGCTTCGCATCCTGCTTCGCCCGAAAGTCCAAGGTTTACGTCCTTGTAAACCCGATTGAAGCGGTGCTTCAATCCCCTCGCCCCGACCTTCTGCGCAGGCTTTCCCTTGCGGGCGCTGCGCACTCGGCGGAATCCACGTGGAATATGAAGAGGAAGAGTAAGAGTAAGACGCGTTTGACGTCGGCGTCTTGATTCTTGTACCCGTAGCGCGAGCCGAGCACTGAAGCGAGCCAGGTCAGCCCGAAGGGGTGCGGACAGGACGTTCGCACTCCCGCCGTCAGGCCAGGGATGGCCTGTCGGCGGGACTCCGCAGCGAGCGAAGCGCGCAGGGCAGTCGCGGCTCCCGCGACCCGTGCTCCGGGGGAATGGCTTTGGGCACTTTCGCCGAAACGAAAGTGCCCCGCCCGCGGGTGCGGGAACCCGCTCTAAAAAAAGTGGCGGCCGAAGGCCGCTCTGTCTAGAACTGGATTCCCGCTTCCGCGGGAATAACGGGGACAAGTGACGCAGGCCACACAAGAACTAGCTGTATGAAATTCCGTTCGCCCTGAGCGTAGTGCCGAAGGCACGAAGTCGAAGGGTATCGCGGGCCGAAATTTACAGTGTTTCGACTTCGCGGAGCCATGCTCCGCTACGCTCAACACGAACGGTTTGGAATTTTGGGATAAGTTCCAGTAAGACCCTCCCTGAGTCAGGAGGTAAGCAATGTTTGCAGTGCTTCCGACAGCCGGCTGATCTGCGTGACTTGAATGCCGGCAATGCCGCCTTTGCGCGGCGCGTTGCCCTGCGGTACGAGCGCGCGCTTGAAGCCGTGCTTCGCCGCTTCACGCAGGCGCTCCTCGCCGTTGTACACCGGGCGGATTTCGCCGGCCAATCCCACTTCGCCGAACACCACCAAGTCATTCGGCAGCGGCCGGTCGCGGAAGCTGGACAGGGTTGCGAGCAATACCGGCAGGTCCGCCGCGGTTTCATTCACGCGCAAGCCGCCGACCACGTTCACGAACACGTCGCGATCGAACATGGGGACGCCACCGTGGCGGTGCAGCACCGCGAGCAGCATGGACAGGCGGTTCTGGTCCAGTCCCACGGCCACGCGGCGTGGATTGGCGAGGTGGCTTTCATCCACCAGCGCCTGCACTTCGATGAGCAGCGGCCGGCTGCCTTCGCGCATCACGGTAATCGCCGAGCCGCTGACCGGCGTGGCATGGCGCGAGAGGAAGATCGCGGATGGATTCTTGACTTCCTTCAGTCCGGACTCGGTCATGGCGAACACCCCGAGTTCGTTGGCGGCGCCGAAGCGGTTCTTGACCGCGCGGATCACACGATAACGGCTGCCGGCATCGTTCTCGAAGTACAGCACCGTGTCCACCATGTGCTCGAGCACGCGCGGACCGGCAATCGCACCCTCCTTGGTGACGTGGCCAACGAGGAACACCGCCGTGCCGCTGCTCTTGGCGTAACGCACCAGCATGCCGGTGGATTCGCGCAACTGCGCGACCGCACCGGGTGCGGATTGCAGTATCTCGGTGTACATGGTCTGGATGGAGTCCACCACCAGCACCGCGGGTTTGAGTTGGGTCGCGGTTTCCAGCATGCGCTCCACGCTGGTTTCCGCCGCGAGTTGCAGCGGGCGCGCGGCGACGTCCAGCCGTTGCGCACGCAATCCCACCTGTTGCGGAGATTCTTCGCCGGTGATGTAGAGCACCGTACGGCCGTCGGCGAGGTTGGCCGCAGCCTGCAAGAGCAGCGTGGACTTGCCGATGCCGGGGTCGCCGCCGATGAGCGTGACCGAGCCGGCCACCAGTCCGCCGCCCAGCACGCGATCCAATTCCGTCAATCCCGTACTGACACGCGTCTGGGTTTCACTGTCGATTTCCGCCAGGCGTCGCACTTCGGCTTCTGCGCTTTTACCCGGCAAGCGGCCGCGGGCGGGTTTTTCCGGCGCGCGGGTTTCCGTCAGCGTGTTCCAGGCGCCGCAGTCCGGGCATTGGCCCGACCATTTGGGGAAGCGCCCGCCACAGGCGTCGCAGACGTACACGGAATGATGTTTGTTCACAAACTAATTTGATGCGCGTTGTCCGGGTGGCGGATGGTAGCACGACCCGTTCATCGGACCGAGCGTCAGCGAACTTTCGTTTCGGAGAAAATTCAAGCTATTATGCTGCATCCTTCATCTTTGTATTCAACAGGGGCTGGGTGTGAATCAGGACTTCCGCGAAGCCGAAGGATTGGCCAGCATGACCAACGCGCGGTGTTCCTGTAGAAGCCTGGTGTCATGTTTACCGCGTGCGCGCAATTTGTATCTGGCGACGCATTGCCGAAGAACCCAAATCGTTTGCCGCAGCGCGGCGCGCCATTCGCCAGCACCGATAAAGTTTGTGCTGCCGGGCTTCGCGTCTGAACGCGGGTGTTGCGCACCATGAGTTATCGGGGAAAACTCGAGTTTGCGGGCCGCACTGACAAAGGCATGGTGCGCACCAACAACGAAGATGCCATTCTCATGGATGCGCACACCGGTCTGGTGGTGGTCGCCGACGGCATGGGCGGTTACCAGGCCGGTGAAATCGCCAGCAGCATCGCCGTCAAGAGCACCCACAAGTTCGTCGCTGACGGTCTCAAAGCTGCACGCGCACAACTTGGTGTAAGCGACAGCGGCTACCGCCACGAAAGCGTGTTGCTGCGCAGCGCATTGCAACATGCCAATGAGGTCATACAAACCACTGCCAGGAGCCAGCCGCAATGCGAAGGCATGGGCACCACGGTGGTGGCGGCGTTGTTCTACAACAACCGCTTGTCCATCGCACACGTGGGAGATTCGCGCGTGTACCGTCTGCGCGACGGTGATTTCGAGCAGATCACCCGCGACCACTCCCTGCGCCAGGAGATGGTGGCCCGCGGGTTTTACACGCCGGAGGCGGCCCGGAAGGCTCTCAAGAAGAGCCTGGTGACCCGCGCGCTGGGCGTCAGACCCACGGTCATGGTGGACCTGCAGGAGGACGCGGCGCGGGTGGGCGACATATATCTGTTTTGCAGCGACGGCCTGCACGACATGGTTTCGGATGCGGACATTCGCTTAACCATGGACATGTTTAGTGATAATCTGGAAACCGCCATGACCCAGCTGATCAAGCTGGCGAATGATAACGGCGGACGCGATAACATCTCCGCGGTGCTGGTCAAGCCGGTGATGTCATTCGAGGACGGGCATAGGGGTTTCTTTGGGCGTGTGATCGGCTGGTTCAGTTGACCGGGACGGCGCGGCAAAGAATCAACACAACGGATAATTGGAGAGGATATCCATGGGCAAGCTCACACTCACGCTGGACGGACAGGAGCTGGCGCAATACGAACTCGAGAAGGAGCGCTATACCCTGGGACGGCTGCCCGACAATGATGTTCACATGGACAACATGGCGGTGAGCGGACACCACGCGCTGATCATCAATATCCTCAAGGATTCCTTCCTCGAGGACCTCAACAGCACCAACGGCACCTATGTCAACGGCAAGCTCATAAAGAAGCACGCGTTGCAAGCCGGCGACGTGATCACCATCGGCCGGTTTCAGCTCAAGTATCAGGTCGCGCGTGCCAAGGCGGTTACGGATGATTTCGAGCGCACCATGGTGATCAATCCGGGCACCGCAAGCGCGCCGGGCACGCCCAGTCTCGAGCATGTCAAACGCGCGGTGGCGCAATCCAAGGCGGAAGAACCGCGCACGAAGCCGCCGGCCAAAGCCTCACCGCCCAAGGCCAGTCTGCAAGTGCTGTCCGGCGAATTTGCCGGCAAGGAGCTGGACCTCAACAAGCCGCTGACCACGCTCGGCCGGCCCGGTGTCCAGGTGGTAGCCATCACACGCCGCGTCGATGGCTTCTACGTGGTCAATGTACACAGCGGAACGGGGCAGGGATTTCCCACGGTCAACGGCGAACAGTTCGGCGCACGCGCGCGCAAGCTGTCCGACAACGACGTCATCGAGCTCGCAGGCGTGAAGATGGGTTTCTACACCGTGCCGGGGGCCTGATGGCCGGCACGCGTTTCCAGGCCGCCGTCCACCACGCAGAATTCCACCCTTTGGGTGATGCCGCACGATAACTTGCAAGCGGGCATGACGCCCGCACGATCGGCGGCGGCGGTAATTCGAAGAGCTTGATCTCCACGGTGCATGCAGCGTGGGTACCAATCCGCTTGACCTATACTGGCCCTGTCGGTGAGCGTAACTTCCTGTTCCCCTCGTCTTCCAAGGTGTGCATAGGCAGGGTAGAGATGGTGGGGATGGACTTGGGGTTTCGTGCCTCGCTACCATCCCTATCCCGGCGTGCCATTCCCAGGCGAGGCGCGGCGGTACCCCGTTACATGGTGTAAGCCCCCGGCTCGAATAAGGTGAAATTGCCGGCGTACTACCGGGCGTCGCGGCACTACGTTATGCTTGAATCCCTCCGGGGGATTCTGGGCCCGATCCGATACAGCAGGGGTTTGACCGGCATGGCTGACGTGTTCGTCTCCTACGCCCGCGCCGACAAGGCGCGGGTTGCCCCCTTGATCGCCGCGATTGAAGCCAAGGGCTGGTCGGTGTGGTGGGACCCGGAAATTTCTCCCGGCCAGGAGTTTGACGACCAGATCGACGCCGAGATCGACGCCGCCAAGGCGGTGCTCGTGGTCTGGACTCCGACTTCGGTGGCCTCGCGCTGGGTACGCGGCGAGGCACGCGAAGCGGCGGAGCGCGGGATTCTCGTTCCCGTGCGCTTCGAGCAGGCGCGCCTGCCAATGGATGTGCGTGCCATTCACACCACGGATCTCGATGATTGGGACGAAGATGCGGCGAGCACCCAGGCGCATGAATTCCTGCGCGCACTGGCGGCGATGATCGCACGCTCGCAGGCTGAGCCATCCGCCAAGCCTGGCAGTGCCAAGTCGGCATCGCCGGCGGCTGCGGTCAAGCGTTTCGCCATCGGCGTGCTGCCTTTCACCAATATGAGTGGCGATTCGGAACAGGAATATTTCAGCGACGGCATCACCGAGGACATCATCACCGACCTGAGCAAGGTGTCGGCGCTGGCCGTCGCCTCCAGCAACAGCGTGTTCCTGTACAAGGGCAAGCACGTCGACATCCAGAAGGTTGTGCGCGATCTCAAGGTCACGCACGTGCTGGAGGGCAGCGTGCGCAAGGCCGGCGGCCGGATACGCATCAACGCGCAGTTGATTGATGGCGCAACCAACAATCATGTGTGGGCCGAACGTTACGACCGCGATGCCAGTGACATCTTCGCGATCCAGGACGAGATCTCCCAGGCGATCGTCAAGGCGCTCAGACTGCAACTGCTGCCCGAGGAGAAGAAGGCCATCGAGCGGCGTGGCACGGAGAACGCCGAGGCGCATGATCTTTACTTGATGGCGCGGCAGATTTACATAACCAATCAGGAGGCGGACGAGCGCGCCTCGAAGGCCATCATCCGCTTGTGCGTTCAGGCCACCGAAATCGACCCGAAATACGCGCAAGCCTGGGCGCTGATGGCGATCGGTTACCGGACCCTGCGCGTATTGGGAGTGGGGTCGGACAATGGCTTGCTGGCCGCGGAGCGTGCGCTGGCGCTGGATCCCGACTTGGCCGAGGCGCATGCCGTGAAGGCATACATTCTATTGATGCAGGACGATACCGAGGCGGCCGCCGCCGAAGTCGCGATCGCGCTGAAACTCAATCCGGATTCCTATGAAGTCAACCGTGCCGCCGGACGGCTGCACTACCAGTTGCATCGCTATGAAGACGCCATCCGCTTGTTTGAAAAAGCCGCGGGTCTAATAGACGCGGACCTGCATTCCGCATCGATGTTGATCAGTTCGTATAACGCGCTGGGCAATACCAGTGGTACGCACCGCGCCGCAGAGCAGGCCTTCAAGCGTGCTGAAGCCATCCTGGCGCACGACCAGCACAATTCCGGCGTCGTGGCCTACAGTGCCTACGCGCTTGCAGCGCTCGGCGAAAGCGAGCGCGCCAAGACACGCATGAATCGTGCGCTGCTGATCGATCCCGAGAACTGGAACATGCGCTACGCCTTTGCATGCAGTCTGAGCGTGTATCTGAAGGACAAGGAAGCCGCGCTCAAGATGCTTGAGTCCGTATTCGCGACGATTTCAGATGCCTTCCTGCCTTACGCCAAGGCCGATCCGGATTTTGAATCCCTGCGCGACGATCCGCGCTACCAGGCCATGGTTGCCGCCGCCGAAGCGCGGTTGTCAGCCGCGTCCAAAACATCGGCTGGCACCCATGGCTGACGTCTTCGTTTCTTACGCCCGCAGCGACAAGGCACGTGTCGTGCCGCTGGTGGCCGCGCTTGAAGCCAAAGGCTGGTCAGTGTGGTGGGATCCCGAGATCAACCCGGGCCAGGAATTCGACGACCAGATCGATGCCGAGATCAACGCGGCGAAAGCGGTGCTGGTGGTGTGGACGCCGACCTCTGTAGTTTCGCGCTGGGTGCGTGGCGAGGCCCGTGAAGCCGCCGAGCGCGGGATTCTGGTGCCGGTGCGTTTCGAGCAGGCGAAGCTCCCGATGGACGTGCGCGCGATCCACACGACGGATCTCGATAACTGGCGCGAAGATCCCACGAGCACGCCCATGCAGGAATGCCTGCGCGCGCTCACGGCCATGATCGCCCGTACCCAAGCTGCACAATCCACGAAGGCAGCAAGCGTTTCCTCTGCCGCCCCGTCCGCGAGAGATTCCGCACGTTTCTCGATCTGTGTGCTGCCGTTTACCAACATGAGCGGCGAACCGGAGCAGGAGTATTTCAGCGACGGCATCACCGAGGACATCATCACCGACTTGAGCAAGGTCTCTGCCCTGCGCATCATTTCGCGCAACAGTGCCTTCCAGTACAAGGGCAAGAACGTGGACACCCCCAAGGTTGCGCGTGAACTCAAGGTGAGCCATGTGTTGGAAGGCAGCGTACGCAAAGCCGGCGGCCGGGTGCGAATCAACGCGCAACTGGTGGAAGCGGAAGGCAACGACCACGTCTGGGCCGAACGTTACGATCGCGACGCCAGCGACATCTTCGCGATTCAGGATGAAATCTCCCAGGCCATCGTCAAGGCGCTCAGACTGCGCCTGTTGCCGGAAGAGAAGAAAGCCATCGAGCACCGTGGCACCAGCAGCGCCGATGCCTACAACCTTTACCTCATGGCGCGCCAGACCTACGTGACCAGCCAGGAGCAGGACGAGCGTTCGGCGCAGGCCATCGTGCGCCTGTGCAAGCGCGCGACGGATATCGATCCGGGTTACGCGCAGGCCTGGGCGCTGATGGCAACCGGTTACCGGCAATGGTTTGAAGCGGAGAAGGGGAAATCCAAGGACGGCATGGCCGCGGTGGAGCGTGCGCTGGCGCTCGACCCGAATCTGGCCGAAGCCCACGCGGTCAAGGCGCAGCTGCTGCAAATCGAGGGCGATCTCGAGGCCGCCGCCGCCGAGACCGGCATTGCACTAAAACTCGCCCCCGAATCCTACGAAGTCAACCGCTCGGCCGCGCGCCTGAGCTACCAGCGGCGCAGGTTCGACGATGCGGCCCGCTTTTATGACCGGGCCGCCGCGTTGATGGAGGCCGACCTCAATTCGCCATTCATGCTGATCAGTTGCTTCACTGCGGTGGGTGACGCGGCAGGTACGCGTCGGGCTGCTGAATTGACACTCAAGCGTGTCGAGACTGTGCTGTCACATGATCCAAATAATTGCACAGCCGTCGCCTACAGCGTGAGCGCTCTCGCCACACTCGGTGAGGCCGCGCGTGCCAAGGCAGGCATGGAGCGAGCGTTGCTGATCGACCCCGACAACTTCAATATGCGCTACAACTTCGCGTGTACGCTGAGCGTGCGCCTCAAGGACAAGGACGCCGCACTGACGATGCTCAAGCCGTTATTCGAGACGATCTCGGACGCCTTCCTGCCCTACGCCAAGGCCGACCCGGATTTCGAGTCGCTGCACGACGATCCGCGCTATCAGGCCATGGTTGCGGCCGCCGAAGCGCGGCTCGCAACGGCGCCAAAATCGCCGGTTGGCACGCATGGCTGACGTCTTCGTTTCCTACGCCCGCAGCGACAAGGCACGCGTCGTGCCGCTGGTGGCCGCGCTCGAAGCCAAGGGCTGGTCAGTATGGTGGGACCCGGAGATCAGCCCCGGGAAAGAATTCGATGACGAAATTGATGGTGAGCTGCAGGCCGCGGCCTCGGTACTGGTGGTATGGACGCCGACTTCCGTTGCCTCGCGTTGGGTGCGCGGCGAGGCCCGCGACGGGGCGGAACGTGGCATCCTTGTTCCCGTGCGCTTCGAGCAGGCGCGACTACCGATTGATGTGCGTGCCATCCATACCATTGACCTCGACGACTGGCACGGGAACGCGACCAGCCCGGCGCTGCAAGACTGCCTCAAGGCACTGGAAGTCATGATAACGAGTTCGAAGGCTGCGCACGCAAGCGCCACAGCGGTCAACAACGCCCCGGCGGCAGCCGCAGCGGCCAAAGATCCCCGACGTTCTTCGATCTGCGTACTGCCGTTTACCAACATGAGCGGTGACCCCGAACAGGAATATTTCAGCGACGGCATCACCGAGGACATCATCACTGACTTGAACAAGGTGTCGGCGCTGCGCATCATTTCGCGCAACGCTGCGTTCCGCTACAAGGGTAAGGATGTTGATATTCCTCAAGCCGCGCGCGAGATGAACGTGAGCCACGTACTTGAGGGCAGCGTGCGCCGGGCCGGCAATCGGGTACGCATTACCGCACAGTTGGTGTATGCCGAGAGCAACGATCAGGTCTGGGCTGAGCGTTACGATCGGGATGCCAGCGACATTTTTGCACTACAGGACGAAATCTCGCACGCCATCGTCAAGGCGCTGCAACTGCGCCTTTTGCCGGAAGAAAAGAAAGCCATCGAGCGGCGTGGTACGGACAGTGCTGAAGCGCACGATTTGTACTTGATGGCGCGGCAGATGTATGTGAGTGGTCAAGAAAACGATGAACATGCAGCACAGGCCATCATCCGCATGTGCACTCGTGCTACGGATATTGACCCACGGTACGCACAGGCGTGGGCTTTAATGGCAATCGGTTATCGGAGCTTGCGCGCATTGGGCACGGGATCCGACAGCGGCATGACTGCTGCGGAGCGTGCACTCGCCATCGATCCGGGTTTGGCCGAGGCACACGCGGTCAAGGCTTACATCCTGCTGCAAAATGGCGATCCGGATGCGGCGGCTGCCGAAGCCGAAGTCGCGTTGAAGCTGGATCCAGAGTCCTATGAGGCCAATCGCACCGCAGCGCGAGTAAATTACCAACTCCATCGATTTGAAGACGCTATCCGGCTATACGAAAAAGCCTCGGCCCTGATGGAAACAGACCTTAACTCAGCAATGACGCTAATCAGCTGTTACAACGCACTTGGAAACATCAAAGGAATGCGCCACGCAGCTGAGACTTCGCAAAAACGTGCTGAGACCATCTTGGCTCGTGATCAGAATAACGTCGGCGCGCTGGCGTACAGCGCCTACGCACTGGCGGCATTGGATGAACACGAACGCGCCAAGGCCAGAATGAATCGCGCATTGATGATCGACCCAGACAACTTCAACATGCGTTATAACTTCGCATGCAGCCTGACTGTGCTGCTGCGGGACAAGAGCGCTGCATTAGAAATGCTCGACCCGTTGTTCAGAACGATTACCGACGGTTTCCTGCCGTACGCCAAGGCTGATCCAGACTTTGCGTCACTACACGACGACCCGCGCTGGCAGGCGATGCTCGCAGCCGCTGAAGCCCGGCTTGGCGCGGCAAAAACCTCTCAAACACCAGTGACCAAAAAGTCCTGATCTTCGGGTTGTCCTACAGGCTAAAGGCGAGATCCAAATGCCGCACACCGTTGCGTCCGGAGATAGGCGTGGTTGAAACATCGGGGCTTAAAGGTAACGACTCGGGTCCTCTGCCGCTCGTCATCGGGGTGACCGGGCACCGGGATCTCCCGCCGCAAGACATCCCGCGGATCCGGGAATCAGTAGCGGCTTTTTTTGCCTGCCTGCGCAGACAGTACCCGCATACACCCCTGCGACTGCTTTCACCATTGGCAGAGGGCGCGGATCGTCTGGTGGCCAAAGTAGCACTGGAACATGGCGCCGAACTCGTCGTTCCCTTGCCCATGCCCGAGGTGGAGTATCGCAAGGATTTCTCCCAGACAGTTTCCGAATTCGATGCTTTGAAAGCTCGGGCGTCAATCGTATACACGCTGCCACCGCCTGTCGACGCAGCAAACGAAGCTGCGGAGATCCATGGTGCGCACCGCGATGTGTGTTACGAGAATGTCGGCTTCTACATCGTCCGGCACTCACAGCTGATTGTGGCTCTTTGGGATGGCGTTGCGACCAAGGATAGAGGCGGTACCGCTCAAATTGTGGAATATGCATTGTCGGAAGCAGCGGACACGTCATCGGCACTGCAATTTTTGACTGATGTCAGCTCCGGAAAGGCGGTGTGGCATCTCCGGGTACCACGATTGAACAGCCACTTGAAAAAAGACGCTGCAACGTTCCCGCAATACTACTCGGCCGTCTGGCGTTTCAATGCTAAACACGATCGAGAGCTGCCATTTACTGTAGCCGGCGACGGCTGGCCGAAATCGCACTTCGCCCATTTACGGTCGGTGGAAGTATTCAATGTGGAAGCATTATCCCTCTCACCCGAGCGTATTCACGCAAGTCTGGATGTGCTGCTGCCACCAAATGTGGACGGCAAAACCATTGACCCGTCAGAACGTATTGTCCGTTCATTTGTTGCGGCCGACCTGATCTCGGGGAAACATCAAAATACAACCTACAAGTTATGGAAGTGGATTTTCATGCTGGCTGGAGTGATGATCCTGGCGTTTGAAAGTTACGCGCACCTTTGGCCTCATGGCCTGTTGTTGTTGCTCTATCCGGCGGCATTCATCGCCATGACCATTGCTTATGCGATCTTGAACAGACGCCGGTTGAATGACCGCTTTATTGACGCACGCATCCTCGCCGAGGCGCTGCGGGTGGTGATTTACTGGCGCCTGGCTGGGATCCGGGAGAGTATCACTGATCAATATCTGGGGCGGCATATCGCGGCCATAGGTTGGATACCGAGTGCAATATCGGGTCTGCTTGCCTTGCCAATGCCCGACGCCGAATTTGCCCAGCAACACGGGCTACGCGTTACCGATCAATTCTGGGTTGATCGCCAGCTTAAATACTATGAACGTCAGTCTGTCCGTCAGGGCAGGCGTGTAAATCTATACCGCCGGTTTGCCGGATCGCTGTACGCACTGACCGTGGTGTTTTCGGTGTGCGTGGCGATATACGGGGTCATCGTGACGAAGCCCTCGCCGCTGCGTGACATACTGATTTTGCTCATGGCCTCCGGCCCTGCGATTGCGGTGCTATGGATCGCTTATGCCGAGAAACAGGGCTGGGAGAGGCACATCAAGGAATATACGCGCAACGCGGTACTGTTTGCACGTGCACATGAGCTGATTGTCAATTTCGGAAAATCCAAATCATCGGCGAGCTTCCCGCATATACAAAAGGTACTGCTGGAACTTGGGAAGGAAGCAATTTGCGAAAATGCCGAATGGGCGGTATTGCACCGCGTGAAACCGCCCGCTATTCCGCTGGGATGAACGTGGCGCTGACGGAGCCGTGACCGGATTTATTCCGGGCCGTCATCCACAAGATGCTTGAGCCCGTGACGGTCCAATGGGCGTACCGGAACCGCGCGTCACCTTTGTGCGCGCGCTTATTTGCTCACAATGGCAGGAGCCGCCGTGTCCACGGCGTGTTCTTCCACCACGCCGAACTTCACCCGCTGGGTGATGCCGCACAACAACTCATAAGGGATGGTGCCGGCGGCGCGCGCGATTTCCTCGACCGGCAATTCCGCTCCCCATAACACCACGCTGTCACCCACACGCGCCTGTGGCTGGGTTTGCAAATCCACCGCAATCATGTCCATGGACACCCGCCCGATCAGCGGCACGCGCACGCCGTTCACCAGCACCGGAGTGCCGTCGGGTGCGTGGCGTGGATAACCGTCGCCGTAACCGATGGCGGCGATGCCGATGCGCGTGTCCTGTTCGGCGCGCCAGTTGCCGCCGTAGCCCACGGTGTCACCGCGTGCCACGGCTTTGACCGCGATCAATTCAGTGCGCAGGGTCATCACCGGCCTGAGGTCGTGGTCGCGACCGCAGTGACCGGCGAACGGCGCCACGCCGTACAAGAGGATCCCCGGCCGCACCCAGTCGGCGTGGCTCTCGGGCCAGGCGAGCAGTGCGGCGGAATTGGCGATGCTGCGCTCGGCACGCAAACCCGCGGTGCTGGATGCGAAAGTCTCCAGTTGCGCGCGCGTGTGCGCATTGCCGGGCTCGTCGGCGCGCGCGAGATGCGTCATCAAACGCACCGGCCCACGGACCGCGGCGGCCGCGTGCAACCTTTCCCAGGCGGCACGCGTCGCGCCCGGTGCAAAGCCGAGCCGGTGCATGCCGGTATCGAGCTTGAGCCACACGCTCACGGCCTTGTCGAGACGCGAGGCTTCAAGCAACGCGAGCTGACCGGCGTCGTGCACCACCAGCTCGCAGCCGTGGCGCGCCACTTCTTCCAGTTCCGCCGCGGAAAACACCCCTTCAAGCAACACGATGGGGTGCGCCAGGCCCGCATGACGGATGACCAAGGCTTCCTCAAGCGAGGCCACGCCGAAGGCATCGGCTTCCGAGAGCGCGCGTGCCACCACCGCCAGGCCGTGACCGTAGGCGTTAGCCTTGACCATGGCCATGATGCGCGCACGCGGCGAGAGCGCACGCACCCGCCGCAGATTGTGACGCAGTGCGGCCAGGCTGATGAGCGCGCCGGTCGCGCGGCTCACGAATAGGCTCCAGCGTCCTCAGGAATGTAGTTCTCGAAGCGCGTGTAGGCACCCAGAAAGGTGGCCTTGACCGTGCCGATGGGGCCATTGCGCTGCTTGCCGATGATGATTTCGGCAATGCCCTTGGCGGCGCTTTCTTCCTTGGTGTACACCTCGTCGCGGTAGATGAAGGCGATCAGGTCGGCATCCTGTTCGATGGAGCCCGATTCCCGCAGGTCCGACATGATGGGGCGCTTGTCCGGGCGCTGGTCCACGCTGCGGTTGAGCTGCGACAGGGCCACCACCGGGATACTGAGCTCGCGCGCCAGCGACTTGAGGCTGCGGCAGATTTCCGAGATTTCCGTGGCGCGGTTCTCGCTGGTGCCGGGCACATGCATGAGCTGCAGGTAATCCACCACCATCATTTGGATGTCGTGCTCGCGCTTGAGGCGGCGTGCGCGTGCGCGCAATTCCGTGGGTGTGAGCGCGCCGCTGTCGTCAATGAACATGGGCGCCTTGGACATGAGGGCGATTGCCGAGGTCACGCGCTGCCAGTCGTTCGGGTCGAGCTGTCCGGTGCGCACCTTCTGCTGGTCAATGCGCCCAAGCGAGGAAATCAGGCGCATGGCCAGTTGCTCGCCGGACATTTCCATGCTGAACACCGCCGTGGGGATGGGTTTCTCCGGACGGCACGAGCAATACTCGGCAATATTGATGGCAAACGCGCTTTTCCCCATCGAGGGCCGGCCCGCGATGATCACCAGGTCGCCGGGCTGCAGGCCCGCGGTCATGTTGTCAAACTTGTCCAGGCCGGTGGCCAGGCCGGTCACCGGATTGTTGGCGTGCATCAGGGTGTCGAGCCGGTCCACGGCCCGGGACAGCAGATCGTTGATCTGCACGAAACTCTGCTTGAGGCGCCCGCGGCTTTCCGCGATCTCGAACACCTGGCGCTCGGCGAATTCCACCAACTCCTCGGTGCTGCGGCCCTCGGGGCGGTAGGCGGCCTCCGCGAGTTCGCCGCCGACGCGGATCAACTGCCGGAGCACCGCGCGCTCGTGCACGATGTCGGCGTAGGCGCGCACGTTGGCCGCGGTCGGCGTGTCGCGCGCCAGCGTCGCGAGATAGGCGAGGCCGCCGGCCGCGTCCAGTTGCTCGCGGCTCTGCAGCCATTCGGACAGCGTCACGGCGTCGAACGGCTGGTCGCTGTTGCCCAGTTCGCAGATGGCGCGGAATATCAGGCGGTGATCGTGGCGGTAGAAGTCCTCTTCCCGCAGCCGGTCGGCGATGCGCTCCCAGGTCGCATTGTCCAGCATCAGCCCGCCGAGCACCGCCTGCTCGGCTTCCACCGAATGTGGCGGCACGCGGATGCTTTCCAGCACCGCGTTGGCGTGGGTTTCGAGGGTCTTGACGGCTCCCGGCATGCTGGTTGAATCGGTTTGGCGAGTGTGCGATGAGACTCTAGGCGCAGCCCCGGTGACTTGCAAGCCTTTGTGGTGCGCGCCGCGCCATTCCTGAAAAGCGTGCGGCGGCCACAGGCGACGCGCGCAGGCTGACGATTATTTCGGCAGTTATTCTTCGGCGACTATCGTGACCGTGATTTGCACGTTCACGTCGGTATGCAGGTGCAGCTCCACCTTGTGCTCGCCGGTGACGTGGATCGGGCCCTGCGGCATGCGCACTTCCTTGCGTTCCACGCGGGTACCAGCCGCGGTCAGCGCCTCGGCGATGTCCACCGTGCCCACCGAGCCGAACAGCTTGCCTTCGCTGCCCACCTTGGCGGTGATGGTGATGGCCTTGCCCGCGAGTTCGCGTTGCCGCGCCTGCGCCGAGGTCAAAGCATCCGCGGCGTACTTTTCCAGGTCCGCGCGCTGTTTCTCGAATGCGGCGATGTTGGCCGCGGTCGCGGGCTTGGCCTTGCCGTGCGGAATCAGGAAGTTGCGCCCGTAGCCGGCACGCACCTTGACCTTGTCGCCCAGGTTGCCGAGGTTCTCGACTTTCTGTAGCAGGATGACTTCCATGGTGGCGCGCTCAGTGCTGGTCGGTGTAGGGCAGGAGCGCCAGGAAACGCGCGCGCTTCACGGCGAGCGCCAGCTGACGCTGATAGAAGGCACTCGTGCCGGTGATGCGGCTCGGCACGATCTTGCCGGTCTCGCTCACGTAAGCCTTGAGCATGCCGAGATCCTTGTAGTCAATCTCTTCGATGCCCTCGGCGGTGAAGCGGCAGTATTTGCGCTTGCGGAAAAAACGTGACATGGGTGGTCCTCGAATCGGTTGGGATAATCAGGCGCTGGCCGCGCTCGGCGGCTCGTCGCTTTCGGCTGCGTCATCGTCCGCAGCGTCGGTCTCGCGCTCGCTGTCATCGCTGTCAAAGCGTTCGGCGCGCTCCTCTTTCTCTTCCTTCGGCTTAATGAGCGGTGAAGGCTCGGTGGCCGCGCTGTCGCGCCGCATCACCAGGTGGCGCAGCACCGCGTCGTTGAAGCGGAACATGCCCACCAGCTCGTTGAGCGTGGCCTGGTCGCACTCGATGTTCATGAGCGCGTAATGGGCCTTGTGGACCTTGGCAATGGGGTAGGCAAGCTGGCGGCGGCCCCAGTCCTCGAGGCGGTGCATTTTGCCGCCGGCGGACTCGATCATCGAGCGGTAACGCTCGAGCATCGCGGGCACTTGTTCACTCTGGTCAGGGTGGACCAGAAACACGACTTCGTAGTGTCTCAAGCAAGGCTCCTTGTGGACTGACCGGCTCCCCGTCATGCGGTGGAGCAAGGGCTTCCGGCGCGAACCGGAAGGCCGCGAACTATACAGAAATGCGCTTCGGCTTGCAATTCAGGGGCTTACGCGGGCAATCGCGGTCATGCCGGCCCTGAGCCCTTCGACAAACTCAAGCCAGGTTAGTCGCAGGGGGCTGCTCCTACGTTGACGGCGCCTTCCGTATGAGCGGGCCACGCCCGCGACAAGCTTCGTCTTGCCGTGATCCGCGCATACCGCATTTGCGGGGCTTTCGCGCCGGGCTGCCGCCCGTTATAGTCTGGCGCCAATCACGGGGTGGGGGTTCCATGGCCGAAGAATCTGCCAACTTCCTGGCGCGACTCAAGCAGCACCACATGTACGGTGTGGTAGTCGCTTACGCGGTGGTGGTCGGCTTCCTGATTCAACTGGTCAGTCGCGCGTTTCCATACTTTGGCTGGACCGGTGCCGTGCCAACGGTCATCGTCGTGCTGCTCCTGGGGTTTCCGGTGGTCGTGGTTCTGGCCTGGCTGCTGATCGAGCCCAAGGGCGCGGCCAAACCGGACACCTGGCAGCGGCGGCACTGGAAGCTGAGCGCGCTGACCACGGCTGTGGTGATCGTGCTGGTGGTGATCTCCGGTTTTTACGCCCTGCAATTCTCGCGCCAGCATGCCTCGATGCTTGAGGGCTCCGCGCCATCCCAATCCCAGGCGCTTGCGGCTGTGCCGGCAAAATCCATTGCGGTCCTGCCCTTCGAAAATCTCAGCGCTGAAAAGGAAAATGAATATTTCGTGGCCGGCATGCAGGATCTGATTCTCACCAAGCTGGCGGACGTCGGCGATCTCAAGGTAATTTCGCGCACCTCGACGATGCAGTACGGCAGCCATCCTGGAAATCTCACGCAGATTGGTGAGCAACTGGGCGTCGCCACTATCCTCGAAGGCAGCGTACAAAAAGCTGGGGATCAGGTACTGATCAACGTGCAGTTGATTGACGCGCAGACCGACAACCACATCTGGGCGCAGAGCTACCAGCGCACGCTCGACAACGTGTTCGGCGTCGAGGGCGACGTGGCCGAGCAGATCGCCACGGCTTTGCAGGCCAAACTTTCGCCCGCACAATCCGCAGCGCTGGCCGCGGTGCCCACCCAGAACCGTGCGGCCTACGACCTGTTCCTGCGCGCCGAGTATCAGGCCAACAAGGGCCTTGTCAATTACGATACGGCCAGCTGGAAGGCTGCAATTCCGCTCTACCGGCAGGCGGTCGAACAGGATCCCAACTTCGCACTTGCCTGGGCGCGGCTTTCCTACAATGAAAGCGAGCTTGCCTGGTTCGGTGGTGGTGGCGAAGACGTGCAACGACTCAACCAGCAAGCGCGCGCCGATGCCGAGCGTGCATTGCAATTGCAACCCGATCTCGCGGCAGTGCATCTCGCCATTGGTTACAACGAATACTGGGGCCGCGGTGATTATGCTGCTGCGTTGCAAGCATTCGGGGTCGCGCTCAAGCTCAAGCCCAACGATGCCGATGCCCTGGCCGCGCAGGGCTTTGTGCAGCGCCGTCAAGGCCAATTCGATGCCGCAATCGCCTTGTTCCAGCGAGCTTTGACGCTCGATCCGCGCAATTCTGCGTTGGCCTTCGAACTGGGCCTGACCAACATGGAGGTGAGCCGATTTGCGGATGCCGAGAATGCTTTCCAACGCGCACTGGCGCTTGATCCTGATAATCTCAATGCCAAGGTCAATTATTCCCTGACTGTCCTGCTTAGCACCGGCGACGTTCCGCGTGCGCTGGCCCTGGCGCAAGGTGATGTTCCGCAGTTGCAACTTCAACGCGTAAGCTTATTGCCTTATCAACACAAATACCGCGAAGCGTTGGCGCTGCTCGACAGCATACCGGATACACCCGACAATTTTTCGATTGGCAGTGGCGGCTTCAAGCCGATGCAACAAGCCAACTTGTACTGGTTGATGGGGGACATGGCGCATGCACGACCGCTGTATGCAAAGGCATTAGCGTTGCTGCGCGCAAAGCTGAAAATGGCGCAGGGGATCAATTCGGCATTTGTGTGGCTGCAACTTGCCAACGCCCAGATTGGGCTGGGCCAGGCAGAGGCAGGGCTGGACTCCATTGCCAAGTCGCTGTCCGTTGTCAGCAGCGTTCACGATCAGGTTTACGGGCCGATAACGATGTTGTCGGACGCCCAACTGTATGCCCAGGCGCGCCGTCCGGATCTCGCGGTGCCATTGCTTGCCAAGGCACTCACCATACCTGGTATCGGCTCTGGCTACTCGCCGCTGATGCTGTGGCTTGATCCACTCTGGGATCCAATCCGTCACGACCCGGGTTTTCAGGCACTGCTCACGAAATATGCGAAATATAAACCCGCGGTCGCCTACGACGCCGAGCCCGCCGCCTCTGGTTTGTAGGAGCGCCTTGCAGGTGCGATGTTTTTAGTTGCGGCAAAATGCCGCTCCTACCACGGGACGATCATTTGAACCGCGGCAGAGTGCCGCCCAAACAATTCTATTTCTTGTCGGGCACGGTAACAGGAGCGGCCGGCTGGATGCGCACGGTTTTTACCGCGCTACCGGTGGTTTGCACGATTTCCATCGGGTAGTCGGCGATTTTGAGACTGGTGCCGGGCTGCGGGATGGATTCCAGGTATTCCAGGATCAGTCCGTTCAGGGTCTTGGGTCCGCTGGTGGGCAGTTTCCAATTCATGGTGCGATTCAGCGCGCGTACGTGGACACTGGCATCCACCAGGTAGCTGCCGTCGGCTTCCTTGTATATGTCCTTGTGCTGGGCGGCAGGGTCGGAAGTGAACTCGCCCACGACTTCCTCGAGGATGTCCTCGAGCGTCACCAGCCCCTGGATGTCGCCGTATTCGTCCACCACCAGGCCGATACGGCGCTTGGCGGCCTGGAAATTCATCAGTTGCCGCTGCAGTGAGGTACCTTCGGGGATGAAATAAGGCTCGCGCACGATAGCGCGCAGCATATTGCGCGTGGGCTTGCCGCGCGCCACGAGGTGCAGAAACTCGCGCGCGTGTGCGAATCCGAGGATATCGTCAATGCTGCCTTCGTACACCGGCAGGCGGGTGTGCTGGCTGGTGCGCAGCTGGTCCATGATTTGATTCCAGTTGGCCTTGATGTCAATGCCGTCGATTTCGCCGCGCGGCACCATGATGTCCTCAACCGTGATTTTTTCCAGATCCAGGATGCCGAGCAGCATTTTCTGGTGGCGCTTGGGGATCAGGCCGCCAGCTTCCATGACCACTGAGCGCAATTCCTCGCGGCTGATCGCGGGTGTGGTAGCCGTGTTGCTGCGCACGCCGAACAGCCACAGGATGGAATTCGCCAGCAGGTTCACCGGCCAGACTACCGGATAATAAAAAATCTTCAGCAGCGGTGTGAATACGAAGGCCGCGGGAAACGCCGTGCGCTCTGGATTCAGTGCCGCCAGCGTCTTGGGTGCCACTTCGCCGAAGATCAGCAGCAACAGCGCGATCAGGATGGTCGCCACCAGCACCGCGCTGTCGCCGCCGATGCGCAGGGCGATGAGCGTGGCCACGGCCGTGGCGAAGGCGTTGATGAGCGTGTTGCCGAGCAGCACGATGCCGATGACGCGTTCGGGGCGTTGCATCAAGCGGTCGGCAAGTACTGCACCGCGATGGCCGGCGCGCGCCAGGTGCCGCAGGCGATAATGGTTGAGCGAGTACAGGCCGGTCTCGGAGCCGGAGAAAAACGACGATAGGATGATGAGGACAACGAGCGCGACGATGAGCGCCCACAGTGGGATGTTGTTCAACGGGCCGCGGGCCTCATGCGTTCAGGTTCCAGTGCCGGCCGAGAATCAGTTCCAATATGAGTTTGTCGCCAAAGTAGGCCAGCGCCAGCACCACGAAACCGCCGAGCGTCCAGCGGATCGCAGTGCGTCCGCGCCAGCCGAACTGCCAGCGGCCCCACAGCAACACCGCGAACACCACCCAGGCGATGCCGGACAGCACGGTCTTGTGCGTGAGGTGTTGTGCCAGCAGATTGTGCACGAACAAAAGGCCGAAAATCAGCGCTACCGTCAGCAGCACGAAGCCCGCGGCGATCAACTGGAACAGAAAGCGTTCCATGAGCTGCAGCGAGGGCAGTGTGCTCCACGCTCCATCCGTGGCACGCTGCCGCAGACGGTGTTCCTGCACGGCGAGCACCAGCGCCTGCACGGCGGCTACCGCCAGCAGGCTGTAGGCGATCAGCGACAGCACGATGTGCGCGTCCAGCGGCCAATCGCCGGTGATCACCATGAGCCGGTCGCTGGGGAACAGTTCGGCCAGCAGCACACTCACGCCGGCCAGCGGAAACAGCACGATGCCCAGCTTGTCGAAATGCGGTTTGAAGAGCGTGGCGAATCCAATCAGTGCCACCAGCCAGCCGACCAAGGCGGCGGCGTTGAAGAACCCGAGGTCCATGCCGTGCGGCAGGAAGATCGCGGCGTAAACCAGGATGGCGTGCAACAGCACCGCGGCCGCGATGGCGCTGACCACGAATCCCTTGCGCTCGCGCACGAACATGGGCCCGCGGCCGAAAAACCCGGCCAGCAGCGCGAGCGCCGCGAGGCAGTACAGCACGAGATCCAGGACGGCCGCGCCGGTAAAAAGCATACACCCCACCGCAATTAAATAACTCTTACCACTGCCTGCGACCTGCGCAGGCCCAGCCCGATGGGGTTTCCAAAGGGGAGCTGTGGAACGCTCCCCTTTGGTAGCCAGCGCGAATTCACTTCGCGCGCCGCGAAACCAATCAGGGAAATACCCCGCCAATACACCGCGGGGTATTTTATTCATCATCGCATAGCCCGGTGGCCGGCGTGAAGGCGTGCCGCTCGCGGCTATAATGCCGTGAGTTTTCATGCGGCTTTGCCATGTTTGAAACTCTCAGCGCGCGACTCACGCGCACCCTCGAGCGGCTGCGCGGCAGCGGCCGGCTCACCGAAGACAACACCCGCGAGGCGTTGCGCGCAGTGCGCATGGCGCTGCTCGAAGCGGACGTGGCGCTGCCGGTAGTCAAGGTTTTCACCGAGCAGGTGCGCGCACGCGCACTCGGCGCCGAGGTCCTGAACAGCCTCACGCCCGGCCAGGCGTTCATCAAGATCGTGCACGACGAGCTGGTCGCAGTCATGGGCAGCGATGCCGGGCTCGACCTCAAGGCCCAGCCGCCCGCCGTGATTTTGCTCGCCGGCCTGCAGGGCGCGGGCAAAACCACGAGTGCCGCGAAACTGGCGCGCCATCTGCAGGAGCGCCTGCACAAGAAGACCGCGCTGGTGAGCGCCGATGTGTATCGCCCGGCGGCACGCGAGCAATTGCACAAGCTTGCGGCGGAAGTGGGCGCAACTTATTTAATACCATCTGCCGAAGATCCGGTCGGCATCGCAAAAACCGCCGTTGAGGAAGCGCGCAAGCAGTTATGCGACGTATTGATCGTGGACACGGCCGGCCGGCTGCATGTGGACACAGAGATGATGGCAGAGGCGCAACGCATCCATGCGGCGCTCGCGCCGGTGGAAACGCTGTTCGTGGTGGATGCCATGGCCGGACAGGATGCCGCGAACGCGGCCGCCGCGTTCGGCAAAGCCTTGCCCTTGACCGGCATCGTGCTCACCAAGGCGGATGGCGATGCGCGCGGCGGCGCAGCGCTCTCGGTGCGCCACATCACCGGCGCGCCCATCAAGTTCCTGGGTGTGGGCGAGAAAACCGACGCGCTCGAGGCCTTTCACGCGCAACGCCTGGTCGCGCGCATTCTCGGCATGGGCGATGTGGTGTCGCTGGTCGAGGAAGCCCAGCGCGGCGTGGACCAGGACAAGGCCGCGCAGCTTGCCGACAAGCTCAAAAAGGGCAAGGGGTTTGACCTTGAGGATTTCCGCGATCAGCTGCAGCAGGTGCAGAATCTCGGCGGGCTCGGTGCGCTGCTCGACAAACTGCCTGGAGGCGGGCGAATTCCCGACCAGGCCAAGTCGCAATTTGGTGAACGCGAGCTGCGTCACCAGATTGCCATCATCAACTCCATGACCAAGCGCGAGCGTCGCCGCCCGGAGATCATCAATGGCTCGCGCCGCCGGCGCATTGCCGCCGGCTCCGGCACCCAGGTGCAGGAGGTCAACCGCCTGCTGAAACAGCACGAGCAGCTGGGCCGGGTGATGAAGCAGATGGCGGGTGGTGGGATGGCGAAGCTGCTGCGCGGATTCAAGGGTCAGTTGCCGCCGCGATTCTGATTCCCTTCACCGACAACGTTTCGGCCTGGAGCCGGTAATCATGCACGACCTGATTCGCGTCATTCTTCTCGGCATCATCGAGGGCGTAACCGAATTCCTGCCGGTGTCCAGCACCGGACATTTGCTGATCGCCGAACACTGGCTGGGGGCACGCTCGGATTTGTTCAATGTCGGTATTCAGGCGGGCGCGATACTGGCCATCACGCTGGTGTACTGGCGGCGCATCTGGGCGCTGCTCACGCGCTGGCGCGACCCCGCCAACCGCGATTATTTGTTGAAGTTGATCGTGGCATTCCTGATTACCGCGGTGATCGGCTTCGTGGCGGTGAGGCTCGGCTTCAAGCTGCCGGAGAAGGTGACGCCGATCGCCTGGGCGCTGATTATCGGCGGCATCTGGATGCTTGCTGCGGAGCAGTATGCGGCGCGTCAGCCGGAGCGCAGCGAGGTAAGCTGGCGGGTGGCGGTGCTGGTCGGCATCGCGCAGATGGTGGCCGGCATTTTTCCCGGGACCTCGCGCTCGGCGGCCACGATTTTCGCCGCCATGCTGTTCGGCACCAGCAACCGCGCAGCGGCGACCGAATTTGCGTTTCTGGTCGGCATCCCGACCATGTATGCGGCCACCGGCTACGAGCTGTGGAAGGTACTCAAAGGCGGCGCCGGAGGTCACGAGGACTGGCTGGCCCTCGCGGTGGGCTTCGGCGTGTCGCTGGTGACCGCCTTTCTCGCCGTCAAATGGCTGCTGGGTTACATCCGCGGCCACCGGTTCACGCCGTTCGCGGTGTACCGCATCCTGCTCGGGATCGCGTTGCTGCTGCTGCTCCCGGCGGGGGCCTGACCGACTCAATCCCGTCCGATGTCCAAGACGTCCAGCAAAGCTTTGTCCACCTGAGCCATAAATTTTGACGGACATTGCAGCAAGGGGCCTTGCACTAAACGCTTGTTGTCTATGGCGCGCAGTTGATCCAGCAATAGATCAGAGTCCTGGTCGAGTCCCTCGCGTGCGGGCAGGCGGAGACGCAGCGGTTCAGCGTCGTTGGTCAGGCGGGTGGTGAGTGGCACGACCAGGGTCGAGGGATGCTCCGCATCCAGCAGCGCCTGGCTTTGCACGATCAGCACTGGGCGGATTTTGCCGGGCTCGGTGCCGTGGCCGGGATTGAGGTTCGCCAGCCACACGCTGCCGCGTTTAGGCATCGGGAGCGTCTTCGATAGCCTCGAATTCGGCGTTGACGCGCAGGCTTTCTTTGCGCACGCGTTTGGACACCTCCATCAGGCGCTGACGGCGGTGGCGAGCAACGGCATCAGCATTCTGGATCTCAATGGCGCGGCGGATGTACTCGGCACGAGGAATGCGCAGTTCCCGGGCACGTTTCTCGGTCTCTTTCAGCACATCCTCCGGCAGGCGGATGGAAACTGTAGTCATTTCTGTATTCCAAAATGAGATACATCCAGTCTACGCCGTGGGTTAGAGTGAGGGCAACACGGCGGGTGCACCCGATTGCGTACGCAAGTCCTTATCCGCACTTCACTTTTGCCGGAAATCCCGTAAAATGCGCCTCCTTCACGGCGGCCGACAGCCCGGCCTGCCCGGATGCACTTTCACAGGGTATCGATTCCATGATGACTATCCGATTGACGCGCGGCGGCGCCAAGAAGCGCCCCTTTTATCATCTGGTGGCGACCGACAGCCGCTCGCCCCGCGACGGGCGCTATCTGGAGCGCCTGGGTTTCTACAATCCGCTCGCCGCGAGCCATGAGGAAGTGCTGCGCGTGAACGCCGAGCGCGTCAAGCATTGGCTTTCCAAGGGCGCGCAGCCCTCGGAGCGCGTCCAATTTCTTCTCAAGGAGCACAAGGTCGCCGTCTGAGTCCGGCGCCCCCGCGCCATGGCCGGGCAGGAATCGCAGCGCGTCGTTCTCGGCAGGATTGCCGCAGCGTTCGGAGTCAAGGGCTGGGTGAAACTCCAGTCCTGGACCGATCCGCCTGAAAAGATAATTGCGTACCGTCCCTGGCTGCTGGAACGCGGCGGCGCGTGGCGCGAAGCGCAGGTCGTGGAGGGCCGTGCGCATGGCAACGGCGTGGTCATACGGCTCGAGGGTGTGACCGATCGCGACCAGGCTGCGACCCTGGCCGGCACGAATATCGCGGTGTACCGCGAACAACTGCCGGCATTGGAGCCCGGGCAGTACTACTGGGCCGATTTGATCGGGCTGGAAGTGAGGCTGGAAGATGGCCGCAGCCTCGGCCACGTGACCGCCATGATGGCCACGGGCGCGAACGATGTGCTGGTGGTGCGCGGCGAACGTGAACGGCTGATTCCGTTTCTCCGCGGCCAGGTGGTGAAACAAGTGGATTTCGATGCGCGGTTGATCCGCGTGGACTGGGATCCGGATTTTTGAGGAAGAGCGTGTGCGCATCGAAGTGGTGACGCTCTTTCCGGAGATGGTGCACGCGCTGCTTGGCTTCGGCGTTACCGGGCGGGCGGCGGAGCGCGGCGTGTTGCGGGTGGGCGCGTGGAATCCACGCGACTACGCCACGGATGCGCGCGGCACGGTGGACGACCGGCCGTTCGGCGGCGGGCCGGGCATGGTGATGCAGGTCGAGCCGTTGCGCGCGGCGATCCGGGCCGCGCGCCAAACCGCCGGGCACGATGCGCCGGTGATTTTTCTGAGCCCGCAGGGCCGGCGCTTCGACGCGCAGGAAGCGCAGCGCTTGGCAGCGCGGCCGGCGCTGGTGCTGGTCGCGGGGCGTTATGAAGGCGTGGACGAGCGCCTCATCGAGAGCGAGGTGGATGCGGAGCTGTCCATCGGCGATTACGTGCTCTCGGGCGGCGAGCTGCCGGCGCTGGTCGTGATAGATGCGCTCGCGCGCCTGCTGCCGGGAGCGCTGGGTGACGAGGATTCGGCCCTGCAGGATTCGTTCATGCAGGGATTGCTGGACTACCCGCACTACACACGGCCGGAGACTGTGGACGGACTGCGGGTGCCGGCGGTGCTGCTGAGCGGCGACCATGCCGCGATCCGGCGCTGGCGCATGCAGCAGGCGCTGGGCCGCACTTGGTTGCGGCGCCCGGAGCTGCTGGAGAAACTGGAACTGAGCAAAGAGCAGCGCACATTGTTGGACGAATTCATCCGCGCACGCGGCGCGCAACACGATGCCAAGGTCTGAAAGGTACACGGTTATGAACAAGATCATCGAGCAAATTGAAAAATCCCAGATGCAGAAAATCCCGGAGTTCGCGCCCGGCGACACCTTGGTGGTGCAGGTCAAGGTGAAGGACGGCGAGCGCGAGCGCCTGCAGGCCTTCGAGGGCATGGTGATTGCCAAGCGCAACCGTGGCCTGAATTCCTCGTTCACGGTGCGCAAGATTTCCCACGGCGAAGGCGTGGAGCGCACCTTTCAGACCCACAGCCCCACGATCGGCGGCATCGAAGTCAAGCGCAAGGGCGAAGTGCGCAAAGCCAAGCTGTATCACCTGCGCGATCTGTCCGGCAAAGCCGCGCGCATTCGCGAGAAGGTGTAAGCACCGGTCCGGACGACCGCGTGCGCGCTGCTACAATGACGGGTGCCTCAGGCACCCGTTGTTTTTTACAGGCTGCGCCGCCGATGCACACTGGCTTCAGGCTTGGCTTGCTGGTTGTCGCGCTCAGCTTGGCGCTGATCGCGCTGCCGGTCCACGCCGCACGCAAACCACCGCACAAGGCCGCGCACCGGCCGAAGCCGGCGCCCGCCACGCAGACGCCGGCGCCCAATCTCAACGCGGCGCCGTCGCTGCAGGACATAGGCAATTTTGCCTCCGCCGGCGCGCCCAATCTGGCGCTGCAATTCATAGATCGCGACCAGCCGGACTTCGAAAAGGATCCGCAAGGGTGGATGGCCTGGGAGCGCGAACGCATCTATTTATATCAGTTCACTCGCGACTGGCAGGCGGTGATTGCGCGCGTTGCGAAATTGTCGGCGAATCTGGGTGCGGATTTTCGCAGTTGGGAGCAGGCCCGGGCCGCGGACGCCTGGCTGCAGCTCGGCAAGGGCCGGGAAGCGCGCGCCATTCTGCGACCGTTGATCTGGAATCCCCGCACGCCGCTCGACGACACCGCGCTCAGCCAGTTGCGGCAACTAGTGGTGCGCAGTTATCTGGTGGATGAGGATCTCGCCGACGCCCAGACCGCGGTGATCCGCTATCGCCAGGATTATCCCAAGGATACGGGCGACTGGCCGCTGCTGGAAGCACGGCTGTTCCTGCGCACCGACCAGCCACAGGCGGCGCTCGACGCGCTGCGCGACAGCCGCGGTACGGACGCCCAGATGCTCACGCTGCTTGCCGCGCTGCGCGCGGATGCCGAGTCCGCCGCCAAGGTAAAGCAGCAGGCGGAAAAACTCGCCAGCAATTCCAAGCTGCCGGTCGCGCAACGCGTGCACGCCTGGTACGTGATTGGCCAGGCGGCGCTCGCGCTGAATGATCCGGTCGCGCACATCCAGGCGCTGCAGACCGGCCTCGGCCTGCAGTCCGGACTGCTGGACCAGGACCCGGTGTTCGGCATCACGCCCGGGATGCTGTGGGATGCTTACCTGAATTACGGCGTGGAACTCGGCAACCAGTTGCAACTCGTGGTCGGCGACGACCAATCCTGGTTTCTGGCCGCCTCCAATCGCTACGATTCCAAACCGGTGCGCGCGTGCGCGCTGTTTGCCGTGGTGGCCTTCAATGCGCACACGGCAGAGCAGCAGGCGGTGGCGCATTGGCAGTTTGCGAACCTCATCCAGAAACAGAAAAACGGCGGCGTGGTGTTGCGGCATCTGTATCTGGATTCCGGACGCTTCCCCGCGACCGCCGCCATTCCGCCCGAAGTGCGCTATCTGCTGGTGAACGACGTGCTCGCCATGCCCGACATTCCGCTCGCCTCGAAACTCATGCGCGGACTGGACCAGCCGCCGCCCAATACCGATCCCGCCGCCTGGCAGTTGCAGCGCGCGCATGTGTTCATCCTCGGCGGTGAGCCGGAGGCCGGGATCGCCGCGCTCCAACAATTGTTTGCCAGCGGCGAGCCTGTGGATCCCGGTGACGTGCTGCCGGTACTGTTCGACCTGCAGACCATCGGCCGCAACCGTGCCGCGATCCCGTTTTTTCAGGCGCTGCTGCAGGACCCGCTGACTTCGGATCAGCAGCGCCAACTGCTGTTCTGGATCGCGGACTCCTACAAGGGACTGGGCGATTACGCGCAGGCGGCGGAGTTGTATCTGCGCTCGGCCACGCTCACCGATCCCTATGCCATGGACAACTGGGCCAAGAGCGCGCGCTATCAGGCGGCGCAGATGCTCGCCAAGGCGGGATATATAGATGATGCGCGCAATGTCTATCAGGGCCTGCTGAACGCCACCAGCGATCCCGGCCAGCAGGCGCTGCTGCGCCACGATCTGCAGGCGCTCATGCTGATGCCGGCCAAACCGGCCGCTGCCCTACCCTGAGCGGGCGGACGGCACTCGTGTTTCCGCGCGGCGATCTGCAATTCCTCGATGCGGCGCTGCAGACGCTGGAAGAGGGCTTCAAGTCGCTGCCTGCATTTGAACCTGTATATGATGGCGAGCGTCTGCGCAGCGTACTGCAGGACGCCGCGCTCAGGCTGCACGACAATTTTCCCTATGGGCATCCGCTGTATGCAGGCCAGATGCTGAAGCCGCCGCATCCGGCTGCACGCCTAGCCTACATGCTGGCGCTGTATCTCAACCCCAACAATCACGCGCTGGATGGTGGGCGCGCGAGCTCCAGCATGGAAAAAGAAGCGGTGGCCGCGCTCGCGCGCCTGTTCGGCTATCGAACCCACCTCGGCCACCTGTGTGCCAGCGGTACCGTCGCGAATCTCGAAGCCCTGTGGGTCGCCCGGCACGCGCGTCCGCGGGGCGTGGTGCTGGCTTCGGCGCAGGCGCATTACACCCACGCGCGCATGTGCGAGGTGCTGGGAATAAAGTTCGAGAGCGTAGCCGTGGATGCCAAAGCGCGCATGGACCTGAATGCGCTGGAAGCGCGATTGCGCCGCGGCGGAGTGGCGACGGTGGTCGCGACGCTCGGCACCACCGCCACCGGTGCGGTGGATCCGCTGCCGGAGATCCTGCAGTTGCGCGAGCGTTACGGCTTTCGCATCCACGTGGACGCCGCCTACGGCGGTTATTTCATTCTGGCCGACAATCTCACGGCCGATGCGCGTTCTGCGTTCGACGCCATGCAATATGCCGATTCCATCGTGGTGGATCCGCACAAGCATGGTCTGCAACCCTACGGCTGCGGCTGTGTGTTGCTGCGCGATCCGGCCGAGGGCCGCTATTACAAGCACGACTCGCCGTACACCTATTTCACCTCCGATGAATTGCACTTGGGCGAAATCAGCCTCGAATGTTCGCGTCCGGGAGCGGCGGCGGTGGCGCTGTGGGCCACGCAGCGGCTGTTGCCCATGGAACGCGGCGGCGAATTTGCGCGCGGCCTTGCAGCCGGGCGCGAGGCCGCATTGGCCTTGCAGCGGCATCTGAAAAACCATGCGGACTACATTGCCTGCCCGGATCCGGAATTGGACATTGTGGTCTGGATGCTGGCCGCCGGGAGCCGCAGCGCGGCGAGCCGGCGGGCACACGCGGCATTTGCCAACGCCGCGCAACACGACTTGCACCTGGCGTTGCTGCGCGTGCCCGATGAACTCGCGCGCCACTGGGCACCGGGCTTGACCGCCGATAGCCAGACAGTAACCGCACTGCGTTCCTGCCTGATGAAGCCGGAACACAAGAACTGGCTGCCGCGCATTACCGCCCTGCTGGATACTGCCGCGCACGCGGCGCTTGGCGCATAATGCACGCCGCAGACGCGGTTCATCTCTCTACCTCCCGTAACCACCGGAACCCTTCATGAGTGACAGGAATTTCTTCGTGCAAATCTTCGGCGGCCTGTGGCGCGTGTGGAGCGTGCTGTGCCAGGTCGTGATCTATCTCGCGGTCACGTTCATCGTGGTGGTGCTGCTGGTGGCGGTGTTCGGGACGCATAAGCCGGGCGTGCCGTCTTCCTCGGCTCTGGTGGTGGACATGCACGGCAATCTGGTGGAGCAGTTCTCCGGTGACCCGGTGCAGCGTGCGTTGGCGAAACTGCTGGGCCAGAAGGTGCCGCAACAGACGCGCCTGCGCGACGTGGTGACGGCCATCGAGCATGCCAAGGACGACAGCCGCATCAAGGCGCTGGTGCTGGAAACTGACGATCTCGGCGGCGGCGGTCTGCTGGGCGGCGCGGCTCTAAGCGATCTACGCGACATCGGGCGCGCCATCCACGATTTCCGCGCGACCGGCAAGCCGGTGTTTGCGCTCAACGATTCCTACAGCCAGAGCCAGTATTACCTGGCGTCCATGGCCAATACCGTATTCATCCATCCGCAGGGCCAAGTGTTCCTGCACGGCTATGGAATCTATCAACCGTACTTCAAGGATGCGCTCGACAAACTGGGCGTGACCGTCAACATCTTCCGCGTCGGTAAATACAAATCCGCGGTCGAGCCCTTCATGCTGAACGGCATGTCGCCGGATGCGCGTGAGGATTGGGGCGCGGTGGTGACCACGCTGTGGACCCTGTATCAGCAGGACGTAACCAAGGCGCGCGCCCTCAAGGCCGATGCCTTAAGCAACTATATAACCGGACTGGGCACCAATCTTGCCAAGGTCGGCGGCAGCGGCGCCGAGCTGGCGCTGCAATCAGGACTGGTGGACAAGGTCGCGAGCGAGGACCAGATGGCCGCGGCCGTGGAGAAAGTGGTGGGTGAATCCCGGCACAGCTTCCGCCAGGTTGATTATCGCGATTATCTGCAGGCGGTGGATGGGGAGGCGGTGGGGCCAGTCGGCGGCAACACCGTGGGCGTGGTCGTGGCGGCCGGCGACATTCTGGCGGGGGTGCAGCCGCCGGGCGCCATCGGCGGCGACTCGACTTCGCAGCTCATCCGCAACGCTCGCCATGACGATGCCATCAAGGCGCTGGTATTGCGCGTGGACAGCCCCGGCGGCAGCGCGTTCGCGTCCGACCTGATCCTGCGCCAGATTGAACTCACCAAGGAAGCCGGCAAACCGGTGGTGGTCTCCATGGGCTCGGTGGCGGCGTCCGGCGGCTACTGGATTTCCATGGCGGGCGACAAGATTTATGCCAATCAGGCCACGCTCACCGGCTCCATCGGCATCTTCGGCATGTTCCCCACCTTCGACAAGACGCTGGCAAAGATCGGCATTCATTCCGACGGCGTGGGCACCACGCCCCTGAGCGATGCCTTCAATATCGCCCGGCCGATGTCGCCGGAACTGCAACAGGCGTTCCAGTTGAGCGTGGACAACGGGTATCAGCAGTTCATCACCAACGTGGCGCACAACCGCGACATGAGCGTCGCGGCGGTGAATGCCATCGCCCAGGGCCGAGTATGGAGCGGCGAGCAGGCAAAGAAAATCGGTCTGGTGGATACCTTTGGCAACCTGCAGGATGCGATTGCCGAAGCTGCCAAGCTCGCCAAGCTCGGCCCGAATTATTCGGTGCGCTACATCGAGCGGCCGTTGAGCTTCACGGACCGTCTGCTGATTTCCCTGGCCAACAGCAACACTTCCCGCCTGACGTCCGGATTGCTGCCGTCCGCGAATCTGGACTCCCTGCCCTGGGCTGGGCAGTTGCAGCAGCTCACCGATGTACTCAAGGTATTCAGCGATCCGCGCGGCGTATATGCCTATTGCTTTTGTGACGTGCAATAAATTGTAGGAGCGGCTTTCAGCCGCGATGTTTTAGCCGGGGCATTCGCGCCCCTGCGACGAGCCCGCTTTCTTTGCTTGTCCAAAGAAAGCGGGCGCAAAGAAAGGACACCCCGCGATGCCGGCCTTACGGCTAACCTTTGCGCTTCCCTCGCTCGGGGCTTCGCAGACGACGCATCCCTGCGCCGCTGCGAAGGCTCGCCATCCTGGCTTCGCCCGCTGCGCGGCCTGATCCTCGCGCGGTCCAGTGCTCGGCGGCATCCAAGGGGGCGAGGACCAGTTCATGTTGTGGTCTATTGTTGCTCGACCTCTGAGCATATAAAGATACCGATAATTTTCCATGTTGATTTTAAAAGTGCCGTCCGCTGGACAGAGCCCATAACTATGGCCTGTTCGTAATCACCGTGCCTTAGTGGATCTGCAACAGATTTAATCTTGTCAATTTCGGATTTATTTAATTTGTAAAGTTCACGGAATTGTTCCCAAGCCTGGGACTTGTCTTTTATTTTTTTAGCCCCAGCAAACCACCTTACCAAGGTATCAATGGCTCGATAACAAAAGAAACCTGACTGCTGTGGCAAAAGCAATGCTTGTCTGGCATCAAATAATGCAAAACGAAGATGCGATTGGTATTGTGGGGCTTTTAGTAGCTGCCAAATATAACTTGTGTCGAATCCTATCTCATGCAAAACGCTGGCAGCTTCTGGCGCGGATGAATCAATTCTAAAATTTATATTGCAGGAGTCGTCGTGCAAAATATCGACATAACAGTTGCATTTAATTGCGCCTTTGAATGCGAGAATATCCAGAAGGGACTGAGCTCGATCCTCAATTACGTTTAAAAGTGTTCCGGGATCTCTGAAAGCTGTCGCCGAAGTCATTTGGCCTGTAAATCGCGACGCGTTAAACGTTATGGTGATCATGCATTTTGGGTAGTCGCCAGCTGCGTCGATGTCTGCCTTAGCTTCAAATTGTTCAACACGAACATCTGGGGGTATAACTTGCCCTGCAAAACTATATTGGTGTGCAGCTGTTGATGTAAGATTCAAAGATGTGCTGCTCTAAACATTCCAGTCCACAACCACTTCTCCCGACTGCCCCGAGCGCATTTCGTCAAATCCCTCCTGGAATTCACCGATTGGGAAGTGGGGGAGTGCGGCTGGCGGCTTACAGACGCGGTGTGTGAACCGTGGGTAATTGCGAGGTGACACTTAACAACGGGTGAGGAATCAGGGTTTCCTCGGCGGCGCCACTTGGACGTACACGTACTCCGCGGCGTTGGCGAGGAGATCCTGCAGATCGGTTGGAGCACCGCTGAAGCTGCGCGCGGCAATGCCCGTGCCACGTACGGTGAGGGAAATCTGCTTGCCCTGCAGCACTACTTCGCCGTTTATCTGGATTTCATGACCCAGCCAGGTATGCAAGGTACGGTTAATATCGGCCAGGGAGATATGCACGTCGGGGATCTGCAGCTGGATATTATTGGCCCATGAGCCCTGCATGCTGCGCGCGTAGGGAGAACTGAGCGCACTGGCCTTCAGGATCTGCAACTGGTCCAGGAACTCGCTTGCGACCACGGTGCCATTTTCGCCCTCGGTGACGAATTCAGGCGGCACTTCGAACTGGTTGACCACGACGGAATGATCGGTAGCAGCGGAATAGACTGCATAAGCGATCAACGCCAGGAGCATCAACGCGATTGCGCTCAGCACGGATTGATACACGGTGCGCAGTCTTTCGTGCTGGTTCTGCGCCCGGCACTGGGCCTGCTGGGAACGTAACGACGTATTCTGCAGTTTCAGGTTTTCAACGTGCAGATCGTGCAGAGTGGCCTGGCGCTTGAAATGCGCAATCTGCTCATCCAGGTATTTTGCCGTGCGTCCGGAAATTTCCGGGCGTTTGCCGGTCGCGTTCAGGGCAATGGAATCCGCAAGGCTTTTGTCCGCATCGCTGTGTTCGTCGTTCATGCAGACCGCTCCCCGGGCAAAATGGGCGGTCGGTAGGATACTACACCGCCCCTGCGGCGGAAGGCCGCGAATCTGCGGTGAAATCTGCTGCCATCACCCCGGTCCCGGCATGGATGCCGGTCTGTCCCAAGTGTATGATTTGCGCGCTCGCAGGCAGAAGATCACGCCTTTACCCGGCGATGAACGAGCCTGGCGGGAGGTTTCAGGTATCCAATTCGGAGAGTCAGTTATGCACAAGAATACGCTGATCGCTTTTGTCGTCTCCATGTTGATGGCCATGCCAATCGCCGGGTTTGCCGCCGGCAGTGCCGAACAGGAGATCACCACCGCCACGACGCATGCGCAGATGGCCGCGGACGCTGCCGACGCCGCCACGGCGGTCATGCATTTCCATCATGTGATCAATTGCCTGGTGGGCCCCAAAAGCAAGCTGTTCGATGCCGCGGTCGGAAATCCATGCAACGGCATGGGCAATGGCGCATTGCGCGACGTTCCCCAAAAATCGGCAACCCACGCCGAGCTTTCCCGGGCACTGGCTGTTTTGGAACAGGCTTTGCACGCTCAAAACCTGGCCGCCACCCAGAAATATTCAGCGCATGTCAGCGAGATACTCAAAAGTATCAATCTTGGCGGGTGATTGATTGCAAGCGTAGCCGAAGCCGCTTTCAAAGCAGCTCCGGCTTGTTGCAATGCGGGTGAATCAGTCAGGCTGGCGTCAGCCGGTGTCGAGAGTCTTGATAAGACTGGATTCCGGCTCGGGCGAAATCCGGCCTGTCCCGAGCTTGTCGAAGGGCCGGAATGCCGAAGAGTGAACTAGTCGGCGCTTCCCGGGTTCCAATCCAATACGACTTTCCCGGATTGCCCTGTGCGCATCACGTCGAAGCCTTTCTGGAATTCGCCGATGGGGAAGTGGTGGGTGAGCACCGGGCTGATGTCGAGCCCGCTTTGCAGCATGCTCACCATCTTGTACCAGGTCTCGAACATTTCGCGGCCGTAGATGCCCTTGAGGATCAGGCCCTTGAAAATCACCTGATTCCAGTCAATCGCGACTTCCGCGGGCGGTAACCCCAGCAGCGCAACTTTGCCGCCGTGCACCATCACCGCCAGCATCTGGCGGAAGGCCTGCGGATTGCCGGACATCTCCAGGCCGACATCGAAGCCTTCAGTCATGCCCAGGGCATGCATCACGTCTTCGAGTTTTTCCTTCTGCACGTTCACTGCGCGGGTGGCGCCCATCTTGTGTGCGAGCCCCAGGCGGTAATCGTTCACGTCGGTGATCACCACGTAACGCGCGCCCACGTGTTTGGCGATGGCCGCCGCCATGCAGCCGATGGGGCCGGCACCGGTGATCAACACGTCCTCGCCCACGAGGTCGAAGGACAGCGCGGTGTGCACCGCGTTGCCGAGCGGATCGAGGAACGCGGCGATGTCGTCGGAAATGCTGTCCGGCAGCGGGAACGCGTTCATGGCGGGAATCACGAGGTACTCGGCGAAGCAGCCGGGGCGATTCACGCCCACGCCCACGGTGTTGCGGCACAGGTGCCGGCGGCCGGCACGGCAGTTGCGGCAGTGACCGCAGGTGATGTGGCCTTCACCGGAAATGCGCTCGCCGACCTTGAAGCCCTGCACTTCGCTGCCGATCTCGGCCACCGTGCCCACGAACTCGTGGCCTACGGTCATCGGTACGGGAATGGTTTTCTGCGCCCAGGCATCCCAGTTGTATATATGGATGTCCGTGCCGCAGATCGCGGTTTTCCTGATCTTCACGAGCAGGTCGTTGTGGCCGATTTTCGGCTTGGGCATGTCCTGCAGCCAGATGCCTTCCTTTGCTTTAGCTTTGACAAGTGCCTTCATATTCGCCAGCCCTCTGCCTACCCGTAGGAGTGATGATCTTGTGGGAGCGACGGTCTCCGTCGCGATTCCAAACTCATCGCGGTCGGTACGACCGCTCCCACAACATCGCCGCTCCCATATATTTAGTGAATAACACCTAATTTCTTGCCGACTTTCGCAAACGCGGCCATCGCCTTGTCGAGATGCGTCTTCTCATGTGCAGCCGACACCTGCACACGGATGCGCGCTTTGCCTTGCGGCACCACCGGGAATGAAAAGCCGATCACGTAGATGCCTTCCTTCAGCAGCTCATCGGCCATGGTCTTGGCGAGCTTGGCGTCGCCCAGCATCACCGGAATGATGGGGTGGTCGGCGCCCGCGAGCGTGAAGCCGAGCTTCTGCATGCCGGCGCGGAAATAGGTGCTGTTGTCGCGCAGTTTTTGGCGCAGCGCATCACCGTGTTCCAGCAGCTCGAGCACCTTGAGCGTGGTTGCGGCGATCACCGGCGCGAGCGTATTGGAAAAGAGGTAAGGCCGTGAACGCTGGCGCAGCCACTCGACGATTTCCTTGCGTCCGGAAGTATAACCGCCGGAGGCTCCACCCAGCGCCTTGCCGAGTGTGCCGGTGAGGATGTCCACGCGGCCCATGACATGGCGGAACTCGTGGCTGCCGCGTCCGTGTTCGCCCATGAAGCCCACGGCGTGGGAGTCATCCACCATCACCAGTGCGGCGTATTGGTCGGCCAGATCGCAGATGCCCTTGAGGTCGGCGATGATGCCGTCCATGGAAAACACGCCGTCGGTGGCGATGAGCTTGACGCGGCAATCCGCCGCTTCTTTGAGCCTGGCTTCGAGATCCTGCATGTCGTTGTTGTTGTACCGCAGGCGCCGGGCCTTGCACAGGCGCACGCCGTCAATGATGGAGGCGTGATTAAGCGCGTCGCTGATGACCGCGTCCTGCTCGTCCAGCAGGGTCTCGAACAGGCCGCCGTTAGCGTCGAAGCAGGAAGAATAAAGGATGGTGTCGTCGGTGCCGAGGAACTTCGAGAGCCGTGCTTCCAGTTCCTTGTGCACCGTCTGGGTGCCGCAGATGAAGCGCACCGAGGACAGGCCGAAGCCGTATTTGGGCAATGCTGCCTGCGCGGCTTTCACCAGCTCCGGATGATTGGCGAGACCGAGATAATTGTTGGCGCAGAAGTTGATGACTTCTTCACCGGTGCTGACCCTGATGGCCGCCTGCTGCGGCGTGCTGATGACGCGTTCGGATTTATAGAGGCCGGCTTCGTGCAGGCCGGCGATCTGTCGGCGCAACTGGGCGAGAAACGTGTCGTTCACGGAATCTCCAGGCCGGTGCGGGGGAAGGTGGCAATTATACCAGCCGCCCAAACCAGCAGTGTTAGACTCCGCCGCATGCGAAATGCAGGTGATGGCGAAGCGCACATGCGCCTCGACAAATGGCTGTGGTGTGCGCGTTTCTTCAAGACCCGCGCACTCGCGACGGCAGCGGTCGCCGGCGGCAAGGTGCACGTTGACGGGACGCGTGCCAAAGCCTCGCATGCAGTGCGCATCGGTGAACGGCTGGAGATCACGCGTGGCCCGGAGCGCTTTGAGATTGTGGTGTGCGGAGTGTCCCGCCGTCGCGGTCCGGCTGGCGAAGCCCAGCGCCTGTACGCGGAAACCGCGGCCAGCGTGGCGTTGCGCACGCGCCATGCGGAACTGCGCAAACTGGCAGCGCTCGCCAGCCCCGCGCCCGCCAAGCGCCCCGACAAGAAATCCCGCCGCCTGATTCACCGTTTCAAGCACGGAATCTAAACCTTGCGTGCGCCGGCCCGCGGTGCGGTTTTTCCACGACAAAGTACCGCAATCGGTTTGCAGCTGGCGCATGCTCGTGATACTGTCATACAGTGTCATACAGGAGCCTGGAATTATGTCCGTCAATCAGCGTTCGGTGCTGAGTTTGTCATTGCCGCCCGATATGGCGCGCGAATACCGCGCCTTGGCCAAGGCGCGCGGCGAGAGTGCGAGCGAGCTGTTTCGTGAGATGTATTCGGCTTGGCGCCGCGAGCGCCTGCACGGCGAACTGAAGATTTTGCAGGGCTATGGCGCAGCACGCGCGGCCGAATCCGGCATCGGAGAAAAAGACATCGAGCGCCTGGTGTTCGGCGGGCGCTGAGTGCGCGCCGTCTTTGACACCAACATCTATATCTCTGCGTTCATTACACCCGGTGGACGCGGCGAAACCGCGCTTTTGGCCGCGGTCGCAGGGCACTGCTATCTGGCAACTTCGATTCCAATACTGACCGAAACCGCGCGCAAGCTGGTGGACAAGTTTCACTGGGACGAAGAACACATGCAGATTGCGGTCCGCCACATTGCCAGTATTGCCGAGGTGGTAAAGCCGCGCCGCAAGCTCAAGCTGCTGGCCGATGATCCTGACAATCGCATCCTGGAATGCGCGCGCGCCGTAAAGGCGGATGTCATCGTCACCGGCGACCAGCATTTGCTGGCGCTTGCCAGGTTCGACAGTACGCGGATAATCCGGCTGGCGGAATTTCTGGAATTGCTGGCAGCCACACCGATCAAGAAATAGCCATGCCGCAATCCCAACCGCTTTCACCCAACGAAATCCGCGACCGCGCGCTGAAATTCGCGCACGAGTGGGCGGGCGAGCGGCGCGAGCGGGCTGAAGCCCAGACTTATTGGAACGAGTTCTTCAACGTCTTTGGCGTGAGCCGCCGGCGGGTTGCCAGTTTTGAGGAATTCGTCCGGCCTGTGAGGCAGCGCCTGGAAGCAAGCGATTTGTTCCGCAAGGGAGGTAAGCCCACCGGCACCGGGTTCATTGACCTGTTGTGGAAGGGTGTGCTGATCGCGGAGCACAAATCGCTGGACAAGGATCTGGATTCCGCCTATGTCCAAGCGCTCGATTACTTTGACGGCCTGGCGGAACGCGACCTGCCGCGCTACGTGATTGTCTCGGATTTTGCCCGTTTCCGCCTTTACGATCTCGAAGAAAAACAGCAAAACGAGTTCCCGCTCGCCGACCTGCACAAAAACATCGGCCTGTTCGGCTTCATCGCCGGTTACACCACCCAGCGCATCCAGGAACAGGACCCGGTCAACATCAAGGCCGCGGAGAAAATGGGCCGGCTGCACGACCAGCTCAAGGCCGGCGGCTATGTGGGACACGATCTGGAAGTGCTGCTGGTTCGGCTCCTGTTCTGCCTGTTTGCGGAAGACACCACCATCTTCGACCAGAAAGGCATGTTCCGCGACTGGCTCGAAACCTGCACCCGCGATGACGGCAGCGACCTGGGATCGCAACTTGAACTGCTGTTCCAGGTGCTGAACATGCCGGAGGATCGGCGCCAGAAGAATCTCGACGAACGTTTCGCGGCCTTCCCTTACGTGAACGGCAAGTTGTTCGAAGAACGGCTGAACGTGGCGGCCTTTACTTCCGGCATGCGCGCGGCGCTGCTGGACTGCTGTGCGCTGGACTGGGGTCGCATCAGCCCCGCCATCTTCGGCGCGCTGTTCCAGAGCGTCATGGACGACCAGGCGCGGCGTAATCTCGGCGCCCACTACACCAGCGAGAAAAACATCCTCAAGGTGGTGAAATCGCTGTTTCTGGACGAGCTGCGTGTGGAACTCGAGAAAGCCAGGAGCAACCGCAACCGCCTGTTCGAGCTGCACAAGAGAATCGCTGCGCTGCATTTCCTCGATCCCGCCTGCGGTTGCGGAAACTTCCTGGTCATCGCCTACCGCGAGCTGCGGCTGCTGGAACTGGGTATTCTGCGCGCCATGCTGCGTTTCGAGCGGGAAAGCGGCCAGCGCGTCATGGACGTGATCCCGCTCATCAATGTAAACGTGGATCAGTTCTATGGCATCGAGCTGGAGGAATTTCCGGCGCAGATCGCGCAGGTAGCGCTGTGGCTCATGGACCACCAGATGAACATGCGGGTGTCGGAGGAATTCGGCTTTTACTACCGGCGCCTGCCGCTCACCCACGCGGCCACCATTCGCTGCGCCAATGCGCTGCGGATTGACTGGAACGAGGTGATCTCGGCGGAGCGCGTAGATTACATTCTCGGCAATCCGCCGTTCGTGGGCGCGAAATACATGGAAGCCAGACAGCGTGCCGACATGGAAAGCGTGTGCGGCGATATTCCTTCCTACGGTTTGCTGGATTACGTGACTGCCTGGTACGTGAGGGCGGTGCAGTACCTGAAAGGGGATGCGCACACACAGGACTTGCTGATGGAACTGGGTGGCAAGGCGCCGATGGACAAAGTGAAAATTGCTTTCGTCTCCACCAATTCCATCACCCAGGGCGAGCAGGTGGCGGTGCTGTGGAGCTGGTTATTGGGTCAGGGGACAAAAATCTACTTTGCCCACCGCACTTTTCAGTGGATGAACGAAGCCCGCGGCATGGCGGCGGTGCATTGCGTCATCATCGGCTTTGCCCTGTTCGATACCGCGGACAAGCGGATTTTAGATTACCCTGACATCAAGGGCGATCCTCACGAAACCGCCGCGACAAATATCAATCCCTACTTGGTGGATGCGGTAGATGTGCTCATTGGCCGGCGAGATACACCTGTTTCCCAAGTTCCTGAAATCCGATTTGGTAATCAACCGATAGATGGTGGTGGATTTCTGTTTACCGAAGAGGAAATGAAAGCCTTTATCGAACGCGAGCCGAAAGCTAAGAAACTCATCCATCGTTACATGGGTAGCGATGAGCTTATCAATAATATCCCGCGCTACTGTCTGTGGCTAAAGGGCGTTTCTCCAGATCAGTTGCGTACCATGCCGCTTGTGATGGAACGCATCGAAGCAGTAAAGAAGTTCCGCCTCTCCAGTAAGCGACTCGCAACCCGTGAGTTGGCGGAATATCCCACACAGTTTGCCTTTGTGTCTCAGCCGGATAGCAACTATCTTGCTATACCCAGTGTTTCGTCTGAACGGAGACCCTATATCCCGATTGGGTTCTTTGGACCGGAAGTAATTGCAAGCAATCTGTGTCTGATTATTCCTGATGCCAAGAAATTTCATTTTGGTATTCTGTCCTCCGCCATGCATATGGCCTGGGTGAGGTATGTGGCGGGACGTTTGAAAAGCGACTATCGCTATTCCAATCAAATTGTTTACAGCAACTATCCCTGGCCGGAATTGGTCGCTTCCGCCCCCTCCGTTCGCGCTGAGCGTAGCCGGCCATCGGCCGGCGAAGTCGAAGTGCATGCGAAACGTCCTTCGACTTCGGCCACGGACGTGGCCTACGCTCAGGACGAACGATCTGCGAAATTACGCGCTGCCATCGAAACGGGCGCGCAAGGTGTGCTGGATGCACGGAAACAATTCCCCGACGCATCGCTCGCGGACCTCTACGATCCCGTGGCCATGCCGCCGGCTTTACGCCAGGCGCACGCAGCACTGGACCGTGCGGTGGATGCGCGTATGGCAAAAAGGATTTCAATTCCGACGCAGAGCGCGTGGCTTTTCTCTTTGACCTCTACCAGAAATACACCACACTCCTACCCGCCGCCGCAAAACCCAAGCGCCGTCATAACAGAAAGTAGGGTGCGGTTGCGCACCGTCACGGTTGGTGTAGAGCAATTTGCAGAAGCGGCTGGGACCCATGGCCCGCCAACCGCTGCCGACGGATGAGGTGTCGCAACAATCCATGCGCCACGAGCTTGCCATCGGGTATTCGAAGCAGTTCCCGCAAAGCTATCGGCTGCTGAAATATCAGGTCGGCGTCGCCATGGTGCGCCGGTTTTCCGGTTTAGAAGCCCCGAGTTTCTTTCTTGGCTTTTTTCTCGGCGCGCTTTTCCTTGAGGGTCTTGGCGGGTTTCTTCCTGGTCTCTTTTCTCTTGTCCAAGCCTTTGCTCATACGGTTCACTCCCATGCTCGAGGTGATTGGGTACGTCGGTTGCACGCAACCGGCGGTTTTGCCCTGGCTGGCTTGAGGTCGCAGTGAGTATAGGCAAAGACATGACGCACTTCCAAGGGGGTGTGCAAGACAATCCCCTGGGCATGCTTACGAGTGTTTGTTGCCGACTGCTAATATGGGCATTGCCATAATTCTGAAGATAGCCTTCATTTGCTGGAGCAAGGACCATGAAGCGGAGCAGTAAACGGCAGGCCCTCTCACCCTTATCAAAATCTGCGGACAAGGCGCTTACACGCGCCGCGCGGCGCGCGCGGGAAATTGCCAGGCAACATGGCACGCCGATCTACGTCAGCCGCAACGGGAAAGTGACCGCGCTGAAACCCTGAGCGCGGCTTGCACTCTTATGGCGCATCCCGTCACGCCACTGCTCGCGGTGGACCTCATCATTGAACTGGCTGACCGGCCCGAGCGGCCCATCGTGCTTATCGAGCGGCGCAATCCGCCGCACGGCTGGGCCTTGCCCGGCGGTTTCGTGGACGTGGGCGAAACGCTGGAGCGCGCTGCGGTCCGCGAAGCCGAGGAGGAAACCGGGCTCAAGGTCTGCTTGAAAGCCTTGCTTGGTTGCTATTCCGATCCGGCGCGCGACGTGCGCGGCCATACAGTGAGTGCGGTGTATGTGGCAGAGGCGCGAGGCGAGCCGCGGGCGGGGGACGACGCTGGCAGGGTGATGTTGGCCGATCCGCTCAAACTTCCCAAGCTGGCATTCGATCACGCACTGATTCTGTCGGACTATCGCCGCTATCGTGAAACCGGCATGCTGACACCGCTGCGGGTTTAGAACCTTGCAAAGCTTCAGTCGTTCGTCACCCCTGCGGAAGCAGGGGCCCAGGATTTGAATGACTGGATTCCGGCCTTCGCCGGAATGACGACAAGGTCAAAACAGGCGTTTGCGTATATACTGCGCCGCTCCAGCAGAATAACTTTTCCCCGGAACCGCATGTCCAGCACGACGCGCATCCTGGTCATCCTGGCGGCAGTGTGCTTCGCCGTGCTGTGGTTCGCCAATCTCCAGTACCGCGATCTGTTCCAGACCGACGAGGGCCGCTACGCGGAGATTCCGCGCGAGATGGTGACTACGGGTGACTGGGTAACGCCGCGTCTCGACGGCCTGCTGTATTTCGAGAAGCCGGTATTGCAGTACTGGACCACGGCGGTGGCCTATGAACTGTTCGGCCAGTCCAACTGGACCTCGCGCCTGTGGACTGCGCTCACCGGATTGCTGGGGATATTAATGACCGCGTGGGCGGGCTGGCGACTTTTCGACCGACGTACCGCCTGGTGCGCGGCGCTGTTGCTCGCGAGCAGCATGTACTACGTCATCATGGGGCACTTCAACACGCTCGACATGGGCGTCTCTTTCTTCATGTGTCTGAGCGTGTTCGCGTTCTTGTTCGCGATGCACAGCGCCGATGCAAATCAGATCAACGCACGCCGCGGCTGGATGTATCTGGCGTGGATCGCGGCCGCGCTCGGCATGTTGAGCAAGGGCCTGGAAGCCGTGGTATTGCCGGGCGCGACATTTATCATCTATACCCTCATTGCGCGAGACTGGAAACGCTGGAAGCAACTGCATGTTTACGGCGGCATCGCGCTGTTCATCGTGATTGCCGCACCCTGGTACGTGCTGGTGTCGCTGCGCAACCCGGGATTCGCGTTCCACTTCTTTATCTTCGAGCATTTCTACCGGTTCCTGACGCCGGAAGCGCACCGCCCGGGCGCATGGTGGTATTTTGTTCCGGTGCTGCTGTTCGGTCTTCTGCCGTGGTGGCCGCAGTTCGTGCGCGCCATCGTCGGCCTGTCGCAGCGCAAGGAAATCCAGACACAGCCGGGGCAATTCAACCACCGGTTGTTCCTGTGGACCTGGTGCGTGCTGGTGTTCCTCTTGTTTTCCGTTTCGAGCTCCAAGCTCGCGAGCTATATTCTGCCGATATTCCCGGCGCTGGCTCTGCTCGTGGGTTACGAGCTGGCGCAGCGGCGTCGTGGCGATCTGCTGTTGAGTGCGCTGCTCGGCATGGCAGTGGCGGTCGCCACTCTGTGGCTCGCACCGGGGCTGTTGCGCGAAGGCAGTGCTGTCTCGCTGCCCATGTACCGGGAGTTCTTGCCCTGGCTGGTCGGCGGCTGTGCGCTGCTGCTGATTGTGGCGATTGCAGCTTTTATCAACGCGTATTTCCGTCAGTCGAGTGCGGCTACGCTGTTGCTCGCGGTCGGGTTGTTTATCGGCACCCAAATCGTCACCAGCGGCGCGCAGGCGTTTTCGCCGGTTTATTCCGGTCGTTCGCTGGCAGCGCAGATTGCGCCGTACAACAAGCCGGAGGTACCGTTCTACAGCCTCAACGATTACCAGCAGTCGCTGCCGTTTTATCTCAAGCGCACCCTCACGCTGGTTGCCTACCAGGGCGAACTGTATTACGGCATCCAACGGGCACCGCAGCAGTGGATTCCGGACTTGGATACCTTTATAAGTCGTTGGCAGAGTGACCCGCAGGCACTGGCGGTGATGCCGGTGGCCACTTATGCTGTGCTGCAGAACAAAGGCGTACCCATGCAAATCATCGGACGGGATCCGGAGCGCGTGGCGGTGAAGAAACCATGAACCTTATCAGTTTCCTGTTGGTGATTACCGGCGTGCTGTTGAACGCCGCCGCGCAACTGCTGCTCAAGGCGGGCGTGCAGCACATGGGTGTGATCAAGCTGCAGCTTGCCACCATCATGGCGGCCGGCTGGAAACTCGCCTTCGAGCCGCACATTCTCGGCGGCCTGGCCTGCTACGTGGTGAGCGTGGTGGTGTGGATCCTGGCCCTGTCGCGCGTGCCGGTGAGCATCGCCTATCCCATGTTGTCGCTGGGCTACGTCGTGACCGCAGTTGCCGCCTGGCTGCTGCTGGGCGAAGCGCTCTCCGCGGTGCGCATCACCGGCATCGCGGTGATCATCGTGGGCGTGTATCTGGTGGCCAAAGGCTGAAATGCGCCATGCCTGAATATTTGCCGTTTACCCGCCCGAGCATTGACGAAGAAACCATCGAGAGCGTGGCCGAGGTGCTGCGTTCCGGCTGGATTACCACCGGACCGAAGGTGGCCGAGTTCGAAAAGAGCCTGGCCGAGTATCTGGGCGGCGGGCGGCAGGTACGCAGTTTCCTGCACGCTACCGGCGCGCTCGAAGAGGCGTTGGTGATCGCGGGCGTGAAGCCCGGCGACGAGGTGATCGTGCCGGCGATGACCTTTGCCGCGTCCGCCAACGTGGCACTGCGTCTCGGCGCGAAACCGGTGCTCGTGGACGTGGACCTCAAGACCCGCGCGTTGAATATGGATCAGGCCGCCGCCGCTGTTACTTCAAAAACCCGCGCCATCATGCCGGTGCACCTGAACGGCCTGGCCGCGGACCTCGACGCGGTGTACGCGCTTGCCAAAAAACACGGACTGCGCGTGGTGGAAGACGCGGCCCAGGCCATCGGTACGGCATATAAAGGACGCAAGATCGGCTCCTTCGGCGATCTCGTGGTGTTCAGCTTCCACGCCAACAAGAATCTCACCACCATCGAAGGCGGAGCGGTGTCGCTGGCCGATGCCGGGGAAATCCGGCAACTCGAAATCCTGCGTTTCCATGGCATCACCAAGCACAGTGACGGCACCATGGACGTGACCCGGCCCGCGAGCAAGCACAATATGACCGATGTGGCGGCGGCGGTTGGATTGGGTCAGTTGAAGCATCTGGATGAATTCAACAAAAAGCGCCGGGAACTGGCCTACCGCTATTTTGACCTGCTGGGCGACGAGAAACTGGGCGTGGTGCCGGCGCGCGGCGATCAGGGCCACAGTTGGCACATGTTCACGCTGTTGCCGCGTTACAATCGCGTCTGCCCGGACCGCAAGACCTTGCGTGAGCGCATGCACGCGCGCGGCATCGGCCTGGGCATCCACTATCAGGCGCTCAATCAGTTCAGCTTGTACCGGAACATGGGATACCGCGAAGGCCAGTTCCCCAATGCCGAGCGTATCGGCCTGGAAACCGTGACCTTGCCACTGTTTCCGGCCATGGCGTTTGCCGACGTGGAACGCGTGCGCGCAGCGCTGGCCACCTGCCTCGAGATGGGTTGACACGGATCAAGCATGGCAAACAAATTGCAAGGCATTCCGCAGGTATCGGTGGTGATTCCCGTGTATAACGAGGAAGAATCGCTGCCGACGCTGTTCGCGCGCCTGTATCCGGCCATGGATGCGCTTGGGCGTCGCTATGAATGCGTGTTCGTGGACGACGGCAGTCATGACCGCTCGGCCGCGCTGTTGCGTGCGCAGTTCGCCCAGCGCCCGGACGTGACGCGCGTGGTGCTGTTGCAGAGCAACTTCGGGCAGCACGCCGCGATCCTCGCCGGATTCAGCGCCACGCGCGGCGAGCGCGTGATTACTCTGGATGCCGACTTGCAGAACCCGCCCGAGGAAATCGGCAATCTGCTTGCCAAGATGGATGAAGGCTACGATTACATCGGCACCATCCGTCGCAAGCGCCGGGATGCCGCATGGCGCAAGCTGGCTTCGCACATGATGAACCGGCTGCGCGAACGCATCACGCGTGTGCGCATGACTGACCAGGGCTGCATGCTGCGCGCCTACAGCCGCGAGGTGATTGACGCCATCAACAATACCAGCGAGCTCAACACCTTCATTCCCGCACTCGCCTACCTGTACGCCACCAAGCCGGTGGAGATCGAGGTCGAGCACAACGAGCGTCAGGCCGGGCGTTCCAAATATTCGCTGTACAAGCTCATCCGCCTGAACTTCGATCTGGTCACCGGTTTTTCGGTGATGCCGCTGCAGATCTTCTCCATCACGGGTTTCATCATCACGATTCTGGCCGGCATTCTGGTCGTTTACATGGTGGTAGATCGCCTCGTCGAGGGCCCGCAGGTGCAGGGCGTGTTCACGCTGTTCGCCATCGCCTTCTTCCTGATCGGGATTGCGCTCTTTGGTATCGGCTTGCTCGGCGAGTACGTGGGGCGCATTTACCAGGAAGTCCAGCGTCGGCCACGCTATCTGGTGCGCGCGATTTTGGAAAAGAAGAATCAAGATGATTGATGTGTCTTCCGGCGTACCCGGCAAAACGGACATCTGCGAAAAATCCCCCCGCGCGCAAAGCGCGCTCCCCCCTTTTGCAAAGAGGGGTAGGGAGGATTTGCCGAATAGGCCTGCGAAATGACGGCACGGAAGAACGCTACTGCCGTCGTATTCGGCTACCACAACGTCGGGGTGCGCTGCCTGTCGGTGCTGCTGGCGCACGGCGTCAAGGTGTCGCTGGTGGTCACGCACGAGGATGATCCGCGCGAGAACATCTGGTTCGGGAGCGTGCGGCGCTTGGCGGAACTCAACCACGTGCCGGTGGTCATTGCGGAAAATCCCAATGCACCGGAATTCGTGGCCAAAATCGCGGCGCTCAAGCCGGATTTCCTGTTCTCGTTTTATTTCCGCTTCATGTTGAAGGCGCCGCTGCTCGCAGTCGCGCGCCGCGGCGCGCTCAACATGCACGGCTCGCTGCTGCCGAAGTACCGTGGCCGCGTGCCGGTGAACTGGGCGATCATTCACGGCGAGCGCGAAACCGGCGCCAGCCTGCACTATATGGAAGCCAAACCGGATGCCGGCGATCTCGTGGACCAGCAGGCGGTGCCGATCCTGCCCGACGATGCCGCCATTGAAGTGTTCAACAAGGTGACGGTGGCCGCCGAGGTGGTGCTCGATCGCTGTCTGCCGGCTTTGCTTGCCGGTAGGGCGCCGCGTCGGCCGCTGGATCTGAAGGCCGGCAGCTATTTCGGCCGGCGCGGTCCCGAGGACGGGCGCATTGACTGGCGACAGCCGGCGCAGGCCGTGCATAACCTCGTGCGCGCCGTCGCGCCGCCGTATCCCGGCGCGTTCAGCACCGCCGAGTGCAAGCCGCTCCGGGTTCTGCGCAGCCATTATGCCGGCGAGGCGGCGCGCCACCCGCGGCCGACGCTGTATGTCGAAGAGGGCCGGTGTTACGCGGACTGCGGCGATGGCATGCGTATCGAAGTGGTGGTGTTGGAACTCGATGGCGTGGCCATGGATGCGGCGCGCATGGCGGAACATTGCGGCAATCAATCATTGTCTTTAGGAGATCAAGCGTGAAGAAAATCCTGATTCTGGGCGTGAGCGGCTTCATCGGCAGCAATCTGAGCCGGCGCATACTCGAGACGACCGACTGGGAAGTCCATGGCATGGACATGTTCACCAGCAAGGTGGAAGACCTGATCGGCCGCAAGCGTTTCAATTTCTTCGAGGGCGACATCACTATCAACAAGGAATGGGTCGAGTACCACGTGCGCAAGTGCGACGTGGTACTGCCGCTGGTGGCCGTCGCGACCCCGGCGGTTTACGTGCAGGATCCTCTGCGCGTGTTCGAACTGGACTTCGAGGCAAACTTGCCGATTGTGCGATATTGCGTGAAATACAAAAAGCGCGTGCTGTTCCCCTCGACCTCAGAGGTGTACGGCATGTGCCGCGATCTGGGCTTCGATCCATACTCCTCAGAGCTGATCCTCGGGCCGATTCCCATGCAGCGCTGGATTTACTCCTGCTCCAAGCAGCTCATGGATCGCGTCATTTGGGCCTATGGCAGCAAGCAGGGCCTGGATTTCACGCTGTTCCGGCCGTTCAACTGGATCGGGCCGGGTCTGGATTCCATTTACACGCCCAAGGAAGGCAGCTCACGCGTGGTCACCCAGTTTCTTGGCCAGATCGTGCGCGGCGAGAACATCAAGCTCGTGGACGGCGGCGCGCGCAAGCGCGCTTACACATATATAGACGACGGCGTGGATGCGCTTATGCGCATCATCGAAAACAAGGACGGCGTGGCCAAGGGGCGCATCTACAACATCGGCAATCCGGTGAACAGCTATTCAGTCAAGGAACTGGCAGACATGATGCTGGAGATCGCCGCGAGCATTCCCGAGTACCGAGACAGCGCCAAACAGGTGAAATTGCTGAACGTGAAAGCCGACGATTATTACGGCAAGGGCTACCAGGACGTCGAAAACCGCGTGCCCAACGTGGACCATACCCGCAAGGAACTTGGCTGGGAACCCAAGGTGGACATGCAGAGCGCGCTACGCAGGATCTTCGAGTTCTACAAGGGTGACGTGGCCGAGGCGCGCAGGCTGGTGGAGGAGAGCGTGTAAGCCACAGACGCACTGTATTTGTTTGTGGACTATATTCGTGCTATCGTGCCTTTGTATCTTAGTACGGCACGGAAATTCCTTATGGCGCATACAGCAAAATTCAAGGTCATCGGCACAAACGGCCAGATCTCATTGGGCAAGGAATACGCCGGTCGCCATATCACCATCGAGGAGGTGGGTGACGAGAAGTGGCTCATTACCGGCGTGGCCGTAATTCCCAAAGACGAGCTGTGGCTGCATGAGCCGAAGACTGCTGCGGCACTGACCCGCTCCATCCGGCGGGCGGAAAACACGCCGCCACAGGATGCCGATCTCGATGTCTTGGAACGTGAGCTGATTCGGCCAAAAAGAAGGAAAAAATAGCGCCACATGACCACAGCGCGGCTTGATCTCAGTGATCCGGATTTACAAGCCGCGCTGCACCACTTGTCGGAACGCGGGCTCAAGGAAGCCATGGGCACCTTCCGCAAGATTGTCCAGATGACCTGGCAGCAGATTTATCAGGACAAGGGCTTGCATTGGGAAAAAATCAAGTCGCGCCCCGGTCCCGCGGGCCAATCCCTGTATTCATTCCGCATCAGCCAGAGAATCCGTGGCGTTGCTTACCGACACGGCGATTTCATGCGCGTGCTGGCTGTGCATGAAGATCACGATTCGGCGTACCCCTGAATAAAAATGCCGCAGCTAGCGCTGAAAATTGACGTGGACACCCTGCGCGGCACGCTGCAAGGCGTGCCGGCGCTGGTTTCCGCCCTGCGAGAACATAAAGCTCAGGCCACGTTCCTGTTCAGTCTCGGGCCGGACAACACTGGCCGTGCGCTGCGCCGACTGCTGCGCCCCGGCTTTCTCAGGAAAGTGCTGCGCACCAATGTGGCCGGCAATTATGGCCTCAAGACCCTCATGTACGGGACGCTGATTCCGGGGCCGGACATCGGCGTGCAGGGTGCGGAAGCGATGCGTGCGGTGCGCGACGCCGGTTTCGAGGTGGGCATCCACACCTGGGACCATATCCGCTGGCAGGATTTTGTCGTACGCCGCAACGCCGACTGGACCGCGCGGGAATTCGGCAAAGCCGTGGCACGCTTTGGAGCGGTATTTGGCGCGGCACCCAAGACCTTCGGCGCGGCCGGCTGGCAGATCAACCCGCACGTGCTGGCGCTGCAGGAGCAGTTCCGGCTCGATTACGCCAGCGATACCCGTGGCACGGGTCCCTTTCTGCCCAGCATGAGTGGGCGCACGTTCAACGTGCCGCAACTGCCCACTACCTTGCCGACGCTCGATGAATTGGTGGGGACCGACGGCATAACGGTTGAAAACGTGGCGGAACATGTGCTCAAACTTACCGAACGTGCGCCGGAGCACGGCCACGTTTACACACTGCATGCAGAGCTGGAAGGCATAGCATTGATGTCGGTGTTCGAGAAACTGCTGGCCGGCTGGGAAGCGCAAGGCTATGAAATGGTGGCGACACGCGATATGGCCGCAACACTCAATCGCAAATCCCTGCCGGTGCATGAAGTGGTGATGGCAGAAATTCACGGCCGTTCGGGCACACTCGCATTGCAGGGTCCACTGATCGCGCCCGCTCCGGTATAATCTGCACGCTAATTTCCCGTCTGTTGTAGGGAAAGTCCTGTTGTGGGAGCGACGGTCCCCGTCGCGATACTTGCTGCGAAGATCGCGGCGAATATCGCCGCTCCCACAAATCTTTCCCACGAATTCATAAAAGGAATCCTCATGGCTTACAAGCACGTCAAACTGCCGGCCGACGGCAAGAAGATCTCCGTGGTCAACGACAAACTCAATGTGCCGGAAAATCCCATCCTCGGCTACGTGATCGGCGATGGCATTGGCGTGGATATCACGCCGGCCTCGCTCAAGATCTGGGATGCCGCGGTGGAGCGCGCCTATAAAAGCAAGCGCAAGATTCACTGGTGCGAGATTTACCTGGGCGAGAAGGCCCAGAAGCTCTACGACGGCAATTACTTCCCTGACGAAACCCTCGCGGCCATCAAGGAGCTGGTGGTTTCCATCAAGGGACCGCTGACCACGCCGGTGGGCGGTGGTTTCCGCTCCTTGAACGTGACGTTGCGCCAGGACTTGGATCTTTACGCCTGCGTGCGGCCCGTGAAGCATTATCCCGGTGTACCTTCGCCGCTGAAAAAGCCGGAAGAGGTGGACGTGGTGATTTTCCGCGAGAACACCGAGGACGTGTACGCGGGCATCGAGTATCAGGCGGGCAGCGACCAGAACAAGAAGCTGGCGAATTTCCTGCGCAAAGAACTGGGGGCCAAATTCTTCGAAGATGCCGGCCTGGGGGTGAAACCCATATCGGCGTTCGGCTCCAAGCGCCTGATCCGCAAGGCCATCAACTACGCGATTGACCACGACCGCAGCTCCGTGACCCTGGTGCACAAGGGCAACATTATGAAGTACACGGAAGGCGCGTTCCGCCAGTGGGGCTACGATCTCGCCAAAGACGAATTCGGCGCCACGCTTCTGGACGGCGGCCCGTGGATGCAGTTCAAGAATCCCAAAACCGGCAAGCAGATCATCATCAAGGACATGATCGCCGACATCATGTTCCAGCAGATGCTGCTGCGTCCGGCCGAATACAGCGTGCTCGCCACGCCCAACCTGAACGGCGATTACCTCTCCGACGCAGTGGCGGCGGAAGTAGGCGGCGTGGGCATCGCTCCCGGCGCCAACATCGGCGATTACCTCGCGGTATTCGAGGCCACGCACGGCACTGCACCCAAGCACGCCGGTCTCGACAAGGCCAATCCCGGTTCGCTGTTGTTCTCGGGCGTGATGATGCTGGAATACATCGGCTGGCAGGAAGCCGCCGAGCTGATCCAGAAGGCTTATGCCAAGACCGTGGCCTCGGGTGTCGTGACCTACGACTTTGCGCGCCAGATGCAGAACGCGAAAGAGGTCAAGACCAGTCAGTTTGCCGAGGCGGTGGTCAAGAATCTGTAAACTGTGCTTTCGGCAGAGGCAACGAAAGTGCAAAAGCGAACGCTCGGAAACAGCGGCCTGGAGGTTTCGGCCTTGGGCCTCGGCTGCATGGGCTTGAGTCATGGCTATGGCCAGCCGGCGGACAAGCAGGATGCGATCAGGCTGATCCGCGCGGCGTTCGAGCGTGGGGTCACTTTCTTTGATACCGCCGAGATCTACGGCCCCTACACGAACGAAGCGTTGCTCGGTGAAGCGCTGGCGCCGATCCGCGATCAAGTCATCATTGCCACCAAGTTTGGCTTCAAAGTTGACACGCAGGGCGGGCAGGGCGGCGTGGACAGCCGGCCTACGCATATCCGCGAAGTGGCCGACGCTTCACTCAAGCGCCTCAAGACCGATCACATTGATCTCTTCTATCAACACCGCGTGGACCCGGAGGTGCGGATCGAAGAGGTCGCGGGTGCGGTGAAAGACCTGATCCGGGAAGGCAAGGTCCGGTACTTTGGTCTTTCCGAAGCCGGTGCGCAGACCATCCGCAAAGCACATGCGGTGCAGCCGGTCGCGGCGCTGCAAAGCGAATACTCGCTGTGGTGGCGCGAGCCCGAAAGGGAAATCCTGCCTGTGATCGAGGAACTCGGGATTGGTTTTGTCCCGTTCAGTCCTTTGGGCCGCGGCTTTCTTACCGGCGCCATCAATGAGAACACGAAGTTTGACCGCAACGATTTCCGCAACATCGTACCGCGCTTCACGCCCGAGGCCCGCAAGGCGAATCAAGCCTTGGTAGATCTGCTTCGCACTATCGCGGCGGGCAAACACGCAACTCCTGCCCAGATTGCGCTTGCCTGGCTGCTGGCGCAAAAGCCGTGGATCGTGCCGATACCCGGCACCACGAAGCTCCGTCGCCTCGAAGAGAACCTCGGCGCCGTGGACATTGAGCTGACGCCTGCTGATTTGCGCGGGATCGAAAGCGCTGTTTCCGAAGTCAAGGTGCAGGGGGACCGCTACCCGCCGCATTTGCAAAAGCGGGTGGGACGCTGAGCGAGGGAATACAAGGGCAACCGGCACATGCGCGACTGCCGCACATATGTAATGATGCAGGCTGCAAAAAAATAATCGAAGGGCAATACGGCACGGCATGACCGGCGACGCTTTCAAAGACATCGAAAAGCTCGAAGCCGATCTCTGGGCGGCGGCGGACAACCTACGCGCCAATTCCAAGCTCACCTCCAGCGACTACTTCATGCCGGTGCTGGGCGTGATTTTCCTGCGTCACGCGGCCAATCGCTTCGAGGCGGCCGCGCACCAGATCGCGGCCGATCAGGCAGGCGGCAAGATGCCGAAACGCAAAGTCCTCCCGGCCGACTACATCGCGCGCCGTGCTCTCTACCTTTCCGAGCAGGGCCGCTACGACTGGATCATGCAGCGGGCGGCCGTGAGCGGCGCGGACCTGCCCCGGCTCGTCACCGACGCGATGACCGCCATAGAAGCCGGGTTCGAGCCGCTGCAGGGAGTCCTGCCCAAGGACTACGGCATTTTCGAACCCAGGGTGCTGGAAGACCTGATGCGTCTGTTCAACAGCGAGCAAATCAAGCAAGCCACGGGCGATGTCTTCGGCCGCATCTACGAATACTTCCTCGCCAAGTTCTCCGTGCAGAAGGCGCACGACAACGGCGAGTTCTTCACGCCGTCCTCGCTCGTGCAGACCATCGTCAATGTCATCGAACCGGACCACGGCACGGTGTTGGACCCGGCCTGCGGCTCGGGCGGCATGTTCGTGCAGTCCAGCCATTTCATCGAGCAGGCGGGCGGCGACACCGCCAAGAAGGTGGTCTTCTACGGCCAGGAGAAAAACCGCGACACCATCCGCATCGCCAAGATGAACCTCGCTGTGCATGGGCTCGAAGGCAAGATTGCCGAGGCCATCACCTACTACGAAGATCAGCACACCCTCGTCGGCAAGTGCGACTACGTGATGGCCAATCCGCCGTTCAATGTGGATCTGGTGGACGCCGAGCGCATCAAGGGCGACCCGCGCCTGCCCTTCGGCCTGCCCGGCGTCAACAAGCAGAAGAAAGTCAGCAACGGCAATTATTTGTGGATTTCCTACTTCTGGAGCTACCTGAGCGCAAAAGGCCGCGCCGGCTTCGTGATGTCTTCACAGGCTTCGAGCGCCGGCCACGGAGAAAAGGAAGTCCGGAAAAAGCTCATCGAGACCGGTGACGTGGACGTGATGATCTCGATCCGCTCCAATTTCTTTTACACCCGCACGGTGCCCTGCGAGCTTTGGCACTTCGACCGCGCCAAGCCGCCCGCACGCTGCGACAAGGTGCTGATGCTCGACGCCCGCAATGTCTATCGCAAGGTCACGCGCAAGATTTACGACTTTTCGCCCGAGCAGATGCGGAACCTCGCGGCCATCGTGTGGCTTTATCGCGGGCAGCGGGAACGCTTCCTCGCGCTGGTACAGGATTATCTCGCCCGCGTCTGCACCGAGAGCACGGCTATTCCGAATGCGCTGGCGCCATTCGAGGCTACGCTCGCCGGCCTGCGCAGGCATTTCGATGCACTCTCGAAGGCTGTGACGAAGCAGAACGACCTCGACGCTGAAAAACGGCAGGCACTGGCCGATGCCATGAACGAACTGCGTGAAGCCGTCGCGCTGTACGAAGCTGACGCGAAGCCGCTCCTTGCGAACTTGGCTGCCTTCACCCAGAAGTATGCGAAGGCTTTGCCCCGCACGAACGAGCTTCAGCACGCGGCGCGCAAGGTATTCGATCCCATCGCCGAGGCGCTGCGCGGTCTCATCAAACAGGTGGACCTCGTTTACAAGCTCAGCGCGCGTGTTGCCGACCTCGCCGCCAATCTTCCCCCTCTCCCCTCGGGAGAGAGCGGGGGTGAGAGTTTCGATCGCCGCGCCGCGAACAAGCTGATAAAAGAACTCGACGACGCACGCAAAACCACCGTCTCGCAGTTGAAGCAGGCCGTGTATTTCCATCGGCAGGTAACTTGGCTGCAGGATCGCTTTCCGAACGCCGAACTCGAAGCCGTACCGGGCTTGGTGAAGCTCGTGGACGTGAAGCAAATCGAAGCCGCCGATTGGAGCCTCACACCCGGCCGTTACGTCGGCGTCGCGCCGCCCGAGGAAGACGAAGACTTCGACTTCGAGCAAACCCTGCGCGACATCCACACCGAACTCGCCGATCTCAACAAGGAAGCGGCGGAGCTGGCGGCGAAGATTCAGGAGAACTTCGAGGAGTTGGGGGCATGACGACCGATGTGGTTCAGGTACGGAAACTACCGGATGTCGTCTTCTTTCAAGAAGGGCCTGGCCTTCGGGCTTGGCAATGGACCGAAGAAGGAATGAAGGTCATTAACGGTACGAACATCCTGCTTGACGGGACAATTGATGTATCGAACACCGACAAGTTCATATCTCAATCTGAGTTTGAGGCCCGCTATCGACATTTTGAAATAAGTGACGGTGACATCGTCTTGTCGAGTTCCGGAACGCTTGGCAAGGTCGCCCGAATCCGGGCCGAGCACCTACCGCTGATGATGAATACAAGTGTCATTCGCTTTTGTTCCAAAGATCCGGAGACGCTTCATGACGGATACCTTTTCGCCTTTCTGCGGTCGCCACTTTTTCAAGCATTGATTAGGGCGTTCGCAGTAGGGGGCGTTCAGCAAAATTTTGGGCCGGTTCACTTGAAGCAGATTGAAATCCCGATCCCGCCATTGCATCTACAGCGAGGCATTGCCGACATCCTCTCCGCCTACGACGACCTGATCGAGAACAACCGGCGGCGGATGGCGCTGCTGGAGGACGCGGCACGGCAGCTCTACCGCGAATGGTTCGTCCGCCTCCGCTTCCCCGGCCACGAACACACCCGCATCACCAACGGCGTGCCGGAGGGGTGGGAGCGTTGTACGGTAGCCAATCTTCTTGCGAAGATTGAGGCGAAACCGAGAGTGCCCAAGGAGGAATATCTGCCAGACGGCCCGATTCCCTGCGTGGATCAATCAGCAGAATTCATCGGCGGTTACACTGAAAACACTGATGCTGCATACTCAGCACCGTTGCCGATAGTTGTCTTTGGCGACCACACCCGCACACTGAAATACGTGGACTTCGAGTTTGCCCGTGGTGCAGACGGTACACAGCTTATCTTCCCGAACGATGATCGGATCAGTACTGAATATCTCTACCTCGCGTTGAAGGAGATTGATCTCTCAAACTATTTTTACGCGCGTCATTTCAAGTACTTGAAGGTCCAGGAGATTTTTTTGCCGAAACGCTCGTTAGTCCAGGAATTCGGGACGTGTGCGAAATCGGTATTTGAGCAAATATCTACTCTGCGCAATCTGAACCGCAAACTCCGCGCCGCCCGCGACCTGCTGCTGCCGCGCCTGATGAGCGGGGAGATCGCTGTCTAACGCCATGATCAAGAAGCTCATTAAGTTCCAGAATTTGGGCCTGCTCCGCGACGCATGTGCAGCGGGCACTGTCGACTTTGGGCGTGTGACGGCAATCTACGCGGATAACGGTCGCGGGAAGTCGGCACTCGCGGCTGCTATCAGGGCGTGCCAGCTGCGCGACGCTGGGCGCATGAACGCCCGGAAGACCCTTGATTCGGCCGATTCGCCGGTGGTCGATCTGCTGCTTTCGACCGGGGCGCACATTGAGTTCAAGGCGAATGTATGGACGGGTAATCCACCCGCCATCGCCGTGTTCGACTCAGAGTTCGTCGAGCAGAACGTTTACTCGGGATTCGAGATTCGGCCCGATCAGCGGCAGGCGCTACTCGAGTTCGCTCTCGGGGATAGGACCGTCGCATTGAAGAAGCAAGTCGAGCAGCTATCGCAATCGATCAAGGATCAAACAACGATTCGGACCGCAGCAGAGAAGACGCTTGGGGGTTTGGCGTCTCCCTATACGGTCAAGGAGTTCATTGCGCTGCGGCCCGTGCCGGATGCGCAGGCACAGATCGACGCTCTGCGTAAGCACATAGAGGCAGCGAAGAGCGCCCAGCAGCTAGGCACTCGACAGTCCCCTGCCTCGCTTCAGGCTTTGCAGTTCGACGTGTACGGAGCATTCAGTCTGCTGGGAAAGACGCTAGCGGACGTCGAGCAGGGCGCCGAAGCCGAGGTGAAAGCGCACCTCGCAAAGCACGCCCATCCTGGCATCGAGGCATGGGTAAGCAGCGGGCAAGCCTATGCAACTGAGGACGACTGCCCGTTCTGTGGGCAGGCCATCGGAGGGCTGAGCCTAATCAAGGCCTATCAGTCGTACTTCAATGCGGCGTACGAAGGGCTGAAGGCAGACGTTGCGGCTCTAGAATTCATGGCAGCGGCAGCATTGGGTGACGCAAAGGTCGACGCCCTTGAAGCCGCTTACGCAACGAATGTTGCGCGGATCGAGGCGTGGACGGATCAGCTCAATCTCATCGCGCCAGTCCTTGATGCTGCCGCACTACGCAATGCACTCACTACCGTTCGGACGACCGTCCTGGACCTAATTGCCACCAAGCGGCAGCAGCCGATGCTCGCGGTTGGCACCCCAGAGGAACTGAGGGTGGTAGAGGTTGCCCTTGGCGCCATCAATTCCCAGATCGCAAAGTATAACCAGGAAGTGCAGGAGGTCGCAACGCAAATCGCTGAATTCAAGACAAAACTGGCGACCGAGAATTTAGGGATCTTGGAAGCGGCAATCAAGCAGCTGGAGGCGGCACAACGTCGGCAATTGCCAGACACCATCACCACGGCCGCCGCCTATGCGTTGGCTGAGACGGAGCGGAAGAAGTTGGAGGGCGAGAAGACAAAAGCTCGGGACCAAATCGACGCGCTCATGCAGACGACGCTCTCCCAGTACCAAGGTGCGATCAATCAGCTTCTGAATTCATTTGGCGCAGAGTTCGCGATCGAGCAACTGAAACCCACGTATGTGGGCAGTACCGGAGAGCCGAGGACGGAGTTCGACCTTCGGATCAGGAACAAGTCGGTGAAACTGGGCTCCCGCGCCGATCTTGCTAGCGGGCACGGCTTCGCCAGCACGTTGAGTGAAGCGGACAAGCGGACGCTTGCCTTCGTGTTTTTCGTGGCGCGCCTCCGTGCTGACCCGAATCTCGCGGACACAATTGTCGTTCTCGACGATCCGGTATCGAGCCTGGACCGTAATCGTCGGCAAGAGAGCAAGCAGTTGATTGCGCGTCTGGCTACGGAATGCCATCAGTTAGTGCTTCTCTCGCACGATGCTTATTTTGTTCGCGATTTCCGCGACCGGCTGCGGGATCTGAAACCAACACCTGTTCCGCTTACTATCCTCGCTCTCAAGCGGGTCCAGAACGGGTACTCCGTTTTCGCGCCCTGCGATATCGATGACATGTGTTCGTCGGACTACTACTGGCATCACAAGCTCGTGGCTGATTTTGTTGATGGCAAGCCGTCCCCAAGTTCGCGTGATGTGGCGAAAGCGATCCGCCCCTTGCTGGAGGGTTACTACTACCGCAGGTTTCCGGGAGCGATTCCGAGGAAGCTCCTATTCGGGCAGATCGTCGCATTAGCGATCGATCCAGCGACGACTGGACCGTTGATCAACATTCGCCCTCTTGCGCAGGAACTGCTGGAGATCAACGACTACGCCCGCCAGTTTCATCATGATACCAATCCGGGTGCCGATTCCGTTCAAGTCGTTGATAGCGAACTCTTAGGATTCGCGCGTCGCGCTTTGGCAGTGATCTACAAGAACGGATAGTGCCATGGCGATCACGGGTATCAACGATGAAGACCGTCTCGTCCAGCAGACGCGCGCGGACTATTCCTGTGCCCTGCCGCTGCGGTCGATGAATGGGGAGATTGCGGTATGAGCGATAGCAAGAGAAGGGTCCTGGGAGCGCCGCGCTGGGGCGCGGCGCTCCCAATGAAGCAATGCGCGCTTCACGCGAGTCCAGGAATGCGGCGCCAGGGCGCCGCGTTCCCAGCGGTGCTCCCGATGAAGCGATACGCGCTTCGTTCGGCCCCACGAATGCTACGCCGGGGCGCAGCGCTCCCGGTGTGCCACTCCCGAGCGGGGCACTCCCAAGTGCGACGCTCGCGGGCGCTGTGGCAAAGGGATTACTGGGACCGGTATGTGCGTGATGAGCGGCATTTTCACGCGGTCGTGGCATACATTGAGAACAATCCCGTGGCTGCAGGGCTGGCAACGGAGCCGGCGGATTGGCCATGGAGCAGCGCCGCTCTCGGTGCGCAAGTTTCCTTGTGATCACTGGCATCAACAGCGACAGTTGCTAACTGATCGCGTCTTGCATTCCATTTCTTGACGATGGCTTGACAAGCCATCCAGACGAAATAGTATGCAGAGCATGAAACCCAGCCTCGGCCGCCAGGAAAGCCAGATGCTCGCCTATCTCCAGATGCGTAGGCAGCGGCTGGTGCGCACCGGCGAGCTGACCGGGCCGCTGCGCTTGTCGCTGCTTCAGGAGCGCGAGCTGTTCCGGCGCATGGCGCGAGGCAAGCTCATTGCCCGAGTCCGTCCCGGCCTCTACTTGGTCCCCGACCGGCTCCCTCTCGGCGGCGCATGGACGCCGAGCGAAGCGCTCGCACTCGACGCCGTACTGGTGGATCGCAAAGGCTCCTATCAGATTTGTGGCCCCAATGCCTTCAACCGCTATGGATTCGACGGCCAAGTGCCGACGCGTGTTTATGCCTATAACAACCGGATCTCGGGTACGCGGGTCGTAGGTGCGGTTGCGCTGATGCTCATCAAGGTGGCCGACAAGCGTCTCGGCGACACGGAAACGGTAACCGGATCGGATGGTGTCGCGGCCCGCTGGTCGTCGCGCGCACGCACGCTGGTGGACGCGGTTTACGACTGGTCGCGTTTCGGCAGTCTGCCGCGCGCGTTCCGCTGGATCGAGACCGAATTGGCGAGCAAGCGGGTAAGCACTGCAGAGTTGGTACGGGTGACGTTGCGTTACGGCGATGTCGCGACAACGCGCCGGATGGGCGCGCTGCTCGATGAACTCGGCGCGCCGGCCGCAGCGGTCAATCGGCTCGCCCGCGCGGTTCCGGAAACACGCGGATCCATCGCCTTCAATCCGGGCCGCCCCAAACGCGGCACGCTCAACCGGCGCTGGGGAGTGGTGATGAATGCGCTCGATTGATGCGCCACCAATCCGCCCCCACGATGATGTGACGCTGTTCCGCGAGGCTGTGACCTATACGGCCGCGCAAACCGGTTTCGATCCACGGCTCATCGAGAAGGACTATTTCTGCTCCTTGGTGCTCCAGTATCTCGCTGCGCAAGCTCCCGGCCTGGTATTCAAGGGCGGTACCTGCCTCGCCAAGGTTCACGCCGGATTTTATCGGTTGAGCGAGGACCTCGACTTCTCGGTTCCAATGCCCGAGGACGCCACCCGCGCCGAGCGCTCGCGCGCCGCGAAGGCTGCGGGCGCCGCTCTGGCCGGCCTGACCGCGGCACTCGGAGTCGTCGGGGTTAGCGAACCTTTACGTGGCGCGAACGAGTCGAAGCAGTACGTAGCGGCATTGACGTACAAGTCGCTGCTCGATGGTCATGCTGAATCCATCAAGATCGAGATCGGCCTGCGGGAGCCCTTGCTGGAGAGCCGCGTTATCGGCAAGACCAATACTTTGTTGCTCGATCCGGTTTCCGGTGAATCTCAGCTGCGGCCGTTCTCGCTGGCGTGCCTGTCAGCGCGCGAAGCGATGGCTGAAAAAGCGCGCGCCGCCCTGGCGCGCCTAGAGCCTGCCATCCGCGACTTCTTTGATATTGATCATGCCGCACTCAATAGCCGCTTCAATCCGGACGACAAACACCTGTTGGCGCTCGTCAGGCAGAAGCTCGCAGTGCGGGATACGGGTCCGGTGGATATGACGCACGCCCGGCTCGACAGGCTGCGCAGCCAGATTGAAACGGACTTGCGCCCCGTGCTGCGGCCGGCAGACTTTGCCGGGTTCGATCTTGATCGAGCGTTTGCGCTGCTCTTGCGCATCGCCCGGGCGGTCGGAGCTGTGGGCGCATGATCACCGACATCAACGGCGAAGACCGCTTGGTCCAGCAGACCTTCGCCGAGCATCTGGAGAAGGCGCTCGGTTGGGACAGCATCTACGCGTACAACAACGAGACGTTCGGACCGCAGGGGACGCTTGGCAGGGCCAGCGAACGCGATGTCGTACTGGCGCGCGACCTGAGAGCTGCGCTTGCGCGCCTGAATCCGGAATTGCCGGAAGCAGTGCGTGAACAGGCGGTCGAAAAGCTGACCGAAATTGATTTTGCACGCTCGCTGCTCCAGCACAACCGCGAGTTTTACGGCTTTATCCGGGGCGGCGTGCCGGTTGAGTGGCGCGAGCTGGGTGGCGAAGTGCGGCGCTCACACGCGCGAGTAATTGATTTCCGCAACGTAAGCAACAACCGCTTTCTCGCCGTGCGTGAACTGAAAATTCAGGGCGTGCGCGTGCCGCACTACAACCGGCGCGCCGACTTGGTGTGCTTCGTGAACGGCCTGCCGCTAGTGTTCATCGAACTCAAGGCTGTGTATCGCAATATCCGCGCCGGCTTTGACGACAATCTGACGGATTACTTGTCTGAACACAGCATTACGCACGCCTTTTATCACAACGCTTTTCTGGTCGTGAGCAACGGCGATCAGGCACGCTACGGTTCCATCACCAGCCAATGGGAACATTTCCTCGAATGGAAGCGCAACGCCGAAAGCGACAAGGCGCGCCTGGATGCCGAGGCGCTGCTCGACGGCATGCTGGCCAGGGACCGGCTGCTCGATCTGGTCGAGAACTTCATTCTGTTCGATGACAGCCGCGCCGGCGGTACGCGCAAGATCGTGGCGCGCAACCATCAGGTGCTGGGCGTGAATCGAGCGGTCGCATCCGTCGTATGGCAGGAAGCATTGAAAAAACGCTTTCCACCAGGCGAGCGATTGGTCGAGTATCGGGTGCCGAAGCCGGAATTCCTCAAGGCCGCCGACGAGCCGCAGCCGAAGGCGCCGCGCGCGCAAGCCTTGGCGACGCACGATGCCGATGATGACAAGATGTCGCTCATCAAGCGCGCGCACCCCGACCTCGGCCGCCTCGGCGTGTTCTGGCACACGCAGGGCAGCGGCAAGTCCTACTCGATGATTTTTTTCGCGGAGAAGGTGCGGCGCGTGGTGCCCGGCAACTTTACCTTTCTGGTGATGACGGATCGCGAAGATCTTGACGATCAGATCTGGCGGACATTCATTGGTTGCAGTGTGATCGATGCCAAGGTGCCGCGTGCGGCTTCTGGCAAGGCGCTCAGGGAAATTCTGCAGGGCGATCACCGTTATGTGTTCAGCCTGATCCACAAGTTCAACCAGCCGGTGACCGAGCCCTACAGCGAGCGCAATGACATCATCGTGATTTCCGATGAGGCACACCGCACGCAGGCCGGCAAGTTCGCTCGCAACATGCGACTGGCGCTGCCCAATGCCTCGTTCATAGGTTTTACCGGCACGCCGCTGTTCAAACACGACGAGCTGACCAAGCGGATATTCGGCAGCTATGTCTCGCGCTACGACTTCAGGCGCTCTGAAGAAGATCACTCCACGGTCAGGTTGGTGTATGAGAACCGGGGCGAGAAACTCGGGCTCGCCCGGCTCGATCTCAACGACCGCATTGCGGATGCGGTCGAGCAGGCGGACCTCGATCCGGACCAGCAGGCGCTGCTGGAAAAACTGCTCGGCAAGGACTACGAGGTGATTACCGCCGATGACCGGCTGGACAAGCTGGCCGCCGATTTCGTGGAGCATTGCACCACCCGCTGGCAGACCGGCAAATCCATGCTGGTGTGCATTGACAAGATCACCTGCGCGCGCATGTTTCAGCGCATCCAGCCGCGCTGGCAGGCCAAGCTTGCCAGAGTGCGGGCGCTTATCGCGGCAAAGGAAGCGGAATTGGCCGCCACCGCCGATCCGGACAGCCGCGAACGTCTGGCGGCGGAACGCGACAGCCTGCGCAGCCAGGCAGACTGGATGGAGAGCACGATCATCGAGATCGTCATCAGCGAAGCGCAAAACGAGGTGCGGGATTTCCGCAAATGGGGCTTTGAAATCATCCGGCATCGCATGGTGATGAAGACCGGTTTTCAGACACCGGATGGCAAGCGCGTACCGGTGGATGACGCCTTCAAGGATCCCACGCATCCGTTTCGCATTGCGATCGTCTGTGCAATGTGGCTGACCGGGTTTGATGTGGAGTGTCTTGGGACGCTCTACATAGACAAGCCGATGAAAGCCCATAACCTGATGCAGGCAATCGCTCGCGCCAACCGCGTGTTCCCGGGCAAGGATTGCGGGGTGATTGTGGATTACAATGGCATGCTTAAAAGCCTGCGCCAGGCACTGGCCCAATACGCGCTGGGTGACGATGAAAGCGACGATGACGTGGTCGCGCCGATTGCCGAGATGGTGGCCAGCCTTGAACAGGCCATCGAGGCGGCCGAGAAGCACCTGCTTGACCTTGGATTCGATGCCGAACGGCTAAAAGGAGCGGCCGGGTTTGATCGCATCGAAGCCCTGCGCGATGCGGTGGACGCGGTCTATACCTCCGATGAAGCCAAGCGCCGGTTTGAAATCATGGCGCGCGAAGTATTCAATCGTTTCAAGGCGTTGCTGATGGAGCCGAGCGCTCTCGCGTATGCTGAACGCCACGACAATATAGAGGCCATCTACAAGAAGTTACAGGATCGCCGCGACACGGCGGACGTGACCGACTTGCTCAAAACGCTGCACCGAATCGTGAACGAGGCGATTCGAGCGGCTGCGCCGGGCGCGGATCACGCCGAAGGGCTCACGGTTGACCTGAGCCGGATTGATTTCGACAGGCTGCACAAGGAGTTTGCGAGCAAGGTGCGCCGCAAACACGCAGCGCTGCAGGATATCCGGGACGTCATCGAGAAGAAGCTGGCCCAAATGCTCGCGCGCAATCCGATGCGCATGGATTACTACAAGAAATATCAGGCAATCATCGCCGACTACAACCGCGAAAAGGACCGAGCCACTGTCGAGGACACGTTTGCGCAACTCGTTGCGCTTGCCGCCAGTCTCGATGTCGAGCAGAAGCGTGCCGCCGAAGAGGGGCTGAGCGATGACGAACTGGCGTTGTTCGATTTGCTGTTCAAGGACAAACTCGGTCAGAGGGACCGTGAGCGACTGAAGCAGGCGAGTCGCGGTCTGCTGGCGTCTTTGCGCAAACTGCTCGCGCCGATGCCGGCATGGGTAAAAAATGCGGCTACGCAAGCGCAAGTGAGGGTCTTTATCCTGGACCGGCTTTATGAGTCACTGCCGCGCCCGCCCTTCACCGACGTTGAGACCGAGGGCATCGCATCGCGCGTATATGACTATGTCTGGGCGCGGAGCGCGGCGGGTCTGGATTTAGCGGCGGCGTAATATGAAAGGGCCGTGATCGGACCCTCACCTCCGCCCGCAGCGATTATCGCGGCCGGTACGGCCGCTCCCACCAAAGTCATTGCGATTTGTAAATCATTTCTCTGTCCAGCGCTTCAGCCAGTCCAATACCGTGCGATGCCAGAGCACGCTGTTCTGCGGCTTGGAGACGAAATGCGTCTCGTCGGGGAAGTTGAGAAATTCACTGGGAATGCCGCGGCGTTGCAGCGCGGTGAACGCACTCAATCCCTGTGACAGCGGGATGCGGTAGTCGTGATTGCTGTGCACCACCAGCATCGGCACGCGCCAGGCTTTCACATGATCCAGCGGGTTGAATTTCTCGTAGTTGGCCGGATGCTGGTACTGCGTACCGCCGTTCTCGTGCTCCTCGAACCACAGCTCGTCGGTGGCGTAGTACATGGTGCGCGTGTCGAACACGCCGTCGTGATCCACCAGGCATTTCCATGGCTTGTTCCACACGCCCGCGATCCAATAGACCATGTAGCCGCCGTAACTCGCACCCAGCGCGCAGGCGCGATGACGGTCCAGGAACGGAAATGTTTTGAGCGCCGCGGACCAGCCTTTCTGCAGGTCAATCAGCGGACGGTCGCCCCAGTGCTCGGAGATGGCGTTGGTGAACGTCTGGCCGTAGCCGGTGGAGCCGTGGAAATTGATGGCCACGACCGCAAACCCGGCACCGGCATAGGTTTCCGGATTCCAACGGTAATGGAATTCGTTGGTCCAGGCACCTTGCGGGCCGCCGTGAATCAGAAACGCCACCGGATATTTTTTACCCGGCACGTAATCCACCGGCGGCATTACGTAGCCCTGTACCGTATCGCCGCTCCAGCCCTTGAAGGTGAACCACTGCGCCTTGGCGAAACGGATGTCCGCGAGGCGCGCTTGGTTGAAATGCGTGACCTGTGCGAGGTCCGTGCCCTGCGGCGTGAGGGTGTAAAGGTCTGTCGGATGCTGGAAGTCGGCACGTGCCGCGAGGATGCGATTGCCGACGGCGTCGAAGCCGTACACCGTACCGTCACCGAGCAGGCGCTTTACTTGCCCATCGGCGATATTCACTGCGAACAGCGGATGATTGCCCTCATCGTCGGCCGTGGTGTAAAGCGTTGAGCCATCGGCCGAGATTTGCAACGCGCCGGCGCTGCGGTCCCAATGCGGATCCACCTCGCGCGTCGCACCGGTGGCGAGATCGCGCGCCATGATGGCAAAACGGTCGGCTTCGAAGCCGGGCGATTTCATGGCGAGGTAGAAGAGCGTGCGGCCGTCGGGCGATGCCAGCGGAAAGCCGTCCCAGGCGGGATTCTTTGACGTGAGGTCCTTGGGCGCCTGCGAGCCGTCGGCTGGCACGGAATAAATATCGAAGTTGGTAGTCCACGCCTCATGGGAGCCGCCGGTCTTGGCATCGAAATACACGGTTTTGCCGTCCGGCGAGAGGGTGTACTCGCTGTCGTCGCCGTCCGGTTTCGAAGGCACGTCGCCATCCAGTCCCTTGGTGAGCCATACGGGGTCGGCCGCGAGCCGGCCGTTGGCGGTGAGCGTCGCCATGAACAACTGCGAACGGCGGCCGTCCATCCACACGTTCCAGTGGCGCACGAACAGTTTGTCGTACAGCCGGCCGCTGGCCTGGTCGGCGGCGCGCGCATCCAGCTTGGCCCGGGTGCAGGCGAGATCCCCGCAGGCCATGAACACGTCGAGGGAAAGCAGAATGTGCTGTCCGTCGGGTGAAACTTTGTAGTTGTTGATGTCGAGCGGCAGGCGACTGACCTGCGTAGGACTCCCGCCGCCGGCGGCCACACTCCATAACTGCGTGGAGCCGGACTTGTCCGACAGGAAATACAGCGTCTTGCCGTCCGCCGACCAGCGCGGACTGTTGCCGACCATGACCGTTTGCGGCGCCGCACCGGGCTTGGAAAGATCCAGAGTCCACACGCTGGTGATGCCCTTGTTGGCGGCAAAATAGGTCTGACGCACGGAAAATGCCGCGTACATCCGGTCCGGCGAAAGTTGCGGATCGCTCACCCGATCCATCATGGCGAGGTCGGTGGCGTTGAATGGATGAGCCTGGGTGTTTCCCTTGGCGAACGCTGCGCCGGCCAGCAGCGCCAACAACAAGGCAATCGGCAGCCGTTTCATGCGGACGGTCCTTTGCGGGAAAAAACAGCTGCACACGGTAAAGAGCGCCGCCGCGGAAAGCAAGCCCGGCGGCGCGACACGGGACATGGCCGCGGGGTTGCGCCGGTGAATTCAGTAAAATAGACGGCCTTTCCGGTATTTGCGGGCAACGGAGAAGAATGATGACCAAGGGTACGCATGATTATCAGCCGGATGCGCGCAACGCGGACATCAAGATCAGCATCAATGGCGAACTCCATCCGCGTGCCGAAGCCAAAGTGTCCGTCTTCGACAGCGGTTTCGTGTTGGGCGACGGCGTGTGGGAGGGCGTGCGGCTGCATGCCGGCGGCCTGCCGTTTCTCGACATGCACCTTGACCGGCTGTACCAGGGCGCCAAGGCGATTGATCTCGACATCGGCCTGACACGCACGCAGTTGACGGAGCGCCTGGTGCAGGTGCTGCGCGCGAATCACATGCGGGATCACGTGCACATCCGGCTGATGGTCACGCGCGGCGTCAAGGCAACGCCGCATCAGGACCCGCGCTTCACGATTTCATCCGCGACCGTGGTGATCATCCCGGAATACAAGGAACCGCTGCCGGCCACGGTGGAGCAGGGCATCCGCCTGTTCACCGTGCACGTGCGTCGCGGACCGCCGGATGTGCAGGATCCGAAGCTCAACAGCCATTCCAAGCTCAATGACATTCTTGCGTGCATCCAGGCCACCAAGGCGGGTTATGACGAAGCCCTGATGCTCGATCCGCACGGGTTCGTGGCGACCTGCAATTCGACGCATTTCTTCGTGGTGCGCAAGGGCGAGGTCTGGACTTCGAGCGGCAAGTATTGTCTGGGCGGCATCACGCGCGCCAATGTGCTGCGCTTGTGCCGTGAGCATGGCCTGACAGCGCATGAGAAAGATTTCAGCCTCACCGATGTGTATGGCGCCGACGAGGCTTTCGTCACCGGCACCTTTGCCGGCGTGGTGCCGGTCAAGGAGATTGACGGACGAATTATCGGCACGGGCACGCGCGGCGCGATGGTGGCGCGCCTGCAGCAACTTTATATGGCCTTGGTGACGGAGGAGAGTGCCCAGGGACCACGGGTATGAATGTGGCGCTGCGCATCGCCATGTGGTCCGGGCCGCGCAACATCTCCACGGCCATGATGCGCGCCTGGGAAAATCGCGGCGACACCGCGGTGACCGACGAACCGCTCTACGCCCATTACCTGCTCGATACCGACGTGCCGCATCCCGGCCGCGAGGAAGTGCTGGCGGCGCAAAGCAGTGACTGGCGTGCGGTCACGCGCACGCTCACCGGCCCGGTGCCCGAGGGCAAACCGGTCTGGTATCAGAAGCACATGAGCCAGCACGTGCTGGCCGACATGCCGCTTGCGTGGCTGGACGGTTTGCACAACTGCTTTCTGATTCGCGCGCCGGATGCGGTGGTTGCCTCGTTCACGCAGAATCGTCCGGATGCGGCACTCTGGGAACTCGGCTACGAGCAGCAGGCGCGCATCTTCGATTACGTCGCCGAACGATTTGGTGCGCCGCCGGTGCTGGATGCCGAGGATGTGCTGCGCGATCCCGAAGGCATGCTGCGCGTGCTGTGCGCGCGGCTCGGCGTGGGGTTTTCCGCGCGCATGCTGCACTGGCCAGCTGGCCCGCGCGCCAGCGACGGCGTGTGGGCAAAACACTGGTACGCAGCGGTGGAGTGCTCCACCGGTTTCGAGCCATACCGGCCGCGGGAGCCGAAGCTGACCGCTTTGCAGATGCAACTGGCGGAGCAATGCCGGCCGCACTATGCGCGCCTTCACCAGCATCGCATCATGGCCGCGAGTTAGACGCCGGCTTTCGCCGTGCCAATTCAGTAAAATAACGCGCTGTGTGTCTGGCCGTGAATCTCCGGCCCGGTGTTTTTCCATCCTGGAGCATGCATGTATCAGCCCGTTGAGTCCTCAGCTGCTACCCCGACATCTTTCGTGTTCGAGGGGGCGCCGCTCACGCTGAAGCCGCTGCGCGCCGCCATCAATGAGCTGTATCTGGCGGACGAAACCCGCTGCGTAGAGGCGCTGCTCACGCAGGCGCAATTAAATGCGTCCGCGCGCGAGCGCATCCGACAACGCGCTACGCAACTCGTGCAGGCGGTGCGCAAGAACCGCAAGCCCAAGGGTGGGGTAGAGGAATTCCTGCGCCAGTACGACCTGTCCTCGCAGGAAGGCATGGTGCTCATGTGCCTGGCGGAAGCGCTGCTGCGCATCCCGGATGCGGACACCGCCGACAAGCTCATCCGTGACAAGATTGTCACCGGCAAATGGCAAGAGCATCTGGGCGCGAGCCCTTCCACGTTCGTGAATGCCTCCACCTGGGGCCTGATGCTCACCGGCAAGATCATTGCGCTCGATCAGAGCGTCGAGAAAAACCTTTCCAAATACATGGCCATGCTCGTGGCACGCTTGGGCGAACCGGTGATTCGCACTGCGTTCCGCCAAGCCATGCGCATCATGGGTCACCAGTTCGTAATGGGCCGCACGATTGACGAGGCCCTGAAGCGCGCGCAGAACGAAGAGCACCGCCATTTCAGGCATTCATACGACATGCTGGGTGAAGCTGCGCTCACCGCCGCGGACGCGCAGCGTTACTTCGAGGATTACCGCCGCGCGATTGACGCCATCGGCGCCACGGTTGGGAAAGAGACCAGCGTATTCGCCGCGCCCAGCATTTCCGTGAAACTCTCCGCGCTGCACCCACGTTACGAGCTGGCGCAGCGTGCGCGCGTGATGCACGAACTCGCGCCAAAACTTCTGGCACTGGCGGAGTGCGCGAAGCAGTATGGCATGGGTTTGACGGTGGACGCGGAGGAATCCGAGCGGCTCGACATCTCGCTGGACATCATCGAGGCGGTGTACCGCGCGCCGAGCCTGCACGGCTGGGAGGGATTCGGCCTGGCAGTGCAGGCTTATCAGAAACGCACGCCGCGCGTGCTTGACTGGCTGATTGCGCTCGCCCGGGAAGGCCAGCGCCGCATCCCGTTGCGCCTGGTCAAGGGTGCCTATTGGGACAGCGAGATCAAGCGCGCCCAGGAGCGCGGTCTCGACGGCTATCCGGTGTTCACGCGCAAGCCGAATACGGATGTGTCCTATCTCGCGTGTGCGCGCAAGATGCTCGCGAACCGTAATACGATTTATCCGATGTTTGCCACCCATAATGCACAGACGCTGGCGAGCGTGTTGGAAATGGCAGGCGACAACCCCGAGTTCGAGTTCCAGCGCCTGCACGGCATGGGCGACGAGCTGTACGCGGAAGTGGTGGGCCAGGGCAAACTCAATGTCAATTGCCGCGTGTATGCGCCGGTCGGGAGCCACGAAGATTTGCTGCCATACCTTGTGCGCCGGCTACTGGAAAACGGCGCCAACACCTCGTTCGTGAACCGCATCATTGACGAAAAGGTGTCGCTGGAATCCATAGTGGCCGATCCGGTGACGGAGGTGGAAGCGCTCACGGTCAAGCCCCATCCGCGCATTCCGCTGCCGCGCGACATCTACGGCCCGCGGCGGTGCAATTCCCGTGGCCTGAATCTCGCGGACGTGGCGCTGCTGGACCGGCTGAGCGGCGAGATGCGCATAGCCATGCAGCAGGAGTGGAGCGCCGCGCCCATCGTGGGCGGCAAGGTGCTGGGCGGCAAGGAGAAGCCCTCGCTCAATCCGTCCGACAACCGCCAGAGCGTCGGCATCATCCACGCCGCGGACGCCGAAACCATCCGCAAGGCCGTGGATATTGCCGCGGGTGCGCAACCTGACTGGGACCTGACACCGGCCGGAGAACGCGCGCGCATTCTGCGCCGCGCGGCGGATCTTTTTGAGGAGCACACGGCCGAACTCATGGCGCTGTGCGTGCGCGAGGCGGGCAAGTCAATTCCCGATGCGGTTTCCGAGGTGCGCGAGGCGGTGGATTACCTGCGCTATTACGCGCTGCGCGCCGAAGAGGATTTCGGCAAGCCGCAGCGCCTGCCCGGACCCACGGGAGAATCCAATGAACTGTGGTTGCAGGGCCGCGGCGTGTTCGTATGCATCAGCCCGTGGAATTTTCCGCTCGCGATTTTTACCGGCCAGATGAGCGCGGCGCTCGCCGCCGGCAACGCGGTGCTGTCAAAACCCGCGGAACAGACCTCGCTGATCGGCGCCCAGGCCATACGCCTGCTGCATCAGGCCGGAGTGCCGGGCGAGGTGCTGCATTTCATTCCGGGCCGCGGCTCGGTGGTGGGCCAGCACGCGGTGGCCGATCCACGCATCGCGGGCGTGGCGTTCACCGGTTCGACCGCGACCGCCAAGGTCATTCACCAGACGCTTGCCAATCGCGATGGCCTCATTCCAGTTTTAATTGCCGAGACCGGCGGTCAGAACGCGATGCTTGTGGATTCCTCAGCGCTGCCCGAGCAGGTGGTGCTCGATGTCGTGGCCAGCGCCTTCAACAGCGCCGGTCAGCGTTGCTCGGCGTTGCGCGTGCTGTTCGTGCAGGAGGAAATCGCGGAGCGCGTCATCGAGGTACTTACCGGCTATCTCGACGAGCTGCGCATCGGTGATCCGGCGTTTCTCGATATCGACGTGGGGCCGGTGATTGACGCCGCAGCCAAAAAAGATCTGGACGCACACAAGCAGTGGATTGCGACGCAGGGCAAGGTCTTGCGGGAACTCGCGATTCCCGCCGCCTGCGCCCACGGCACCTATGTGGCGCCCATGGCGGTGGAACTGCCCTCGCTCGATATTCTCAAGCACGAAGTCTTCGGCCCGGTGCTGCATGTGATCCGCTTCAAGGCCTCAGAACTGGACGCGGTGATTGCGAGCATCAACCGCACCGGTTTCGGCCTGACCTTGGGCGTGCATTCGCGCATTGATTCCCAGGCGCAGTACATCCAGCGGCACATCCGCGTGGGCAACGTGTATATCAACCGCAACATCATCGGCGCGGTGGTGGGCGTGCAGCCCTTCGGCGGTCAGGGCCTGTCGGGTACCGGCCCCAAGGCGGGCGGTCCGCACTATATGCCGCGCTTTGCCACTGAGCGTACCGTGACCGTGAACACCGCCGCCGTGGGCGGCAATGCCACGTTGCTGTCGCTCGGTGACCAATAGGCTGACGCGCGACGGGGAGTGCATCGTCCGATGCGCGCCTTGAATGGCCCGTGACTTTTCAGGGTAGAGCGAGCTGAGGCGACGGCCTTCAGACTGTCTGCGGCGTCCGCCGCTTTGCCCGCGACCCTCTTGATTCATATACCATAGGGGGGTATGGTATATGGCATGCCGCATCCCAGCCATCAGTCCCAGCTGCCGCGCCTGAAACGCATCCACGGCCAAGTGGCCGGATTGGTGCGCATGGTGGAAGCCGACCGCTACTGCGCGGACATCCTCACACAGATGCGCGCGGTGCAGGCAGCACTGCGCAGCACCGAGCAGGAAATCCTCAAGAGCCACATCGAGCACTGCGTGGCGGGCGCCATCGAAGGCGGCGATGAAAGTGAACGCCAGGCGAAACTGGCCGAACTGTACGACCTCCTCAAGCGCTTCGGAGCGGCTTGAGCATCTTGCGACGCTGAGTTGCCAAGGGACTGGAACACCTGCACACGGAGCACCCCATGTCAGATCACGCTCACAGGCACAATCATACGCACCACGGTACGCACGACGATTCCGCGTGCTGCCACGGTTCCGGAATGCACGCGGCGCCCGCTGCGATGCCGGCGGGCACGACTGCAAAGTACACCTGTCCCATGCACCCGGAGGTAATTACGAATCGTCCCGGTGCCTGTCCGAAATGCGGTATGGCTCTGGAGCCGGTGATGCCAGCAGCGACTGCTAAACAGCTGTGGACCTGTCCGATGCACCCGGAAATCGTGCGCGACGCACCCGGCGTCTGTCCGATTTGCGGCATGGCGCTGGAGCCCATGATGCCCGCGCCCGCCGAGGAGGCCAATCCGGAATTGCGCAGCATGACCCGGCGCTTCTGGGTCGGCGTTGTGCTGACGGTGCCGCTGGTGATGGTCGCCATGCGCGCGTGGCTCTTGCGGCCGTTGCTGCCGCTGTTGCCGGCGTCCGCGTGGGGCATCCTGGAACTTGCGCTGGCAACGCCGGTAGTAATCTGGGGTGGCTGGCCGTTTTTCGTGCGTGCCTGGCATTCGCTCGTGAACCGCAGTCTCAACATGTACACGCTCATCGGTCTGGGCGTCGCGGTGGCTTATCTCTACAGCGTCATCACGCTCGCCTTTCCACAGATGTTTCCCGAGACCTTCCGCATGCCCGACGGCATGCTGCCGGTGTATTTCGAGACCGCGGCCGTGATCACGGTGCTGGTGCTGCTCGGTGAAGTGTTGCAGTTGCGTGCACGTCATTCGACCTCGGCGGCGATTCGTGCGCTGTTGAATCTGGCGCCGCCCGTAGCGCATCGCATCGCCGCCGACGGCAGTGAGCGGGATGTGCCGCTCGCCGGAGTTCACGTGGGCGACCGTCTGCGCGTGCGGCCAGGCGAAAAGCTTCCGGTGGACGGCGTGGTGGATGAAGGCGCGAGTGCCGTGGACGAGTCCATGGTGACCGGCGAGTCACTGCCGGTGGCCAAACGCGCAGGTGATGCGGTTACCGGTGGCACGCTCAACGGCACGGGCAGCCTGGTGATGCGCGCGCAGAAGGTGGGTGCGGATACACTGCTCGCGCGCATCGTGGCGCAGGTGAGCGCGGCGCAGCGCAGCCGTGCGCCGATTCAGTCGCTGGCCGACAAGGTGTCCGGCTGGTTTGTACCCGCGGTGGTGTTGATCGCGGTGCTGACTTTCATTGTCTGGTACTTCGCCGGACCGTCACCCGCCCTGGCGCATGCGCTGGTCAACGCGGTAGCGGTACTGATCATTGCCTGTCCCTGCGCCCTGGGACTCGCCACGCCGATCTCCATCGTCGTGGCCATGGGCAAGGGCGCACAGTCGGGCGTGCTGTTCCGCGATGCAGCGGCGCTCGAGCGCCTGCGTGAAGTGGACACCCTGTTGCTCGACAAGACTGGGACGCTGACGGAAGGCAAACCCAAAGTGGTGGCGGTGGAATCTACGGGTCAAATTGCGAAAGACGAGCTGCTGGCCTTGGCCGCGGCGCTGGAACAGGCCAGCGAACATCCGCTGGCCGCGGCAATCGTTACAGGCGCGCGGCAACGCGGGCTTTCCATCGGTAAAGCAGCGCACTTTGAATCCATCACCGGCCAGGGCGTGAAGGGCGAGGTCGCGGGCAAATCCGTAGCGCTCGGCAATGACAAGCTGGCGGCAGCGCTCAAGGCTGATGTGTCGGGGTTGGCCGGGGCCGCTGACGCCCAACGCCGGCAAGGCGCCACGGTCATGTATGTGCTGGTGGAGGGCGCGGGTGCGGGCTTTATCGCCGTGGCCGATCCGGTAAAACAGACTACGCCCGCGGCGCTTGCGGGATTGCACCGTGCGGGATTGCGGCTGGTGATGGTCACCGGCGACAACGAAACCACGGCGCGTGCCGTGGCGGCCGCGCTCGGCCTCGACGAAGTACTTGCCGGCGTATCTCCCGAAGGCAAGGCCGAGATCGTGCGGCGTCTGCGCGCTGAGGGCCGCACGGTCGCGATGACCGGCGACGGCGTGAACGACGCGCCGGCGCTGGCCACCGCCGACGTGGGCATTGCCATGGGCAGCGGCACGGATATTGCCATGGAAACCGCGGCGGTGACGCTGGTGAAGGGCGATTTGCGCGCCTTGCTGCGTGCACGCCGGTTGTCGCAGGCGACAGTACGCAACATTCGCGAGAATCTGCTGTGGGCGTTTCTCTACAACAGCGCAGGCGTGCCGATAGCCGCAGGCGTGTTGTATCCGTTCTTCGGCTGGCTGCTCTCGCCCATGATCGCGGCTGCCGCGATGTCCTTCAGTTCCGTCTCGGTGATTGTCAACGCCTTGCGCCTGCGTTACGCGAAGCTTTGAAGCCGGCCGGAGTAAAATGCACGCCGCAATTCATTTTCCGGAGGTGTAACAGTGTCCGTACCGCAACGCAAGCTCGGCCGGCAGGGGCTGGTGGTTTCGGCCCTGGGTCTGGGCTGCATGGGCATGTCGGATTTCTACACGGGCGGCAGCGAGGCGGAATCCATCGCCACTCTGCATCGGGCGCTGGACCTGGGCATCAATTTCTTCGATACGGCGGATATGTACGGCCCGTTTGCCAACGAACAACTGGTGGGCCGGGCCCTCAAGGGGCGGCGCGCGCAGGCGGTGATTGCCACCAAGTTCGGCATCGAGCGCAGCGCCGACGGGAAATCGCGGCGCATCAATGGACGTCCGGAATACGTGCGCGCCTGTTGCGATGCGTCCTTGCAGCGCCTGAACGCGGAATATATTGATCTTTATTACCAGCACCGCGTGGATGTGAATACGCCCATCGAGGAAACCGTGGGTGCCATGGCGGAGTTGGTCAAGGCCGGCAAGGTGCACCATCTGGGCCTGTCGGAAGCCGCGCCCGATACCATCCGGCGCGCGCACAAGGTGCATCCGCTGAGCGCGTTGCAGACGGAATACTCGCTGTGGACGCGCGATCCGGAAGACGAAGTTTTGCCGACCGTGCGCGAACTGGGCATCGACTTTGTGGCCTACAGCCCGCTGGGACGCGGGTTTTTGACCGGCCGCTTTCAGAAGCCGGAAGATCTGCCGAAAGACGACTGGCGGCGTAGCAACCCGCGGTTCCTGGACGGAAATTTTCAGAAAAATCTGGAGCTGGCGAGGCGCGTCCAGGAAATTGCCAACGAGCATCATGTCGCCGCTGCACAGATTGCACTTGCCTGGCTGCTGGCTCAGGGCAAAGACATCGTGCCGATTCCCGGTACCAAGCAGCGCAGGTATCTCGAGGAGAACGTGGGTGCCGTGCAGGTGAAACTCAGCCATAGCGATTTGCGGCACATGAGCGCGGCATTTCCGAAAAACAGCGCAGTCGGCGCACGCTATGCCGACATGAATCCCATCAGTCGTTGAAGCGAGACCGTGTCATGCAAGAGCTGCAATTGGTGATTGGCAACAAGAGCTATTCGTCCTGGTCCATGCGCGCGTGGCTGGCGCTCAAGCATACGCACGCAGTTTTTCAGGAGATCGTGGTGCCGCTGGACGTGCCCGGTTACAAGCAGAAGCTGCTGGCGTATGCGCCGACCGGGAAGGTGCCGGTGCTGAAAGCCGGCGCGTCGGCAATCTGGGATTCGCTGGCGATTTGCGAATACCTGGCCGAGCGTTTCCCCGAAGCACGGCTCTGGCCGCAGGACACGGCGGCGCGCGCGCACGCGCGCTCGGTCAGCGCCGAGATGCACTCCGGCTTTCCGGTGATCCGGCGTGAGTACCCGTTCAATTGCCGCGCCACCGACCGGCATGTGGCACGCACGCCGGAACTCGAATACGAGATCGGCAGGGTGCAGGCCCTGTGGAGCCAATGCCGGGAACGCTTTGGCACAGGCGGACCGTGGCTGTTCGGGAACTTCACGATTGCCGACTGCATGTATATCCCCGTGGCGCTGCGCTTCGTAACCTATGGGACCGGGCTTAAGGGGGCTGCTGCCGATTATGTGAAAGACGTTCAACAGCATCCGGCCGTACGTGAGTGGATCGCGGCTGCCAAGCTGGAGAAGGAAGTGATCGAAGCCGACGAAGTGGGGCGTGGCCGGTGAACATGGAGTCCGTGGGGCTTGAATTCCTGTCACAGGATGGCCTGTTGAGCCCAGACGAGTACCGGCTTCTGGCCGGTCCGGCCCTCAAGGCAGCGGCCCAGGTGGCCGCCGTCCGTGGCAATCAAGACCTGTTTCGCGACATGGCTTCCATGCTGGCTTTGCTGGCCACGGTAACCGCACTTACCCGCTGCTATCAGGCTGCCGGATCAGACACCCCGGTTTACCTGAGCAGGCTTGAATCGGTCCCCATCGCTGTATGCGCGCTCGTATTCACGCGCTCGGGACTGGCTCCGAGCGAGGTTAGGGACTGCCTGGCGGCTTTGCCGCGGGCCTACCAGATGCTGGTCGAGGCTGGGGTTTTGGTGCCAGAAGATGTCCACATGAAGCAGGCCTATGCTGCCCTTGTGGCCGGTGAGACCGAGCGCGCCGACCAGTTGCTGGCGCAGGTTGGTCACGCTATAACCAATACGGTGGACCGCTGGGAGGAACAGCGCCCCAGAATGGCGACCCTGGGTTGATTCGTACCGGAACCTGCGTAAACTGTAATTATATACAGTACTCAGGCGTCACTGCATGCGCGAGCTTACGGCCAGACAGAGGAACGTTCTCAATGTTATTCAAGAGGTTATAAACAATACCGGAGTCCCACCCACGCGCGCCGAAATTGCCCGTACTCTGGGGTTCCGGTCCGCAAATGCGGCCGAAGAGCATCTGCGGGCGCTGGCGCGAAAGGGTATTATTGAGTTACTGCCCGGCGCTGCCCGGGGAATCCGAATTACCGATCCTCCCGGTCTCCCGGTAGTCGGCCGGGTAGCGGCGGGCAGGCCTTTATTGGCCCAGGAGCACATCGAGGCGCGCTTTCGCTTCGATCCACGCCTGTTCCATCCCCAACCACATTATTTGCTGCGGGTGCGCGGTATGAGCATGCGCGACGCCGGGATTCTCGATGGCGATCTGATTGCAGTGTGTCGCTCGCCCGAGGTGCGTAATGGCCAGATTGTGGTGGCGCGCCTGGGCGATGAAGTAACGGTCAAGCGCTACCGGCTCAAAGGCTCCCAAGTCTGGCTGCTGCCTGAAAATCCCGATTTTCAGCCCATCGTGGTGGAAGCCAGCAGTGCAGAGTTGACGCTGGAAGGCGTGGTCGTGGGGGTGATTCGCAACGCATTTTCCGCCGCCGGGCCGGCGTGAGGCTGGACCAGCCAATAAGAAAAGGCGCGGAACGATGTCCGCGCCTTTTTGCATAAAACAGCCAGAAATCAGCTTTCCGGCCGTTTTCCCAGCGTAGCCTGTGGGCTTAGTGGGTCTTGGCTTCCGGAGCCTTGGTCTCTTCCTTCTTCGCAGCCTTGTGGTGGGCTTTCTTCTTCGTCCACTTCTTGTGATGTTCCATCATCTTGTGGTTCATTTCGTGCTTGACCGCTTCCTTCTTCGCCGGGGCGGTGCTGGCAGCCGGAGCCTGGGCCAGGGTCGCACCCGCAAACGCGAACAGCGCAGCGGCAATCAGACCAACCAATACCTGACGTTTCATCTCGAGTACTCCATAACAAGTTGATGTTGTAAAACAGCGATGACTTCGGGCCGGCCGTTTGGATTCGACCTCCCCGCATCCACAACGCGGCGTAGCCACCTGCGTTGACGGAAACCCGGCATCGTCATTCCCTGCCAAATGCTGTGCCATCCATTCCGGACAGGCTACCACCCCGGGGGTCCGGGCCGCCTGTCAAAAGGCAGCGAATTCTATCCTGCCCTGACCCAGGGAACCAGTGCCGCTGATAGCCCCCCGTAGGGGCTGATCGGCACCCACGTGGCGCCCCGGAGCGACTGGCATAATGTGCGCTATGAGGAAGCTCACCGTCTCGGACCTGCACTTGGGCATGTACGTGACCGCACTCGACCGGCCCTGGCTGGAGAGTCCTTTCTCATTTCAGGGATTTTTGCTGGAGACCCAGGAGCAACTGGACACGCTGCAGAAAACCTGCGCATTCGTGTACATAGACGAGGCCAAGGCGCAGTCCGCCGCGGCCCAGAGTTTCCGCCGGCCTGCCGTCAGCGGCCCCTCGAAAATGCAGGCGGAATTGATGGTCAGAATGCCTGCTGACTTGGCCAGAATCGCCTGGCGCAGGCACGAGGGCTTCCGACACGACATGCGCAAGGGGCTGGTCACACGCAGTACCCTGTCCAGTCATGTGCAACAACTGTTGAGCGAGGTGCGTATCGGACACGGCGCGGATGTACGCGAAACCCGCGCCCTGACCATGGAACTCGTCGACGCAGCCACGGCCAACCCGGCTGCGGCCCTGTGGCTTACCAACCTCGAGACCAAACATGAATATACGGTTTCGCATTGTCTGAACACCTGCATCCTGGCCATCGTGTTCGGCGTGCACTTGGGGTTGTCCAAAGATTCCATCATTGAACTGGCTCTGGGCGCGCTGCTGCATGACATCGGCAAGATGCGTACGCCAGTCTCGATTCTGGACAAGCCCAGCCTGCTCAGTGCAGACGAATTCGACGTGGTGAAGAAGCACCCCGTGGACGGGTACAACATCCTGCGCAAGCACAAGGAGTTGTCGGAGAAGTGTCTCGAAATCGTGCAGCTGCATCACGAGCGCATCGGCGGACAGGGTTATCCCTTCGGACTCAAAGGCGAGAAGGTTCCGGTGCACGTGCGCATCGTGGCGATTGCCGACGTGTACGACGAAATCACCAGCAACCGCGTATATCACGAGGGTGTCCCCGCGCACACCGGCCTCAATATGATGTTCAATTGGGGGCCACGCGATTTCGGCGATGATCTGATGCAGGAGTTCATCCGTTGCATCGGCATTTATCCCATCGGTAGCGTGGTGGAGTTGGACAAAGGCATTCTGGGTATCGTCATGTCGACCAATCCCGGGAGCCGTTTGCGCCCGGTCGTGATGCTCATCCGGGATGCGGATGGCAAGCCTTACGAGCGGCGCCCATTGGTAAACCTCGCGGCGACTGAGACCGAGGACGGTGAGCCGAAATGGTCCATCAAACGGGTGGTGGATGCGCGCGAGTTCGGCATTGATCTCGGACGGATAATCGAGCTGGAGACGCGCATCTGACGCGCGGGCGCCTGCTTGAGATTGCGCATGGCGTGAGGCTGCCGGAAGCTGAATTGGAGTTCCGCTTTGTGCGCGCATCCGGACCCGGGGGTCAGAACGTCAACAAAGTCGCGACCGCAGTCGAGTTGCGTTTCAATATCATGCGCAGCAAGGCACTGCCGGAACCGGTGCGCGAGCGGCTGCTGCAGTTGGCAGGTCGCCGGGTAAATTCCGCAGGTGAGCTCAGCCTGTTTGCACAGCGTTTCCGCTCGCAGGAACGCAATCGCGCGGATGCCCTGGAGCGGCTGCAGACGCTGATCCGGCAGGCAGCGGAAATTCCCAAACCGCGGCGGCGCAGCCAACCCACGCATGCGTCACGCAAGCGGCGGCTTGAGCACAAGCACCGGCAGGGCGATAAGAAGCGGCTGCGGCGTTCGCCGCCGGCCGATTGAAGCGCAAAAAAAGATGCCGACGGGAGGCCGGCATCTTTGAGTGATACGCGCAGCAGTGGGCCGCCTAGAAAATCATTTCCTCGGCGCCCTGGCCGGAGCCCTTGCGGGTCTCGACGCCGCGGGATCCCAGATCCTTGATCCGGTCGGCGACGCGTTGTGCAGCTTCCGAACCCTGTCCGCAGATCACCGCGAGCCACAGGATTACGAGGCTGAAGATCACCAGGATCCACATGCCAGTGAAGAAACCGAACAAGTTGATGCCGCCCATGTCACCGCCCGGGCCGAACCAGCTGATCAGCCACATGCCGATGAAATACGGCAGCAGCCACCAGGCCTGTTGCCAGCCGAGCTGCGCCAGAGGCCGGCGTTTGATGAAGTACCAGATGAGGTAAACGATGACGTATACGGCCACCAGACTGAACAGGATTTTCACCGTTTCATATCCGGTCCAGTAGATGATCCAATTGGAAAAGATGAAGGCGATGGTCGAGACCACAGTGGCGCCGCGCAGGCAGAAAGGGCGCTGGAAACCCGGCAGCGTGCGACGCAAGTGCAGCAGGATGATCGGACCGATGCAGTAGGAGAGCACGGTGATCAGCGAGACTGCCGCCACCAGTTTTTGCCACGATGGGAACGGGAAAAAGAAAATCACGCCCACGACCCAGGTGACGATCAAGCCGATCCAGGGCACGCCCTGCTGGTTGAGTTTGACCACCTGTTTGGGCGCGTTGCCCATTTCGCCCGCCGCCATGATGATGCGCGGACTGGCCGTGACGTAAATGAATCCCGTGCCCATGGGTGACACGAAGGCATCGATGTACAGGATCACCGCCCACCAGAACGCTCCCACCGCGACCGCAATCGCCGCCAGCGGTCCAAACATGCCGGTGAACTGCAGATGCTCCCAACCGCCGGCAATGTCCGACGGCTTGAGCGCAATGATGAATGACAGTTGCAGGCCGATGTAGATCAGCATCGAAATGATGACCGAGCCGATCAATGCGATGGGAATGTATTTTCCTGGATGGCGGGTTTCACCCGCCAATGCGATGGCCTGTTGAAAACCGAGGAAACTGAAAATGATGCCGGCGGTGGCGACCGCCGTGAAAATGCCGCTGATGGGAGTACTGCCGGCGTGCGCCGTCAGATTGCCGGGATGAAACGAGTAGGCCATGAGAATGCCGATGGTCGCGAGCGGAACTGCCACTTTCCACCAGGTCGCCACGCTGTTGATGGCCACCACGATGCGGATCGCAAGGAAGTTGAGCGCCACCACGAAGGCCAGCAGGATGATCGAGATAACCGTGCCGAGATGGGTGAGGATGCCGGTGGTCGGGACGATCAATCCGGGAATGTAATTGTTGGCATAGGTGACGACCGAGGTGACTTCCACCGGCGGTACCGACACGAAGGCCAGGAACAGGATCCAGGTCCAGACCTTGCCCACCAAATCACCATGGCTGACGTGGGTCATGTGCACGAGAGCGCCGGAATTTGGAAACATGGTGGAGAGTTCGGCAAACACGAAGGCCAGGAACAGCACTGCGATCGCACCGATTACCCAGGAAAATCCGCTCCACACTCCGGCTTGCAGGGCGGCATGCAGTGGTCCGAACAGCCAGCCGGAGCCGATCATGGCGCCCAGGCTGGCATACAAGAGCCCGATTACACCGGCATCACGTCTGAGTTTGGTCGGTCCGGCCATGTGGATACTCCAGTGTTGGTGTAGCGAACTGCGTGTCGGAAAGGATGGCGGATATTAGACGACCCGGCGCGCCGTAACAACCTCGCTCACTACTGCAACCGATGGTGTTTGCCATCCGGGTCGTCGCTGTGCTTGACAACGAGGGCGGAGGAGGCCGCATGCGCACCACCCAGGATGGTAATGCCTTGCGGATTGTCGAGCTGCACCGATTCCACCTGCCGGCCGATGAGCTGGGCGCGGCCTTTCCAGCGGTCGGCCCCGGACTCGCTGAATTCAAATACGTACAGCCGCCGCCAGGTCAGATTGCCGCTGGGCGCGCGCGCCAGGCGCAGGCGCGCCAGGGCCACGGTTTCGTCCAGAAACTGCAGGTGCATATCCTGGCAGATGCGCGTGCAGGCCGCGGTCATGCTTTCGCGGGCGCGCAGGCTGTCACTCCAGAACCAGGCGATGGCTGCAAGTGTGATGAGCACCAGCAGTCCCAGCAGTGTGCTGACGTCCAGGTACATGTGTAGGTTATGCCTGCTCGAGGCAGACCTGATTGCGGCCGGTCTGCTTGGCCTTGTACAGCGCCCGGTCTGCACTCATCAACACTTTCCATGGATCGCGGCGCGAGTTGGCGCACTCCGCGGCGCCGATGCTCACGGTCACCCGCAACACCGCGGCCATGTCGGCCGGCGTGTCCTGTGCGGCGCCATTTCTGCGCTCGCGACGACGTGGGCTGAATCCCGACGTCGCAAGATCCGCACGCAGCGCTTCCAGTGCAGCAGCGGCTTCATTGAGCGTGCCGTTGGGGAACACCAGGGTGAATTCCTCGCCGCCGTAGCGGAAGGCTCTGCAGCCGCTGGTGGTTTTCTGCAGGCGTGAAGCCACCAAGCGCAACACCTGGTCACCGACATCGTGACCGTAAGTGTCATTGAAACGCTTGAAGTGGTCCACGTCCAGCATGGCGATGACGTAGCGGTTCCCGAGTTGGCGCAACTGCTCCTCGAGTGCGCGGCGTCCGGGCAGGCCCGTGAGTTCATCTTCATAGGCCATGCTCCACGATTCGAGCACGATCGCGATACCCAATGCGACACCCGCGGCGGCGGCGAATGCGGCCACGACCCCCGGTGTGCGCGTGTGCAACATGGCCGCCGCAGCCACCAGCGAGAAAAAGAACGCCGCAAGTTCCGGGCTGTGGCGGCGGATCAGACGGTCGTTGATCCACAGCAAGCCGAGTGCCAGCAACAGCAGTCCCGGCTGACTGATGGCGGTCGCCGCCAGTGCCGGCCAATGCACGAATTCCACGAACAGGGCCGCGGCGATTACACGCGCGCCGATGCCCGCACATGCCGCTACGCACAGAATCTCGACGATCAGCAAGCCAAATGGCCACGCGCCGCGGCGCGTGAAAATCCCGCGTTCCGCGAGCGCCTGCATCCACACGAGATTGAGGGGCAGCAGCAGGCAAAGCCCGCCGGCGAGAATCTGGCGGTGCAGGCCGACCTGCATGCCACTCGCCAACAGCAATCCGCCGTAGGCCACGAGCAGCGACAACAATGCAAAAAAAATGCGCTGCCGGTTGAACTGGATGCTCAGCGCGAGCGCCGCGAGCAGGATGCAGAGCGCCACGAGCTCTAGTGCGAGGATGCCGCTGGCCGGAAACCGGGTGATGAAAAGGCTGAGCAGCGCGGCTGCGATCAACAGGATGATTTCCGGCAGCAGACTATACACCACGCCGATGAAGATTTTCATTGGCAATATGCGCGTGGCGGCTTGCGCCACAACGCATTGGTCAGCGCCGCGGGATTATTCAAGCACACGCAGCTGATCTTGAACGGCGTGCACTCCGGGCACATACCAGCAGTCGTACACGGCCATGCGACGCTGATGCTCGTCGTGCACATAGCCGTGCAGTGTGACCGTGCGCTGTGACGTTGCGGCGCGGATGTTCTCAGCGTGCAATAGCGGATCCTTTTCCAGCACCAGGCGAATGGCATCGGAGATCTCATCGTCATTGTCGGCTTCCGCGGGCTGCACACGCAGGTGATTGTGTATGTTGCAACTGCCGGGTACCCACCAGGCGATGACTTCCGCCAGACGCCGGTGCGACAGGCTGCCAACCTGACCGTGCAGCTGGACGTCACCGGTTTGCACGTCCACCGCGATCCACTGCGCGTCCGCGGGCGCCGCAGGACCGGCATACACGCGGATATCGCGGAACGCAGGTTCCATGGCCAGTGCCTCGACAATCGCATCCTGCAACGCCTTGCCGTCGCGCTGCCCGCTGGGAGCAAGCCGCAGATGATCTTCGATGCTGGGCAATGCGGAGACCTGCAGGGCGATACGCCTGGCCTTGCGTTTGGCAATGATGTTTTCCACCTGGCCTTCCAGGCGCAAGTTACCGTCAAACCGCACGCGTACCGGATAGGCGTGCAGGTTGATGTCACCATCCATGGCCAGAGCCGCGAGCACGGCGTGGATCAGTTCATCCTTTGCGGTTGACATGGGAGCGCCTCAATGGTGCATGCGGATTTTCGCTAGAGTGACGCCAATCACCGCCACAATTCAAGTAGCCGCACAATCGCGCGTACCCGGGCGCAGCCGGCATGTACACAGCCTGCGGTCGCGAGTTGGTGTCTGTCGCGAACTCTGGAGTCGTGCAGGCGGGTAGCGTCAGCCAGCACCCGGGCGTCGGGTTTTTTCTCAGTGTTTTCAGGTGCATCTTGGCCAGCGAGCCGCTATGATTTTGGCCGCGGAAGGCACCTAATCGGGCCCTGGCTCGGATGAGGGTTGAGGTATGCTGAATTCGACGGTTTATCGTTGGGCCGCGCTGACAGCGGGCATCGGAATTATTGGCGCGCTGAGCGCGTGTGCGCCGTCGGGATCTTCGCCGGAGCAGCAAACTTTCACGCTGACTGCCCAGTTGCCGGCGCTGTTCCAGCAGACGCGCATCGTGGCAGCCAATATTGATGTAAATGGGTTGGCCTGCAGTGTGCGCGTGGTGACGGTCGATTCGACCAAGCCGTGGGCCCCGGTGTGCATAGTCATGCAGAACCAGCCCACGTTCAAGAGCTTCAATATTGGCGGCAAGCAAGTGGATTTTGGCGCGGTCGGCGATACCTACAGGGTGTTGCAGAGTGCGTTCACAAGCTTGCCGACACCGGTGGATGCTGCCGTCACCGTGGCCAGACCTGTCGTCGGCGGTACCGTGGATACCACTGTGGCACCGGCCGCCAAGGGACCTTTGGCGTTTCCGCAGGACTGGAAGCTCGTGCCGTATCCCGGGAACCACACCTTGCGCGGCCAGAATACCGGCTTCATGGTGACCAGCGCGGTGCTCACCATCAACGGCAGTGCGGGAACGCTGGCCGTGGCTTACAAGAACACCTACGCGCCATTGCATCTGGAATGCACCGTGACGGCCGATGCCAAGGGCGATTACACCCTGCTGTTTAATCCCATCCAGCTTGCGAGGATAAACGGTGCCGGGGATTACACCATTCAGCTGGTGGTCGGCGGCCAGGCATTTTCCGGCGGTATCTGGGATTCGCGCGGGTTTGACAGCTGGCATCCCGGTCTGCCGCCACAATGGGTCAGCGCCAACGACTGACCGTTGGTAGCCATCGGCGGTTGATCGCCGCTGCGGCTGCCTAAACCGCAGCTGTCAGCGGCTCCACACTCCGCGCACCGCGCTCAGTGCGCGGGTTTGCGAAACCGGTAGATGAACTGGCTGGTGTGCCCGCGGATGGACGCGTCGAACACCGGGATATTCAGCGGATCCTTGGGGTTGAGCAGTGCATCGCTCGCGCCGTCAAACACGAATCCCGCTGCTTCCACTTCCTTTCTCACGCTCGCCGGATCGATGCGGTGCAGGGTGTTGGTGTCGCTGATACCGGAGCCGGCCGGCGCGATGTGATCCACAATCACGAACACACCCCCGGGCTTGAGCGCGGCATACACCGCCTTGTTGAATTCCGCCATGTTCACCGGGCCCAGGGACGGATCGTGCAGGTCGTGGTAATTCTGGCTGGTGAATACCACGTCCACGGGCAGCGATGCCGTCGGCCGATCGAGGGATTCCTGCAGCACGCTCACATTGGCGTAATGTCCGGTATTGGCGAGCTGTTTCCACAGCACCAGGTTCTTGTTGTCGGCCTTGGTCTGGCTCGCCCAAACCTGGTACACATGACCGTGCGCCCCGACAATCTGGCTGAATGCGCGCGTCCAGTAACCGCCGCCGGGCAGCAGTTCCATTACCGTTGAACCGGGTTTGACGCCGCTGAAAGTCAGCACGGTTGCCATCTGCCGGCGCTCGTCGTTGACGCGGTCGGCGCTACGCGCGGAATCGTTCATGGCTGCGGTTACATACGCGGGGGTTTTTGTGCCCGCCTGCGCCACCGGTTGAACCAGCGCTACAAACGGGCAGGCGAGCAGGGCGGTGAAGGCAAAAGTAGATGCGCGCATGTGAGAATCCTCCATCGGCAGTGCGGCCATTGTGCGTCAGCCGAGTCACGATTGCACGCTGCGCCTTGCGCGTGTGCAGCGCGCGCGACGCGATCAATTACCGGGCCAGCGCGCGGCGCATCTCGGCTTGCCAGCTTGTATAGCGTTGCCGCAGCGGGCGATTTTCATCCGGTTGCCACACGCTGCGGCTGGCTTCGACAACGCCGGGCATGCCAAGCAGCACGGCCACGCCGCGTGCCGTGGCCTCCTGTTCCTCCGGCCTGATTACGGGTAATCCGCTAAGGTCGGCCAGTCCTTGACATAGCTCTCGTCGTCTCGACAGCCCGCCGGTCACGACGACGCGGCGCAGCGGGGCTTGCCGCGTACGCATTCTTTTCAGATTGACGCACAGCAGAAATACGATGCTTTCGATGACGGCCAGGAATTTCTGGCCGCGGTCCGCGCGCCCGACAAAACGCGAACGGAAATCGGCCTGCCAGTAAGGCGAGCCCAGCCCCGATACGCCATTCAGAAACAGCGGTACGCCGGAATTGGAAGCCAGCCAGGCGGGCATGTTCCTGAGCATGACAGTTTCGGAAATGCCCAGCCGCCGGCGCAGCCAGGCGAGTGCGCTGGCGGCACCGTTGACCGTGCCCTCCAGCACGTACAAGGCGTGCTCTTCATCCTGCCAAAGCACACTGCCAAGCAGCCCAGCCACCCGGGGCGGCTGGCTGCCGTGCAGCCGCTGGATGAACGCGCCGGTACCGAGGTTGATGTAAATGCTGTCGGTACGGGGCGGGCCCTGCGCGAACAGCGCGGCCGGCTGGTCACCGGTGACCACGGTGAGCGGAATTCTACGCTTTGCCAGCAGCACATGACCGAAGGCGTGCTGATTGGGCACGCAGCGCGGCAGTATTTCCGCGCCGATACCGAAGAGCGCCAGCAATTCCGGCGACCAGGTGCGCGCGCGGTAATCCCACAACAGGGTGCGTGAGGCATTGACCGGATCGGCCAGCAGCGGCTTTTCCACCAGCAGGTTTGCCAGAATGAAACTCGCGAGCGGCCCGGCCGCCAGCCGCTGTTGTTGCCGGGCGCGCTGCACGGCAGGCAGCGTTTTCAGGCACCAGCGGAGTTTGCTCGCACCGTAATGCGCGGACAGCACCAGCCCGGTGATGCGGTGCACATGGGCCGCGTGCGGCGTCAGCGTCTGGATGTAGCGTGCTGCGCGCCGGTCCTGCCAGGAAATCACCGGTGATAACGCGTGGCCGGTGTTGCGATCCCAGCAGACGACGGTGGAACGCTGCGTTGCCAACCCCGCGCAGCGAATATCCGCTACACGTGGTCCAAGCTGCCGGGTAACACCCTGGCAAGCCTGGCGTACCGAGGCCAGCAGCGCTTTGGGATCGTGTTCAACTCGGTGTGCTGCAGGATGCCGGGTAGCAATGCGCTTTTCCGCGGCGGCCACGAGTTTGCCATTGGCGTCGAATACCAGTGCACGGCTCGCATGACCGCCCTGGTCCAGGGCGAGGAACAGAGGCGCGCGACGCGGCATAGGGAACAGCTAGGCGGGAGTGAGTGGCAGCCTGCGGGTGTCCGCTTTCGGCGTGCACTTGGGCAGGCTGGTGCGCAGGAGACGCAGGGCGTGCTCCGCATCGGCACGGTAAGAGGTGAGTTTGCCGCCGTACACGTTCAGCAAACGCGGTTGCCGTTTGCGGTCCGTGAGCAGCAATATTTCACGCGAGCGGCCGAATGCGCGACCCGGACCCGCAGGCAGCACGCGCAATCCCGCAAAGCTGGTACGGATTCTGGTCGAAGCCGAGGGGAAATACCGGCGCAGCACCTCCAGCAAATAGTCCTGTTCCTGCGGCAAGGGGTGGACTGCGGCCGGATCCGGGCCGGTAAACCGGGTTTCAGTGGTGCCCACGAGGGTGCTGTGCTCGTGCCAGGGCATGATGAATACCGCGCGGCCATCGCGCGGCGCCTCCACGTAAAAAATACTGTCGACGATCGCGGCATCCATGACCAGGTGTGTGCCCTGGATCAGATCCACGCGTGCACGTGCGGCCGGAGGACGGATGCGGGCGGCAACGTGGTTCACCCAGGGACCGGCGGCGTTCACCAGCACGCGACAGCGTACCTGTCGGTCCGCGCCCGCGTGATTGAATGCCACGTTGCAGCCCTGGTCGTCGAGTTCCGCGTGACTGAAGCTGGCCGGTACATTCAGTTGCGCGTGCAGCGTGGCGGCGGAATTCATCACCGCACGGGTAAGCGCGGCATCATCGGTTTGCGCATCCCAGTACTGGAATACCGCCTGCAGTCCGGCGCGCTGCAGGCCGCCGAGCTGGTCCCAGTCGTGACGCGCCAGCGAGCGAAAGCGCGCGTGCGCGCGCAGCTTGCCAAGCAGCGCGTACAGACTCAGGCCCGCGCGGATTTCCCAGGGACGGCGGTGCGTGTTTTGGTAGATGGGGATGTAGAACGGCACCAGTTTCACCAGTGCCGGCGCAAGCATGAGCAGGCGCTCGCGCTCGACCAGGCTTTCATGCACGAGCTTGAGGTCAAACTGCTCGAGGTAGCGCAAGCCGCCATGGACCAGTTTGCTCGAGCGGCTGGAGCTGCCCGCGGCAATCGCCTGTTGTTCCAGCACCAGCACGCGGTGACCGGCGGCGGCCGCGGCCTGAGCAATGCCCGCGCCGTGGATGCCGGCGCCGACGATTATCAGGTCAAAATCATAATCACTCATGGTGCATGCATGCGCGCATCGGTGAGCAGCGTGCCGATGTCATTGGTTTCGACCATGGCTGCGCCCTGTGTTGTCAGCTCCAGAACGCGTCCGGCATCTTCGGTGTGATAGACAATCCATTGCCAGGGACCCGGCAGTGCAGCGCGCATGCGGGCAAACAGCTTCTCGTCGGTGAACATGTAGTCGGGCTGCAAATCGGTTGCGCTCCCCTGGATCTGGGCGCCGGCCGCTTCCACTGCCCAGCCGACGCGGGCGGCTCCCTGCCGCCGTGCCGGCACGAGGCAAGCGTGGTCGAAGGAAATCACCACACATTGTTGGAGCGCAGGTTGCAGTGCGGCCATGACTGCGTCCACGACCGGCTGGATACCGTGGTGATGCAAACTCTGACGTTTGATTTCCACGAACTGCGTGACGCCGGGCTGGTGGATCAGCCAAGCCGCGAGCGCGGTCAGCCGGGCGAGCCTGACTGCCGCGAAGCGCGCGCCGAAGCGTGCCGCTTCCCCCACGCTGATGGCATCCAGCTCGCGCGCCGGGGTGGTCGTGATATCGAGATCGCGTCCCGCGGTCCGCCGGAGCGATGCATCGTGGCACACGAAGGGCACGTGGTCGGCGCTGAGTTGCACGTCGCACTCCAACCAGCGGGCGCCGGCCGCGACGGCCGCGGCGAAACCTTCCAAGGTGTTTTCGGGATATCGCGCCGGCCAGCCGCGGTGGCCGACCAGTGTGGGAATCTTCTGCGGAACCATGCCGCACTCGCGATTTGTTATTGCTTATTCGTATCTTAACGCTTCGATGGGGTCGAGTGCGGCGGCCTTGGCGGCGGGCGCGATGCCGAAGATTATGCCCACGCCGGCGGAAAAGCCAAAGGCCAGCAGTACCGCCCACCAGGGCACGTAGGCGGCGCGGAAAGCGGGGATGGCGTGCGCCGCCAGCACGCCGATGCCGTAGCCGAGCAGCAGCCCGATGATGCCGCCGATCACCGAAAGCGTGACCGCTTCGATGAGGAACTGCAGCAGGATATCCCGGCGCCGCGCCCCCAGGCTCTTGATGATGCCGATTTCGCGCGTACGCTCGGTCACCGACACCAGCATGATGTTCATGATGCCGATGCCGCCCACGAGCAGCGAAATGGCCACGATGCCGCCCAGAATCAGCGTGATGGAATTCAGTACGCTGGTAAAGCTGCCGAGCAATTCGGATGCGGTCTGCACCTTGAAATCGTCGTCCTGCCCGGCCTTGAGATGGTGCTGGCGACGCAACACCTGGGTAATGCGGGCGGTGACCGCGTCAATCCGGCGGGGATCGTTGACCTTGAGCTGAATGGCGATGTCCGGCACCGCGGCTCCGCCCTGCATGCTGAGCGCTGCACCGTAGGGCACGATGACTTCATTGTCCTGGTCGAAACCGAATATCTGGCCGCGCGCGTGCAGCACGCCGACAATCTTGAACCAGTCACCCGAAATCTGCAGAAACTGGCCGAGCGGATCTGCTGGCAGGTGCAACTTGTTGATGAGCGTGACGCCGATCACGGCCACGTGCCGATGGCGCAGGTCGTCGCTGGGCACGATGAAGCGCCCGTGGTCCGGGTAGGTGCCATTGTTGAGCGCGCCCGCGGGCGTGGTGCCGATGACGCGGCTGGTGGTGCTGCGCCCGTGATAGCGGACTGGGTTGAAAAACCGGCCAACCGGCAGGATCGGGCTGAGGCTGCTGATGCCCGTGACTTCATGCTGGATGGCGAGCAGATCGTCAGGCGTGACTTTGGCGATTTTGCCGGCCAGGCGTTCCTTGCGCGGCAGATAGCTTTGGATGGTCAGGCTGTCGGCGCCCAGGCCCTTGAACTCGCTGGTGACGGAGTTGCTGAATCCCTGGATGAGCGAGACCACGGCGATCACCGCCATGACGCCGATGATGATGCCGAGCATGGTAAGCACACTGCGCAACTTATGCGCGACCACCGCCTGGAGTGCAGAGTTCAGGCTTTCGATCAGCGTATACATGGGTGCGCCGTGTTCACGCCTCGTGCCGCAGGGCTTCGATGGGATCCAGGCTCGCGGCCTTGGCGGCCGGCGCAATGCCGAACACTACGCCCACGGTCGCGGCAAAACCGAAAGCCAGCAGTACCGCCCACCACGGTACGTAAGCTCCGAGAAATTGCGGGATGGCATGTGCGATAAGTGAGCCCACGCCGAAACCCAGAATCAAACCCAGGACTCCGCCCAGCAGCGACAGGATCACGGCTTCAATGAGGAATTGCAGCAGGATGTCGCGCCGGCGCGCACCCAGGCTCTTGAGAATGCCGATTTCCTGGGTGCGCTCGGTGACCGACACCAGCATGATGTTCATGATGCCGATGCCGCCCACCAGCAGCGAAATGCCCACGATGCCGCCGAAGATCAGCGTGATGGCATTCAGTACCTGGTTGAAGGTGCCGAGTGTCTGCTCCGGAGTCTGCACCACGAAATCATCGTCCTGTCCGGGCTCGATATGGTGCATGCGCCGCAGCACCTGAGTGATGCGTCCGGTGACCGCTTGTATCTGGCTGGGGTTGTTGACGGTGACCTGGATTTCGATGTCCGGGACGGTCGCGGCTCCGAGCAGGCTGTGCGCGGTACCGTAGGGGATGTACACGCGGTCGTCCTGGTCCTGACCGCCGATGTTGCCGAGCTTTTTCAGCACGCCGACGACCTTGAACCACTGGCCGTACATCTCGAGGTATTGGCCGACCGGATCCTTGGGCAAATTCAAATCCGTGATCAGCGTCTGACCGATCACTACCACGCGCCGATGGCCGAGATCATCGCTGGGCGAGATCAACCGCCCCATGACCGGGTAAAAGCTGGCATTGCCTTCATAGCGGGACGTGATGCCGTAGATGCCGGCGTACGCCGTCTGGCTGCCAGACAGCACCGCACCCGAGCCGAAGCTCGCGAGTATGAGACGCGGCGAGATGTGGCTGATGCCGGTGACTTCGTGCTGGATGGCCTGCAGATCGGCGGGCGTGACTTTGACGATCTTGCCGCTGAAAAAGTCCTCGTCGGTCTCGTTCGACGAGATGGTGAGTACGTTGGAACCGAGGTTGGCGAAGGTATTGGTGACCGAATGACTGAAGCCCTGGATCAGCGAGACCACGGCGATCACCGCGGCCACCGCGATGATGATGCCCAGGGTGGTGAGAAAGCTGCGCAGCTTGTGTGCGCGGATTGCCTGCAGCGCCGAGCGCAGGCTTTCCGCGAGGTTATACACCGGCGCCCGCCTGGCGGCGCTTGCCGTTCAGGGTATCGCTGACTATGCGGCCGTCCATGATGTGGATCACGCGTTGGCAGTGTGCGGCAATGTTCGGATCGTGGGTCACGACGATGATAGTGTGGCCGTCGCGGTACAGGGTGTCGAACATCGCCATCACATCCTTGCTGGTGCTGGAATCCAGGTTGCCGGTGGGCTCATCGGCCAGCAGGATCGAAGGTTTGCCGACCAGCGCGCGCGCAATGGCCACGCGTTGCCGCTGACCGCCGGACAGCTGGTTGGGCAGGTGGTGCAGGCGCTCGCCGAGGCCGACATTCTGCAGCGCCTGACTCGCGAGGCGGCGGCGCTCGCCCAGCGCCACGCCGCGGTAAATCAGCGGTTGCATGACGTTGTGCAGCGCGTTGGCGCGGCCCAGCAGATTGAAGTTCTGGAAGATGAAGCCGATCTCGCGGTTGCGGATGCGCGCGAGCGCGTTGTCGTCAAGCTGCGCCACCGGCGTGCCGTTCAGGATGTATTCGCCGCCGCTCGGCCTGTCCAGACAGCCGACGATATTCATGAGCGTGGACTTGCCTGAACCCGAGGGGCCGATGAAGGCCACGTATTCGTTGCGCGCAATCTTGAGGTCTACGTCCTTGAGGGCATCCAGGACATTGTCGCCCATGACGTAGCGCTTGCTGACCTGGCGCAGCTCCAGCAACGGAGTGTCACTCATGTTGCGGGCTTCTGCGCCTTGGCCTGCTCGGGCGGCAGCACGGAAATCTTGGCGCCTTCGCTCAGGGCATGCAGCACGGTGTAGGGCCCGGTAATCACGGTTTCTCCGGCTTTGAGACCCGAGACGATTTCCTGGTAGGTGTCGCTGGACACGCCGGTGGTCACGTCCACCTTGTGGGCCTTGCCGTCCTGCATCAGGTACACGTACGCGCCGGAAGTGGGTTCTAGACTCTTGGAATTGGGATTGTTTTCGTACAGCACGGCCTGCAGCGGTACGGCGATGGCATTGGGCGTGCTCTGGGTGTAAATCTCCGCCCGGCAGCTCATCCCCGGACGCACGCGCGGCAGCTTCTTGTCGGTAAGCCCGATTTTTACTTCGAAAGTCACGCCTTGCTGGGCTGTCGCAGTGGTGGAAGTGGATGTGCTGTTATTGGTCACCGACGCGGCGATGAACTGCACCTTGCCGTGGAAAGTATCGTTCGGGTAGGAGACCGCGTTGATGTCGGACTCCTCGCCGAGCTTGACATTCGCAATGTCGGCCTCGTCCACCTGCACGTCGGCCAGCACTTCGGCCGGGTCGGCGATTTCCATGAGCGTGGAGCCGGGGATGTTGGTGCCGGTGATCACGGTTTCGCCGACTTTTACCGGCAGGCTGGTGACCATGCCGTCAATCGGAGAACGGATCACGGTCTTGGAAAGATTCTGCTGTGCCTGGTTCAACTGTGCCTGGGCGATGCGCAAGGCTTCCCTCTGAGAATCGAGTTGGACCTTGGCGATGGCCAACTGATTGGTAAGCTGGTCGAAGCTGTTGGCATCCACGAGGTGCTGCTTGAAGAGCGCCTGCTGGCGGTTCCATTGCAGTTGCAGGTTGGAGATGCTGAGCTTTTGGCTTTCGATCGCAATATTGGCCTGCTGCACGCCGGCCTCGGCTTGGGCCACCGCGGCCTGATACAGCGTCGGGTCTATGCGCAGTACCACCTGATCCTTCTTCACCATCTGGCCTTCGACCACGGGAATCGCGCTGATCTTGCCGATGATTTCGGGCTTGAGCTCCACCGGATTGATGTAAATCAGCTGGCCGGAGGCCAGAATCGAGCTGCGGATGGTGCGCGCCTCGACCTTCGCGACCGTCACTTTCTCGGTGCTGCCGTGCGTTGCAAATCGGCTGATGATTACCAGGATGATGATGCCGGCGACAATCGCCAGGCTGATCCAGACTTTGCGCTTTTTCGACATGCCGGTCTCCGCATGTGTTGGTGTTATATGTTAGTATAACACCGGAAAGTTGAAATGCAAGTGTTCACGCCGAACGTCCTGTTGAAGTCTCAGGCGAGCTTCACGATGATCCAGATTGCGTAAATGATCACCCACGGCGCCAACACGATCAGCGAGGATTTACCCAGGCTCTTTTTGCTCCACAGTGACAGTCCGACAACCATCAGCGCCAGTGTCCAGAACGTGGTCAGATGCACGCTGCCGGCCAGGCCTGCGAGCGGATGCGACAGGGGCAGGCGGAACAGCAGAGTGTTGAGCGAGGTCACGTCTACCGCGTAATAGCTCGTTTGCGCGTTCGAGAACGCATAGGCCACGGCCGCCGCGATAGTCGCAACCACGTTGGGGAAAGCGGTCCAGATGCTGAAGCTCAGCCACTTTCCGTAGTTTTGCGGTTCATAGCCGCTGATTTTGGCCACGAAGAAAAAGTACAAGGCCTGAAGCAGCAGGATGATGACCACGGCCAAGGTGCTGCCCACGACGCCAAACGTGAGGAAGCGCCCACGGGTAAATCCCTGACGGATGGTGTCCAGCTGATCGCTGGTGTATTTGCCCGACATTGTGGCCAGGGTCTGGTTGGCCAGCCAGCCCATGTCCACGGTGGAAAAGTACCAGACCGTGAAGGCAATACTGACCAGAATCATGACAATCAGCGGATACCAGGCCCAACGTCCATGCGGCAGCACGTCCTGCAAGGCCTTTTTCGGGTCCACGAAAATGTTGCCAAGACAAGCCAGAGCGGTGGATTCCATATAGAGATTTCCTTTAATGGTTTGTGGGGTCAGCCGGCCGCGACCATCCATACACAACTGATTAAGTCGGTGCCGAAAGGTTCAGGCGCTGCCGGCAGAATCGCGGGCATAATAAAGGCGGCCAGAGCCGCCGGAAAGTGACAAATATCAGGAGATTCCGCCGGATGGCTCCGGCGGCATGCTGCCAAACACAAAACTCGGTCCCCGGCGGAAAACCCGCCGGGGACCGAGATGCTCAAGCGGGCTGGCTTACCAGCGGCCGCCGCGGCCGCCGCCTTGCTGGCGGGGCTGCCGTTCCTGCGCTTCATTGACGCGCAGTGGACGGCCACCCATGTCCTTGCCGTTCAACTCCTGGATGGCTTTTTGAGCCGCCGCCTGATCCATTTCCACGAAGCCAAAGCCGCGGGGGCGGCCGGTATCGCGGTCGGAAATCAGTTTCACCGAATGTACGGTGCCAAACGGCTCGAACTTGGAGCGCACTTCCTCTTCGGAAGCGGTAAAGGGCAGATTGCCCACGTAGATAGACGTCATATGCTTGTTTCACTCTGCTGGTCTAAAACACCCACCGCGCCGGGACAGCCCGGAACGGTGGCACTGTCCAGACGATATGCCGGGATCCGGAGATCATGGCATTCGACTGTTGTTCGTTGCTGATCATTTGATGACGGCGAGCAGGGAACACCCCAATAACGTCGGCAGGCAAACTGACAGGTCCCGAACGGGGGCGAGAGCATACGCTTGTTAAGCGGTGCTGTCCATGCTTTCAAGCACCTGAAATTCCATGGGTTTTCCTCGTAGCGAGCAGCGTGCCGACCGGCAAAACACGTATAATGCCGCGCTTTTTCCGCCCGCGGCACTCTCTGTGACTGAAGACCTGCGCAATATCGCCATCATCGCCCACGTGGACCACGGCAAAACCACGCTCGTGGACCAGCTGTTGCGCCAATCCGGCACCCTGGATGCGCGCGCCGCCGTGCCCGAGCGCGTCATGGACTCCAACGATCTGGAGCGCGAGCGGGGCATCACCATCCTTGCCAAGAACACGGCCATCCGCTGGCGCGACTACCGCATCAACATCGTGGATACCCCCGGCCACGCCGACTTCGGCGGCGAAGTGGAACGCGTGTTGTCCATGGTGGACTCGGTACTGTTGCTGGTGGATGCCGTGGACGGTCCCATGCCGCAGACGCGCTTCGTCACCCAGAAAGCCTTTGATCATGGCCTGAAGCCGATCGTGGTGATCAACAAGATTGACCGCGACGGTGCACGCCCGCACTGGGTGCTGGACCAGACCTTCGATCTGTTCGACAAGCTCGGCGCTTCCGAAGCGCAGCTCGATTTCCCGGTGGTGTACGCCTCCGCGCTGCTGGGCCACGCGAGCCTGTCGCTGGAACAGCCCGGCAAGGACATGACCGCGCTGTTCGAGACCATCGTCAAGTACACGCCGCCGCCACCCGTGGATTTGAACGGCCCGTTCCAGATGCAGTTGAGCGCGCTGGATTATTCCAGTTACGTGGGCGCCATCGGCATCGGGCGCATCGCTCGCGGGCACATCGCCCGCAACACGCCGGTGGCGGTGGTGGATCACGTGGGCCAGGTGCGCCGCGAACGCGTGCTGCAGATTTTCGGTTTCCTGGGCCTGAACCGCGTCGAAGTGCCGGAAGCCCGGGCCGGCGACATCATTGCCGTCACCGGCATTTCCGCGCCACGCATCTCCGACACGCTGTGCGATCCCGAGCACGTGGAGGCACTGCCCGCGCTCACCGTGGACGAGCCCACCATCAGCATGACCTTCGAGACCAACAGCTCGCCGTTCGCCGGTCAGGACGGCAAATTCCTTACCAGCCGGCAGGTGCGTGAGCGCCTGTACCGCGAGGTGCTGCACAACGTGGCGCTGCGCGTCGAGGATACCGACAGCCCGGAAAAATTCCGTGTCTCCGGGCGCGGCGAACTGCACCTTTCCATCCTGCTGGAGACCATGCGCCGCGAAGGCTACGAAATTGCGGTATCGCGTCCGCAGGTGATTTACCGCCAGGTCAATGGAGAGCGCCATGAACCGTTTGAAGCGCTGAGCGTGGACGTCGAGGAACGCCATCAGGGCGGGGTGATGGAAGCGCTCGGCCGACGCGGGGCTGATCTGTGCGACATGCGTCCCGACGGACGCGGCCGTGTGCGTCTGGATTACCGCATCCCGGCGCGCGGCCTGATTGGATTTCAGACCGAATTTCGTACACTCACCTCCGGCTCCGGCCTCATGCACCACGTCTTCGATCACTATGGTCCGACCAAGGAAATGAGCGTCAATCAGCGCGCCAACGGCGCAATGATTTCAAACGCCACCGGCAAGGCCGTGGCCTATGGCCTGTTTAATCTGCAGGAGCGCGGCCGGCTTATGGTGGCGCCGGGCGAGCCGGTGTTCGAAGGCCAGATTGTCGGCATTCACGCCCGCGACAATGATTTGACCGTCAATCCCACCAAGACCAAGCAGCTCACCAACATCCGGGCCGCGGGCCGCGATGAAAACATCCTGTTGACGCCGGCCTTGAGACTCACCCTGGAACAGGCGCTGGAGTTCATCGAGGACGACGAGCTGGTGGAAATCACCCCGCATTTCATTCGCCTGCGCAAGCGCTGGCTCAAGGAGCACGAGCGCAGGAAGGCTGCACGCGTCGCCGAGGTCGCGGCCTGAGGGACTTGCTACCATAGCGCCTTGCTTTTCAGGCCGATTCCTCCGGAATGGAACTGTACACACACGCCATTGAGAAATTTGAGCAGCTCCTGGCGCGGGCGCGCGCCACCGATCTGCGCGAGCCGGCCGCCATGAGCCTTGCTACGATCAGCGCCGATGGCCGGCCGGCAGTACGCACGGTGTTGCTCAAACACGTGGACGCGCGCGGCTTCGTGTTCTATACCAATCTGCACAGCCGCAAGGGGGAACAATTGCGCGGCAACGCGCACGCAGCGCTGTGTTTTTTCTGGCAGCCATTGATGCAGCAGGTACTGGTGGAGGGTGCTGTGCAGCCGGTCAGCGACGCCGAGGCCGATGCTTACTGGGCCACGCGCCCGCGCGACAGCCAGCTCGGTGCCTGGGCCTCGCAGCAGTCGCAGCCGCTCAGCGAGCGCGCCCAGCTTGAAAAGCGCTATGCCGAGTACCAGGAAAAGTACGCCGGCCGGCCGGTGCCTAGGCCGGAACACTGGTCCGGTTACCGCGTGGTGCCGGACATGATTGAATTCTGGTGTTCGCGCCCTGGCCGGCTGCACGAACGCGAACGTTTTTATCGCGAGCAGGACACATGGAAACGCACGCTGATTTATCCATGATGCCGGCGGAGCGCAGCGTGGCCCACCGCGTGTGCGTCGCGCCCATGATGGATTACACCGACCGGCATTTCCGCTATTTCATCCGTCTCATGAGCCGCCACACGCGGCTGTACACCGAGATGCTGACCACCGGTGCGTTGTTGCGTGGCGATGCGCAACGGTTCCTCGAGTTCGATGCGCGCGAACACCCGCTGGCCCTGCAATTGGGCGGCAGCGAGCCGCAGGAACTCGCCGCCTGTGCGCACCTCGCATCCGACCATGGTTACGACGAGGTGAACCTCAATGTCGGCTGCCCCAGCGACCGCGTGCAGGCGGCGCGCTTCGGCGCCTGCCTGATGAAGGAGCCGGAGCGCGTGGGCGAATGCGTAGCGGCCATGCGTGCCGCAAGCCCGGTTCCAGTGACGGTCAAAACGCGACTCGGCGTGGACGAACTGGACAGCTACGAACTTCTATTCGGTTTCGTGCGCACCGTGGCCGCGGCAGGCTGTGAGGTATTCATCATCCACGCGCGCAAGGCATGGTTGCGCGGACTGAGTCCCAAAGAAAATCGTGAAATCCCGCCGCTGCGCTACGACGTGGCCCAACGGCTGAAACGCGATTTCCCCGCGTTGCGCATCGTGGTGAATGGCGGCATTCAGACCCTGACCGCCATGCAGCAGCACTTGACGGCGTTCGACGGCGTCATGATAGGGCGTGAGGCCGTGGCCAATCCCTATCTGTTCGCCGACGTGGACCGGCGCTTTTTCGATGCCGCCGCGCCAGTGCTTTCACGCGCGCAGGTGCTGCGCGATTGGCTGCCGCATGTGCAGTCAGAACTGGCGCGTGGTGTGCCGCTGGCGCGCATGCTGCGCCACGCGTTGGGTCTTTTTCAGGGCTGCCCCGGCGCGCGCCGCTGGCGGCGTCAGTTGAGTGAAGCCGGCGCACATCCGGGTGCCGGCGTTGAAGTCTTGCATACCGCACTGAATCTGCAGGCCGCCGCCTGAGGCGGTGCGGGCGGAGCGCCACGCCGCTACAATGCGCGCTCCCTGAAACCAGTTTTCTCTCATGCCCGCTACCCGTCATCCCCGCGTCAAGAAAAAAAGCATCACTCAAGCCCAACGCGCCGACCGTTACGCGCTCTACCAGCGTGCGGTGCAGGACCCGGTATGGGAAATGGAATTCGTGGAGCGGATATTCCGCGAACGGCGCGGGCAAGTGCCGTACGTGTTGCGCGAGGATTTCTGCGGAACGGCGCTCGCGGCCTGCGAGTGGGTGCGCCGCAGCCCGCGGCACCGGGCCGTGGGCGTGGACCTGGACGCCGGCGTACTGGCCTGGGCGCGTGCGCACAATATGGCCAAACTCACGCCCTCGGCGGCGCGCCGGCTGACGCTCCTGCAGGACGATGTATTGACCGCGGAAACCACGGTGGCCGATGTGTTGCTGGCGTTCAACTTCAGCTACTGGATATTCAAGGAGCGCGCCACACTCCGGCGCTACTTCGAACGCGCACGCCTGCATCTGGCGGCCCACGGCCTGTTCATGCTGGATGCCTACGGAGGTTACAACGCGTTCAAGGAAATGCGCGAGCGTGAGGATTTCGGGAACTTCACCTACACCTGGGATCAGGCCGAGTACGAACCGGTCTCGGGTCATACCACCTGTCACATCCATTTCAGCTTTCCCGACGGTTCGCGCCTGGCGCGCGCCTTCAGCTATCACTGGCGGCTCTGGACCCTGCCGGAACTGCGCGAAATCCTCGGCGAAGCGGGATTTCGCACGGTGCAGGTGTATCTCGAAGGTACCGATGCCAAAACCGGCGAGGGCAATGGCGTCTTCCGGCCCGCGGACACCGCGGAAGCGGATCCAGCCTGGATTGCCTATCTGGTGGCCGAGCCGTAGATGCCATCCGCGGCGCTGCGCTATGGCGGCGGGGAGCGTTGCAGTTGGCGCTGCAGATCGAGGAGTTCGGCGTCATGCGGAGCGTAATCCAGCCCGGCCATCACAGCGGCATTCGCGGCCGCGTAGTTGCCGGTCTGGGTTGCCTTGCGCGCCAGCTGTGCGTACTGATCGATCAGGCGTTGATCGTGTAGTAACGCGTTCTGCGGATCGGCCGACCGCAGCATGCGGATGACATCGGTGATGCTGTTGGCGGTCGTGGGCAGAATCTGGCCGGCGGCCAGACGTGCATTGAATTCCCGGGCGAGTTCGATCCGCAGTTTGTCGCGGCGGCTTTCGAGGCTGGCTTTCTCGCGCACCAGTTGCGCGGAATCCGAATAGTACTGTGCCGCACGCGCGATCTCATCGAGCGCCGCTGGATAGTTGTACTGCCCATGTGCCTGGTCCACGAAGGCTTCGGCCCGGACTGCGAAATAGCCGAGGATTCCGGCCTTGCCACTGACCAGAATGAAACGCTGCGATTCCGGATCCAAGCGGCTGATACGCGTGAGCACGGCGGGAATGCTGGTGTTGCCGGATTGGATCTGGCTGACAATGGCGTGGTTGCGGCGCGCGCGCAGATAGACCTCCACCGGTCGGTATCCCAGCACCACCAGCACGGCTACCAGCAGCAACACATAAGGACCGAACTGCAGCACGCGGTTTTTTCTGGGGCGCAAACCGTCCCAGAACTGCGCGACGCTGGGCGTGCGGTCTTCGCGGGTTATCGCCAGGGCGTTGCGCAGCGCACGGTTCTGGCGCCGGCTGAGTTTTGCGATGCGCGCCGGGTGCAGTCCCTGCTCCAGGACCTTGGGTGCGGAGACTCTGTCGAATGGGTGCTGGCCGGTCAGCAACAGGCAGGCGACACAGGCAAGCGCGTAGATGTCATCGCGCGGGTCCGGATCCTGGCCCTCGAACATTTCCAACGAGGCATACGCCGGCGTCAGCGCGCTCATCCCGCTGGCATCGATATGGGTCTTTGTGCCGGTGGCGTCATGAGTGGCTTTCGCGGCGCGCGCGATGCTGAAATCCAGGAGTTTGACGGTGCCATCGGTGGTGATGAACGCGTTGCCGGGCTTGAAATCACAATGCACCAGGCCGCGGCTGTGCACGTATGCCAGGCCATCGCATAATTGCCGGATGATCCGCATGGCATCCGCCACCGCCAGGCCGCCGGCAGGCAGACGCTCGACGTAAACCGACAGTTCTTCGCCTTCCAACAGTTCCATGGTCAGGAAGCTGGTGCTGCCGTCGCGATCGAAATCGAACACCGTGGCGATGTTGGGATGTTCGAGGCGCTGTGCCTGGCTGGCTTCCGGATGTTGATCGAAGTCGCCGGACAGGGTTTTCACGGCGATGAATGGATTTGGATCCCGGGCTTCGACCTTGAGCAGATCACGCGCGCGATACACCTTGCCCATGCCGCCTTCACCCAGCACGCTCAGGAGTTCAAAGCGCTGTTTAAGTATGCTCCCAGGACCGATGCTGGCGTGCGCCTGCGCAGCGCGGGTGTTTGCAGATTCGGGTTGCGGCGCGGGTTTGACGGCTGCGGCCGGCGGGTGCGCCGCCGCAATCTGGTTACGCAAGGCCAGGACCAGTGGTTGCGGGAGTCCGGCTCGCTGCGCACGCTCTATGGCGTCCATCAGAGACGACGCGTCGCAGCCGGGCTGCTTGAGTTGCTCCTCAAGCCAGGCCTGCAATGTTGCCGCGGTGCGCTTGTCTTGCCGAAGATCCTCAAGCATCCGATCAAATTCATTCACGGCGCACCCCGGTGGATAATGCCGCGTGCAACCGTGGCCATGCGGTGGTGCAGGCAGTGCGTTGTGGTTGGCGCATCGCGCGCGTCAACCCGTGTCGGGCGACGGATATTCGTTCATACACCAAGCCTCAACTGGAGCTTCCCGTGCTGCGGCTTGGCACGCGCGCAAGCTGTTGCGCCGCGGTTTGGTCACGACCTCATGCATGCTGCGAGTTTGCATGCGCATGCGTGATTTTCCCGTCGGCCACTGCGAGTATTGACGGCGCCGCACCTGGTTCGGGCCTCACATATATATATAGGTCATGAACGGCTGACGGTTATCTTACATAACTGTCGGCGCCCAAAGGTGAATGCGATTGCTACACGAGAATTTGCTGCCGGCCGCAGATTTGGCGCCAGTGCCGTGAATGGTTATTTGCGCGGCATCCTTGTACCTGCGCAGATACTGCCGGCCGTGTGCAACGCCCTGGCTGCCAGCACCGGATCCGGGAGCGGCGCAAGCGCGCGCCGCGCGGTAATTGCCCTTTATTGAGCGAGCGCGGTCTGCGTCGCCTGCAGTTCCGCAAGCAGCTTTGCGGGCATGCGCGCGCCATAACCCTGGAAATATTCCTGCATGGCGCGCATTTCCGCCCGCCATTTCTCCCGGTCCACCGTCAGCAGGGTGCGCATGGTTTCCGCGCTCACGTCGAGATCATGGGTATCAATCGCGCCGACCGCGGGCAGAGAACCGATGGGGGTGCTCAATGCCTGTGCCTTGCCGTCGCAGCGGTCCAGAATCCAGCGCAGCACGCGCAGGTTTTCGCCAAAGCCCGGCCACAGGAACTTGCCATCCGCGCCCTGACGGAACCAGTTGACGTGGAAGATCTTCGGCAGTTTGCTCGAGCGCTGGCTGAATGACAGCCAGTGGTTCCAGTAATCCGCGAAGTTGTAGCCGCAAAACGGTTTCATGGCCATGGGGTCACGGCGCACCACGCCGACCTGACCGGTGGCCGCCGCGGTGGTTTCGGAGGCCGCGCCTGCGCCGATGAGCACGCCGTGCGTCCAGTCGCGGGCCTCATATACCAGCGGTGTCATTTCGGCACGCCGTCCGCCAAAGATGATGGCGGAAATCGGCACACCATGAGCATCTTCGGCGTGCGGTGAATAACTGGGATTCTGCCTGGCCGATACCGTAAAGCGCGAGTTGGGGTGTGCGGCTTTGCCATTACCGGGCGTGTAAGGCTCGCCTTTCCAGTTGGTCACCGGCGTGCCGTCCTTGAGGCCTTCCCACCACGGCTGATTGTCCGCGGTCACCGCCACGTTGGTGAAAATGGTGTCGTGCCGGATCATGTCGAAGGCGTTCTTGTTGGTCTTGGGATTAGTGCCGGGCACCACGCCGAAATAACCGGCTTCGGGATTGATGGCCCACAGCCGGCCGTCCTTGCCGAGGTGCATCCAGCAGATATCGTCGCCCACGGTCCAGACTTTCCATCCCGGCTGGGACGCGGGCGGAATCAGCATCGCGAGATTGGTTTTGCCGCAGGAGGAGGGGAACGCCGCGGCTACATAATGAATTTCGCCCTGCGGATTCTGGATACCGACGATGAGCATGTGCTCGGCCAGCCAGCCTTCGCTGCGTGCCTGCCAGCTGGCGATGCGCAGGGCATGGCATTTCTTCCCCAGCAGCGCATTGCCGCCGTAGCCGGAGCCGAAGCTCTTGATGCTCAGTTCCTCGGGGAAATGCATGATGAAGCGCCGCTCGGGATTGAGATCGCCGGTCGAATGCAGCCCCTTGATGAAATTGCCTTCCTTTTCTATGCGTTGCAGCGCCGCTTTGCCCATGCGCGTCATGATCTTCATATTGGCCACGACATAGGGACTGTCGGTGATTTCGACGCCGCAGCGCGCCAGCGGCGAATCAATCGGTCCCATGCAATAGGGGATTACATACAGCGTGCGCCCGCGCATGCTGCCGGCAAACAGTGCGTCAATTTTGGCGTGCGCTTCGGCCGGGTCCATCCAGTGATTGTTGGGGCCGGCATCGTCGCGGCTGCGGCTGCAGATGAAAGTGAGATGCTCGACGCGCGCCACGTCCTGGGGATCGGAGCGGTGCAGGTAACAGTGCGGGTGGGTGGTGCGGTTGAGTTCCGCCAGCATGCCGGTGGCCAGCATGCCCTGCACCAGTTCGCGGTATTCGGCATCCGAGCCATCACACCAGTGCACCTGGTCGGCCTGGGTATGCTGCGCCACTTGGGCGACCCACTGGGAAAGCGCTTTATTGCTGGTCATTGCTGTTCCGATGGTTGCGAACCGGCCTGGATTCAGGGCCGGTGAAAACGTGCATTATAAGCCCCGACGCCGGAATTGCAGTGCTTGCCCTGCGCGCAAGTGTGGACGCGCGCAATCGTGGCGTGAATGTTAGAATGCCGGAGCGCAGCCGATACTTGGAATTCCGTCCGCAGGGGAATGAGCATGGGTGAGCGTACCATCAGGGAAGTGCTGAAGCGTCGCAGCGAAGACACACTGCGTGTCCTTCAGCAACAGCGCTTGGCGAAGACAACCGGACTGCGTCGCCGCGCCCGCGGCCTGCGCAGCCTCCTGATTGTCGTTGTGCTGATTATCGTAGCCGCTCTTGCCTATTCAGGCTGGATGGTCAATCAGGTCATTACGCGGTTTGCGGCGGCTCGCTCTGTCAACTTGACGACCCGCAGTGACGTCATTCTGAATCTGCATTCTGCCATGCAGTTCCTGCCGGACACCCTGCTGGCGGTTACCGATCCGAATTTCTACACCGGCGGCAACCTGAATGTCAGCCCGCTGACCCAGCGGCTGGTACGCGTATATTTTCCGAACTCTCCGACCGTGACGGCCGACATCATGGCGATCGCGCTGCAGTACACCTACAACCGTACCGACATTCTGCAGAACTTCATCAACGAGGTACCCGTGGGCCTGGACCATGACCAGCCGGTACATGGATTCGCGGCCGCGGGTCAGGTGTATTTCAAAAAGCCGTTTGCGCAACTGCAGCCACAAGACATCGCGTTGCTGGTGGCGCTGGCTACGGGTTCCGATGTACTGGATCCGCGCCAAAATCCGACGCGCGCGCTGATTCTGCGCAACGGCGTATTGCAGCAGAATGTGGAGCAGCAGGTATTGAATCAGGCTCAGGCCAATCTGCTGAAAAAGACACCTCTGGATCTTGCACCTGGCAGTTCGTAAGCCGCAATCAATCCCAGTGACGGGTTACCGGGATGAGTCTGAAGTTTCCTGGCCGTTGTCCGGGCAGGGCAGCTTTGCGCAGAAGATTCCCGGATTCGTGCCGCGCCAGACGCAGCAGGCGCTGGCCAATGCGGTTGGCCGCGCCCTGCAGCAGCAGGAAGTGCTGGTGGCCGAAGCCGGCACCGGCACGGGCAAGACCTTCGCCTATCTGGTTCCGGCTTTGCTGAGCGGCAAGCGCGTGCTGATCTCCACCGGTACACGTGCGCTCCAGGATCAGCTTTATCACCGCGATCTGCCCGCGGTTACGCAGGTGCTCGGCCGGCCGGTCAAGACCGCGTTGCTCAAGGGCCGCGCCAACTACCTGTGCCGCCATCGTCTGGCGCTGACGCTGCAGTCCGGCGCGGACCTGTTTGGCGGCGGTGCACGTGCCCGGGAGCTGGCATCCATCCGCGAGTGGGCCGGTGTCACGCGCAGCGGCGACATCGCGGAACTCGCGACCCTGCCGGAGCATTCGCCGCTCTGGCCGCAGGTGACCTCCACGGTGGAAAATTGTCTGGGACAGAAATGCCCGGAATATGCCCACTGCTGGGTGCTCGACGCGCGCCGGCGTGCGCAGGAAGCGGACTTGGTGGTCATCAACCACCATCTGCTGCTCGCCGACATGTTGCTCAAGGAAGAAGGCTTTGGCGCACTGCTGCCCGGCGTGGACTGCGTGATCGTGGACGAAGCTCATCAACTGCCGGACATCGCCAGCCAGTACTTTGGCGTGAACCTTTCCAGCCACCGCCTGCAGGAGCTGCTGCGCGACAGCCGCAAGGAATACCAGGAATCGGCCGGCGACGCACCCGGTTTCGAACGCCTGCTGGCGCAAGGTGAAGCGGCGCTCGCGGAACTCCAGCAACAATGTCTGCGCGTTGAGGGCGTGAGCGAATGGAGTGCGCTGGCACCGCTCGCGGAGTTCAACCTGCGGTTGTCAAAGCTGTTAGCCGAATTGGAAAACCTGCAACAAGGATTCGACGCGCTCGCCGGGCGCTCCGTCGGCCTGGACAATTGCCGCCAGCGCATCACGCAGATCATGGAACGCCTACAGCAGTTCGCGGCCGAGGATGCGGAGCAGGACCAGGTGCGCTGGATCGAACGCCGCGGCCACGGTTTCAGCCTCAACCTCACGCCGGTGGATGCTGCGGGGCGGTTCCGGACCTGCATGCAGGAGTCGCTGTGCAGCTGGATTTTCCTGTCAGCCACGCTCTCCATCAACGGCAACTTCGGGCATTTCCGCGATCGCCTGGGGCTGGACGCAGCCGAAGAACTGCTGCTGGGCAGCCCATTCGACTACGAACACAATGCCCTCTTGTATCTGCCGGCGGAGCTGCCGAACATTGACAGCGCGGACTATACCGCCGCCGTCGTGCAAGCAGCCGAGCCGGTGGTGCGTCAGAGCGGGGGGCGCGCGTTTCTGCTCTTCACCAGCCACCGTGCGCTCAAACAGGCCGCCGTCATCGTGTGTGAGCAGTGGCCGTTCCCGCTGCTGGTCCAGGGCGAGGCGCCGCGCCGGCGGCTGCTGGAGCGCTTCCGCGAACTCGGCAATGCGGTGTTGCTCGGCACCGCGAGTTTCTGGGAGGGCGTGGACGTAAAAGGCCCGGCACTGTCCGTGGTGGTGATCGACCGGCTGCCGTTTGCTTCGCCCGGCGACCCGGTGCTGAAAGCGCGGCTCACCGCGCTCGAACGTCAGGGCCGCGATGCGTTCATGGAATATCAACTGCCGCAGGCGGTGTTGGCGCTCAAGCAGGGCGTCGGCCGACTGATTCGCGATGAAGGAGACACCGGAGTGCTGATGCTGTGCGATCCGCGTGTGCGCCGCCGGAACTATGGCCGGCTGTTTCTCGACAGCTTGCCGCCCATGCGGCGCACGGAGGACCTGGATGAAGTGCAGAATTTTCTTGCACGCGTCCTGCCGGGCGTTGCGCGCGCAGTGCCATGAAACTTCTGGCGCTGGAAACTTCGACCGATCAATGCTCCGTCGCACTGCTGGCGGACGGCGAGGTGCGCGAGCGTGTGCAATCCGCTGCACACGCGCATGCGGAGTTGATTCTGCCCATGGTGGAATCGCTGCTCGCGGAGGCGGGTTTGTCGCTGCGGCAACTGGATGCGCTGGCGTTTGGCCGCGGACCGGGAGCATTTACCGGCGTGCGTGTGGCCACGGCGGTGGTTCAGGGCCTGGCCTTCGGCGCCGAACGCCCGGTGGTTCCGGTCTCGGATCTCATGGCGGTGGCGGCCGGCGCGCATCGCATGCACGGTGCGCGCCGCGTGCTGGCCTGCCTGGATGCGCGCCTGCAGGAAGTATATTGGTGTGCTTATGAAGTCACGGCCCCTGACCAGCTCCGGGAATGCGTGGCCGAGCAGTTGGGCGGGGCGGATCAGGTGCAACCGCCGGCCGGGCGCTGGTTCGGCGCGGGCTCGGGATTTGCCGTTTACCGTCGGCAGTTGCAGGCCGGGCTCGGGGAAAATCTCGACGGCGAGGACGCCGCGCTGCTGCCGGCCGCGTGTGACGTTGCGTCGCTGGCCGCGCACCTGTTCGCCGAGGGTCACGCGGTGAGCGCCGACGCGGCGCTGCCGGTGTATCTGCGCGATCAAGTGGCCACGCCCAAGGCGCTGTAATCGCTTTGTCACACGGCACTGCTGTAATAATGGCCATGCCCGATAAACATGTCTTGATCGTCGAGGATGAAGTGCCGCTGCGCGAGATGCTGAGCTTTGGCCTGCAGCGCGCGGGTTATCGCGTCACCGAATCCGGCAATTGCGCGGCGGCGCGCGCCGTCATCGCCGACGGCCGCCCGGACCTGCTGCTGCTCGACTGGATGCTGCCGGATATGAGCGGACTGGAATTCGCACGCGCCCTGCGTCGCGACGAGGCCACGCGCGAGCTGCCGATCATCATGCTCACGGCGCGCGCCACCGAGGACGACAAGGTGAGCGGCCTGGGAAGCGGCGTGGACGACTACATCACCAAGCCGTTTTCGGCGCGTGAACTTTTGGCGCGCATCGAGGCGCTACTCAGGCGCACACGCGAGCATCAGGAAAAGCTGGTGGCCGGCGCCATCGAGATGGATACCGTCAGCCACCGGGTCAATCTGCACGGCCGGGAAGTTGTGCTCGGACCGACCGAGTACCGGCTGCTCAAGTATTTCATGACGCATCCGGAACGCATGTTGAGCCGTGCGCTGTTGCTGGAGCAGGTGTGGAGCGGCGCGTATGTCGAGGAGCGCACCGTGGACGTGCACATCCGCCGTCTGCGGCGGGTGCTGGAAGAACACGCCTGTGCGCACTACGTGGAAACCGTGCGTGGCGCCGGTTATCGTTTTTCTCCCAAAGCCGTGGGGAACGGCGCATGAACCGCGCCTGGCTGCCGGAACTGTTGGCACTCGCAGTACTGTTGATCATCGCGCTGATCATTGGCTGGACGGCGAGCGATGTCGGCTTGTGGCTGTTCATTGCGGTGGCGCTGTATCTCGTCTGGCATCTGGTCAACCTGTATCGTCTGGAGCGTTGGCTGTACCGCGGGCGGCGCTTCAATGCGCCGCGTGCCTGGGGCGTGTGGCGCAGCCTCTGTGAGGAGATTTATCACCGCCGCCGCCGGGAGCGCGAACGCAAACGCGAATTCACGCAACTGTTGCGCGAAATCCGTGAATCCACCGCGGCCATGCCCGACGGCGTGGTGTTGATGAACCACCTGGGTGAAATCCGCTGGCTCAACCAGACCGCCGGCCGCCTGTTGCAGCTGCGCGTGCCGCAGGATGTCGGGCAGCGGCTGCCCAATCTGGTGCGTCATCCGGATTTCATCCGCTATCTCGATGGCCGGAACTATGCCGAGCCGGTCGAATTGGGCTCGGCGGCCGGGCGCGGTTTGCACCTCAGCCTGCGCATCGTGCCCTACGGCGAAGACCAGCAACTGCTGCTGGTGCGCGACAGCACGCGCCTGCATCGCCTCGAACAGATGCGCCGCGAATTCGTGGCCAATGCCTCGCACGAGCTGCGTTCGCCGCTGACCGTGATGAGCGGCTATCTGGAATCCATGAGCGAGGATGAAACCGTGCGCGCGACTTGGGCCAAGCCGCTGCAGGCCATGCGCCAGCAGACCGCGCGCATGACCGCGATTGTGGGCGATCTGCTCGAGCTGTCGCGGCTCGAGACCGAGCCGCGCGAAGCCGCTTACGCGCCGGTGGACGTGGCCGCGCTCGCACGCCGTATCCGCGAAGCCGCGCTGTCGCTGGGCCAGGGTCCGGCCGACATTACGCTGGAAATCGATGGCGATTTGCAGTTGTTGGGTGCGGAGCGCGAGCTGTACAGCGCGTTTTCCAATCTGGTGTTCAACGCCATGAAGTACACGCCCGCCGACGGTCGCGTGGCCGTGAGCTGGGCGGCGGACGCGGACGGCGCCGCGTTTGCCGTGAGCGACACCGGCATTGGCATTCCCGCGGCGCATATTCCGCGCCTCACCGAGCGTTTTTATCGCGTGAACAAGTCCCGCGACCGGGACAGCGGCGGCACCGGCCTGGGGCTCGCCATCGTCAAGCACGTGTTGCAGCACCACGGCGCACGCCTGGAGATCGAGAGCGAACCGGGTCGCGGCAGCCGCTTCACCTGCCGCTTCAGCCCGGAGCGCGTGGCGCGCCGCGGTGAACCACCGGCTAGTGGCTGAACTGCAATGCTCGCTTATACTGTTTCCACAGCCCATTTGAAGGACGGTGCATGGACAAGCTGAATCTTACCCAGCACATCTCGCAGAAATTCAACGAGGAACTGGAAGGCGTGCGCAACCGGGTGCTCGCCATGGGCGGGCTTGTGGAGCAGCAGATGGCGGACGCGTTGCGCGCGCTCACCGAGGGCGACAGCGAGCTCGGCCGCAGCATCGAGCAGCAGGATTTCAAGGTCAACCAGATGGAGGTGGCGATTGACGAGGAGTGCACCCGCATTTTGGCGCGCCGCCAGCCGGCGGCCAGTGACCTGCGCTTGATCCTCGCCATCATCAAGACCATCACCGATCTGGAGCGCATCGGCGATGAAGCTGAAAAAATCGGCCGCCTCGCCGCGCGGCTGTGTGAAACCGAACGTCCCGCCGACCGTTATGTGGCGCTGCAGCACCTCGGTACGCACGTGCAGCGCATGCTGCACGATGCGCTGGACGCTTTCGCACGCATGGATACCGAGGCCGCGGTGCGGGTGGCGCGCGAGGACGCACGCGTGGACGACGAATACGAGGTACTGTCGCGCCAGTCCATCACCTTCATGATGGAAGACCCGCACTCCATCCGCCAGGTGCTGGATGTGATGTGGTCGGCGCGCGCCCTGGAACGCATCGGCGATCACGCCACCAACATCTGCGAATACGTGGTGTACATGGTGCAGGGCAAGGACGTGCGCCACACGGGCTTCGACGCCATGGAACGCGAAGTCCGCGCTCAGCCCTGAGCGCAGTTCCGTATTAATTGTAGGAGCGGCTTTAGTCGCGATTCCGAATTCGAATCGTTCCCCCTTTGTAAAAGGGGGATACAGGGGGATTTACTCTGTTGGCATGTGGGAGCGACGGTCCCCGTCGCGATTCGGTCTTTGTGGGAGCGGCGAGCGGACCCATGGGTCCGCGCCGCGATTCCAGAGTAAGAGCAATCGCGGCTGAAGCCGCTCCCACACGGACGACCGCTACGACAATAGAATTGCACGCCTCCCATGCTCCCCCTTTGTTAAAGGGGGATACAGGGGGATTTACTCAACAGTGCGCAGGCTCACCCTGCATCGGGAGAATCTCATGTCCATCCGCCGGCTGGCGAATCTGATCGGCTTCGTGATCTGCGTGTTGCTCATGGCGTACGCCTATTACTCGCAGTTTCACGACAGCCTGCAGCCCTGTGTGCTGTGCATTTTCCAGCGCATTGCCATGATCATTCTCGGCATCATTTTCCTGATTGCCTTCCTGCATAATCCCAAGACCGTCAGTGCGCGCGTTTACGGCATCCTGCTGATCATCGTCGCGGCCGCCGGAAGCGCGGTGTCCATCCGCCATACGTATCTGCAACATCTGCCGCTGTGGAAACAACCGCCGTGTGGACCCGGGTTGAACTACATGTTCCAATCGCTGCCGCTCAACAAATTCATCGTCAAAGCTTTCACCGGCACCGGCGATTGCGCACTGATCGCCTGGAAGTTCCTGGGCCTGACCATGCCGGAATGGGTACTGATATGGTTTGTAATTTTGGGCGTCGGTGGGCTGGTGGTAAATTGGTATTGGGCGAGGGAACGAGAGGCTAGAGGCGCGTAATGTGGTCAGCTACCGCCTATCCGTAGTTATTCGCTGCGTAATAGCGGGGAGTACCATATGAGTAAAGTGTATCGTCAAGCCTGGTCGATCGCGGTTGGAATATTTGCCGTAATCGTCGTAATAGCTGCATTTCATGTAACTCGTACCGCGTTTCAAACAGTTGTAATAAGTGGCATAGCACTTTTATATATTACATTGATTGCGTGCTATCGATTAATCGTTATTGCCTTGGTTTCACATGAAGATTATAGTGCCCAGCGGGTGCGGGTGGTATTACGGCATCTGAATTATCCAGATATAGAACGTTATGAGGAAGCCGCAGCTAAGGCACGTGATGAACATGAACGGACCTTGATGCGCGACTGGGCATACTGGTTATCTGACTTTGTCATTTGGCTAATCGTGCTATATCAACTGTTTACGGTCGTCTTCTGAGCGGTATGCTGGTGCCCCTTGTAATAACGATCATGACCGAAACGTCGAACTTCAATAGATAGTAGGGATGTTGGAATTAGAAGATTCAGTCGAAACTACGGCGAGTTTTCAGCATAGTACCTTTTCAACGATCTCGCGATAAATTCTTGTCAGGGAATCAAGTTCATTTACTGCGACGCATTCATCAATCTTGTGAATGCTGGCGTTTATCGGACCGAACTCGATAACTTCGGCCCCGGTGGGGGCGATATAACGGCCGTCTGATGTTCCACCGCCGGTGTCGAGCTTGGGGCGCAGACCGGTTGCTTTTTCGACCGCATCTTGCACGACGCTGCTTAATTTCCCCGGTTGTGTCAGAAACGGCTCACCCATGGGCCGCCATTCAATTGAGTAACGCACTCCGTAGCGTTTCAGGATATCTTCCACGCGCCGCTGGAGTTCCGCGGCGGTGACAGCGGTGGAATAACGGAGATTGAAACGGATGGCGGCGTCACCGGGAATCACGTTGCCGGCGCCGGTGCCGGAATGGAAGTTGGAAATCTGGAAGCTGGTGGGCGGGAAGTGCGGGTTGGGGCGCATATCCCACTGTGTGGCAGAAAGTTCCACCAGTGCCGGAATAACGCGGTGAATGGGGTTGTCGGCGCGCTCGGGATAGGCCACATGGCCCTGAACGCCGTGGACAGTGAGAAGGCCTGTGAGTGAGCCGCGTCGGCCGTGGCGGATGGTGTCGCCGAATTTTTCCAGGCACGAAGGTTCGCCCAGCACGCACCAGTCAATTTTTTCATTGCGCTGTTTCAACCATTCCATCACCTTGCTGGTGCCATCCACTGACGGGCCTTCCTCGTCACTGGTGATGAGGAAGCCGATGCTGCCGTGCAGCTTCGGTTTCGCGGCTAAAAACTGTTCCACAGCCACCACCATGGCGGCGAGGCCGCCTTTCATATCGGCGGCGCCGCGGCCATAGAGCAGGCCGTCCTTCACGGTGGGCGTGAAGGGATCTGACTTCCATTGTTCGCGCGGCCCGGTAGGCACCACATCGGTGTGGCCGGCGAATACCAGCAGTGGTTTTTCTGTTCCGAAGCGCGCCCAGAGATTGTCCACCTGACCGAAACGCAGGTGTTCGATTTTGAAACCCAGCCGGGCAAGACGCGTGGCGATTATCCGCTGGCAGCCGGCGTCGTCGGGCGTGAGGGAGGGGCGGGCGATGAGTTCTTTTGCCAGTTCCAGCACGGCGCTCATCAGCGGATCCCGCGCAGCAGTTCGTTGATGCCCACCTTGGCGCGGGTCTTGGCATCCACGCGCTTCACGATCACGGCGCATTGCAGGTTGTAACGCCCGTCGGCGGAGGGCAGACCGCCGGGCACGACCACCGCGCCGGCCGGTACGCGGCCGTACGTGATCTCGCCGCTTTCGCGGTCATAGATGCGCGTGCTCTGGCCGATGAATACGCCCATGGAAATTACCGCGCCCTGTTCCACGATCACGCCTTCGACGATCTCCGAGCGTGCGCCGATGAAGCAGTCGTCCTCGATGATGGTGGGCGCGGCCTGCAGCGGTTCGAGTACGCCGCCGATGCCGGCGCCGCCCGAGATGTGCACGTGCTTGCCGATTTGCGCGCATGAGCCGATGGTGGCCCAGGTGTCCACCATCGTGCCGCGGTCCACATAGGCGCCGATGTTGACGTAGCTTGGCATGAGTACCACGTCCGGCGCGAGGAAAGCGCCGTAGCGCACGGTGGCAGGCGGCACGATACGGGCGCCTTCGCGCTGGAATTCAGCCTGACTGTGCGCGGTATATTTAAGCGGAATCTTGTCGTAAAAGCGGGTGCCGGCGCCCGCGATGACCTGATTCGGCTGAATGCGGAAATACAGCAGCACGGCCTTCTTTAGCCACTCGTTCACCTGCCAGCGGCCAGCATGCTTTTCGGCGACTCGCAGCGTCCCGCTGTCCAGTTGCGCAATGGCGGTGTCCACTGCCGCGCGCAGGTCCGGCGGTGTGCGCTCCGGTGTGAGAGCGGCGCGCTGTTCATAAGCGGCATCAATTGTCTGGCGCAACATGTCGTGCATCACAGCGACTCCACGTAGCTGCGGATGCGCTTGGTCGCCTCGATGCACTCGGCCAGCGGCGGGACCAGCGAAATACGCACGCGGTTTGTGCCGGGATCGCCGGATGGAGTTGGGCGCGAAAGATAGCTGCCGGGCAGCACCGTGAGGTTTTGCGTGGCATACAGTTCCCTGGCAAAACGCTCGCCATCCACCGGTGTTTTCGGCCAGAGGTAAAACGCCGCTGGCGGACACTGCAGGTTCAGCACCGGGCCGAGAATTTCCATGGCGGCTTTGAATTTCGCCCGATACAGTTGGCGGTTGGCGGCGACATGAGGTTCGTCGTTCCAAGCCTGCACGCTGGCCGATTGCACCGGCAGCGGAACTGCGCAACCGTGGTAGGTGCGGTATTGGAGAAACTTTGCGAGGATGCCGGCATCGCCGGCCACGAAGCCCGAGCGCAAACCCGGCAGGCTGGAGCGCTTCGACAGGCTGTGAAACGTCACGCAGCGGCGAAAATCGTGGCGGCCGGTTTCCTCGCAGACCTGCAGCAGGCCGGGGGGCGGCTTGTCCTCATCCAGGTAGATTTCGACATAGCACTCGTCCGAGGCCACGATGAAGTTGTGTTGGTCAGCGAGTTCCAGCACCCGGGCGAGGTAGGCGCGGTCCATGACCGCACCGGTGGGGTTGCCGGGCGTGCATATATATAGGAGTTGGCAGCGTTGCCAGATGTCCGTCGGCACCGCATCCAGATCGGGCAGATAGCCGTTGGCTTCCAGGGTATTGAGGTAATAAGGTTCCGCACCGGCCAGCAGCGCGGCGCCTTCGTAAATCTGGTAGAACGGGTTCGGCATCAGTACCACCGGATTGACGCGGCGGTCAATCACCGCCTGCGCGAAGGCAAACAGGCCTTCGCGTGTGCCGGATACCGGCAGCACGTGGCGTTCCGGGTCAATGCGGCCGGGCTGAAGCTTGAAGCGGCGCGTGAGCCAAGCCGCGATAGACGCGCGCAGTTCCGGCAGACCCTTGGCTGTGGGGTAGGCGCCGAGCCCGCCGAGATTGTCGCGCAGCGCCTGCAGCACGAATTCCGGCGGCGCATGCTTGGGCTCGCCGATAGAGAGCGCGATATGGCGCAGATGCGCCGGCGGAGTCACGCCTTCCTTGAGCTTTGCCAGGCGTTCAAAGGGGTAGGGAAAGAGTTTCTCGAGATCAGGATTCATGCGGGTTCCGTCGTTGTCGGGCTTTCACGCGGCGTCGTTCAGTTGGGTGAGCAACACCGTGCGCAGCCGCTCGCGTGCGGCCGCATCGTCGAGCGGCCGGTTGTTGTTGTCGGTTATGAAGAATACGTCCTCGGCGCGCTCGCCGACGGTGGTTATTTTGGCATTCCACAGGTGGATCTCGCACTGCGCCAGCGCTTGACCGATGACTGACAACAGTCCGGGCCGGTCCCCGGCGCGTATTTCCAGCGCGGTACGCCGGCCGGAGAGATCCGCGGCGAACTCCACTTCGCTGCGTGTGGTGAACAGGCGCACCTGGCGCGGTGCATGGCGCGTGATCGTCATCGGCCTCTGCTGCTGCCGCTGGGCCTCGTGCTGCACGCTGCGGGCGATTTCGGCAAGGCGTTCGGAGTCCACGATCGGCTGACGGTCGTCTTCCAGCACCACGTACGTGTCGAGTCGCCGGCCATGGGTCATGGGTACGAGGCGCGCGTCCAGGATGGTAAGTCCGAGTTCCGCGAGTGTCGCGGCCACGCGCGCAAAAATGAAAGCATCGGGCCCGGCGTAGACGCTGATGGCGGTGCCGCCGCGCGCGGCCTGCTGACGCAGCAGTACCAGCGGTGCGCTGCCCGTGAGGTTTTTACGCAAGCCCGCGGTGTGCCAGGCAATTTCATCCGGGGCGTGGCCAAGGAAGTATTCCTGCGAGAACAGGGTCCAGACCTCGTGCGCAGCTTCGGGTTCAAGCCCCTGTGCGCGCAGCAGGGCGAGCGCCTGCGCCTGGGTTTCGCGGATCAGCTGCTCCTTGTCCAGGGGATTTTCCAGGCCCTGGCGCAATGCGCGGCTGGCTTCGGCGTAAAGCTCGTGAAACAGGCTGGCTTTCCAGGAATTCCACAATTCAGGATTGGTGCCGCGCACGTCGGCCACGGTGAGCACGTACAGGTAATCCAGATGCAGCTGGTCGCCGACCACGCGCGCAAAAGCGTGCACAACCCTCGGATCGCTGATGTCGCGTTTCTGGGCGGTGAGCGACAGCAGCAGATGGTGTTCCACCAGCCAGCCGACCAGACGCGCATCGTAACGGCTCAGGCCGTGGTCGAGGCAGAAGGCTTCCGCTTCCTGCGCGCCCAGCTGCGAGTGGTCGCCGCCGCGGCCCTTGGCGATGTCGTGGAAGAGCGCGGCCAGGTACGCCAATTCGGGCTTGGGCAGCGCCTGCATGATGCGGCTGCATTGGGGGAATTCCTGATCGTAGCGGCTCAAGGCAAAGCGCCGCAGATTGCCGATGACGAACAGGATGTGCTCGTCCACGGTGTAGGCATGGAACAGGTCGTACTGCATGCGGCCGACGATGCGGCCGAAGGCGGACAGGTAGCGCCCCAGCACGTCATAGCGGTTCATGCGCCGCAGTTCGTGGGTCACGCTCTGCGGCGCGCGCAGAATCTGCATGAACTGCGCGCGCGGTTCAGGCGCGGCACGAAAGTCGTCATCAATGTGCTCGAGATTGGCGCGCAAGCTGCGCAAGGTTTCCGCACTTACGCCCTTGAGGCGCGGATGTTGCTGCAGCACATGGAACATTTCCAGCAGCGCCGCCGGCCGGTGTTTGAACAGCCCGGGATCGCGCAAGCGCAGGAAACCGCCGCGCTCCTCGAAATTGTCATCCAGGACTGCGGGCGCCGGCGGCGCGTCGGCGAGGATCACTTCTTCCAGTGATTGCAACAGCATTTCGTTGAGCAGGCTGAGTTCCTTGATGCTGCGGTAATACGCCTGCATGAACTGCTCGACGGCCGGGTTCGCGGGCGCATCGTGGTAACCGAATTGCCGTGCGAGGCGCGGCTGAGCGTCGAACAGCAAGCGGTCCTCGCGCCGGCCGTAGAGCAGGTGCAGGGCGAAGCGCACGCGCCACAGAAAGGCCTGTCCTTGCTGCAGCGCCCGGTGTTCGTCCGCGGTCAGAAAACGGCGCGTCACCAGTTCCTGCAGGCTGACGGCACCGGTGTATCGCTGTGCGACCCAGGCAATCGTTTGAATGTCGCGCAAACCGCCAGGACTCTCCTTGACGTTAGGTTCCAGCCGGTACGCGGTATCGTGATATTTGGCATGCCGCAATTGCTGCTCACGCTGCTTGGCCCGGAAAAATTCTTTTGCCGGCCACATCTGCTGCGGTTGCATCTGCTGCTGCAGCTGGGTGCTCAGGTCCGCGGCTCCGGCCAGATGCCGGGCTTCCATGAGGTTGGTGGCGATGCTCAGATCGACGCGCGCCTGCGCGAGGCATTCCGCCACGCTGCGCACGCTGTGGCTGGCCTGCAGACCGATATCCCAAAGCGTGGTCAGGAATGTACCGATGGTACGGCGCTCGGGTCCGCCATCGGGTTGGCGCAACAGGATCAGCAGATCAATGTCTGAGTACGGATGCAGCTCGCCGCGCCCGTAGCCGCCGACGGCCACGAGCGCCACGTCCTGCGTATCGGCGGACCAATGCAACTGGAAGGCGCGGCGTAGCACCTCATCCACAGCTTGCGCGCGCGCGCGTACCAGCTGCTCAACCGGAACCGCTGCACTGAATTGCCGGCGCAGGTCTTGATCGCAAGCCTGCAGCGCAGCGCGCAGCTGCGCAAGTGCGGGAGGAAGCGGCGGTCGCGCGGCTTTGTGCGCTGTGGCGGGACTGGCGATGGAGTGGGTGCCGGATGTGGCGTTCAAGCGCGCGGTCAGATTTCGCCGCCCGCGCGCGCGGTCAGCACTTCGTGGCCGGATGCCGTGACCAGTAGGGTGTGCTCCCACTGCGCAGAGAGCGAATGATCCTTGGTTACCACGGTCCAGCCGTCCGGCAGCAGACGCACGTGACGTTTGCCGGCGTTCACCATCGGTTCGATGGTGAAGGTCATGCCCGGCTGAAGTTGCAGGCCGGTGCCGGGCGCGCCGTAATGCAGTACCTGCGGATCCTCGTGATACACGCGGCCGATGCCATGACCGCAGTATTCGCGCACCACCGAGTATCCATGCTCCTCGGCGTAGCGCTGGATGGCATGACCGATGTCACCGAGCTGCACGCCGGGTTTGACCATCTCGATGCCGGTGAGCATGGCGTCGTGCGTGACCTGCACCAGCCGACGCGCAGCTACCGAGGGTTCGCCCACGTAGTACATCTTGCTGGTGTCGCCGTGGAAACCATCCTTGATGACGGTCACGTCAATATTGAGGATGTCGCCGTGCTTGAGTTTGCGGTCGCCCGGAATCCCGTGGCACACGACATGGTTCACCGAGGTGCACAGGGTCTTGGGGAAACCGTGGTAGCCGACGTTGGCCGGGATTGCATGTTGCACGTTGACGATGTAATCGTGACACACGCGATCGAGTTCCTCCGTGGTCACGCCCGGCTGTACATAGGACGCGATCGTATCGAGCACCTCGGCCGCAAGCCGCCCGGCCACGCGCATCTTGGCTTGTTCTTCCGCGGATTTGATGGTGACGGGCATGTGAGTTCGGTTGAATAAATGGGGCCGCCGATGTGCGGCGCAAGCCCGGGTCAGCGTTGCCGTTGTGGGCGGCTTATGGTATAAAGCGCGGCCTTTTTTGGCAAACCGCCGGCTGCAGGCCGGCGAATTTCACTAAACCCACACATACACCGATACCGCTCGCGGGGTGCCCGCCGGTCCGCTTGGACCAGGGTTGCGATTCGGGGTGTATGGAGGCATAACCCCTGGAACCTCCGGGTTCCGAACCGCACGGAGTACATCCATGGGCGAGCTGTCCATGCGCCAGATGCTGGAAGCTGGCGTGCATTTCGGCCACCAGACACGTTATTGGAACCCGAAGATGGCACCGTACATCTTCGGCGAGCGCAGCCGTATCCACATCATCAATCTGGAAAAGACGCTGCCGCTGTATCGCGAGGCGCTGGAGTTCGTCAAGCGCCTGGTGACCGACGGCGGCACGCTGCTGTTCGTGGGCACCAAACGCGCGGCGCGCGAGGCCGTCAGCGCGCAGGCGCAGCGCTGCGCCATGCCGTACGTCACACAACGCTGGTTGGGCGGTACCCTCACGAATTTCAAGACCGTGCGCCAGTCCATCAAGCGCATGCACGAACTCGATGTGCAGTCGGAGGACGGTACCTTCGAACGCCTGGGGAAAATGGAAGTCATCCGCCTGCGTCGCGAGATGGAAAAACTGGAAAAAAGCCTGGGCGGCATCAAGGACATGAACAACCTGCCGGACGCGCTGTTCGTGATTGACGTTGGCCACGAGAAGATCGCGGTCAGCGAGGCGCGCAAGCTGGGTATTCCCATCGTGGCCATCGTGGACACCAACAACGCGCCGGACGGCGTGGATTACGTGATTCCCGGCAACGACGACGCGATTCGCGCCATTCAGCTGTACGCCGAGGGTGTGGCGGATGCGGTGCTCGCCGGGCGCGAATCCATGCCGCAACTCGCGGGCAGCGACGAAGATGAGTTCGTGGAGCTGGATGAGCACGGCAATCCGAAGCGCGGCCGCGGCCGCCGCCGGGCACCGGTGAAAATGACCACCGCCAAAAAGCCTGCGGCGCGGCGCAAACCCGCGGAAAGACCTGCGGCCCCGGCGCCCGCGCAAGCGACCGCCCCCGCAGCGCAGGCGGCACCGGCGGATGCGGCTGACGGGACTCCGGTACACAAACCCGTGGTGCGCAAAAAGTCGCCGGTCAAAAAAGCCGCGAGCCACAAGCGCGTGGCCAAGAAAGACAAAGCCGAAGACAGCACCGAGTAGCACCGCGACACTCCGGTGCGACGGCAGCCGGTGCGGGTTGGCACACGTTCACTACAGGATTTTGCATGACGATTTCAGCCTCTTTGGTCAAGGAACTGCGCGAGCGCACCGGCGCCGGCATGATGGAGTGCAAGAAGGCGCTGGCAGAAACCGGCGGCGATCTGGAACGCGCCGTCGAGCACATGCGCAAGGCCGGACTCGCCAAGGCCGACAAGAAAGCCGGGCGCATTGCGGCCGAAGGCCGGATTGCGATTGCGCAGATGCAGGGCGCAGTCGCCATGGTCGAGGTGAATTGCGAAACCGACTTCGTCGCCAACGGCGAGGACTTCAAGGCATTCGCCGCGCACGTGGTACAAGCGCTGCTCGAACAGGCACCACAGGATCCCGCTACGCTCGACACGCTGCGGCTGACGGGCGGCGCCAGCGTGGATACCGCACGCCGCGAACTGGTCGCCAAGATCGGCGAGAACGTGAGCGTGCGGCGCGGCACGTACTTCAAAAGTGGCGCAACACTCGGCAGTTATCTGCACGGCGCGCGCATCGGCGTGCTCGTGGAGTTGCAGGGCGGTGATACCGCCCTTGCCAGGGACATCGCCATGCACATAGCTGCCAGCCGGCCGCTGTGCGTGAGCCCCGATCAGGTGCCGGCCCAAGTGCTCGACAAGGAACGCGAAATCATCCGCGCCCAGTCCGCCGATAGCGGCAAGCCGGAAGCGATCGTCGAGAAGATGGTCGAAGGACGGCTGCGGAAATACCTCGGGGAAATCACCTTGCTGGGCCAGCCGTTCGTCAAGGAACCGGAGATCACCGTGGACAAACTGCTGGCGCGCCATGGCGCCAAGGCATTGCGATTCGCGCGCTTCGAAGTGGGCGAGGGTATCGAAAAGAAGCAGGAAGACTTCGCCGCCGAGGTCAAAGCCCAGGCCGCGAAAACCGCCTGAAGCGCGCCGCCGCAACACGGGCGGCGGCGGTTTACGGTACAATTCCGCCGGGAGCCCCGCGTTGCGGGGCTCTGCATATCCCTGGCGTGGCGGCGCATCAATGTCGAACCCGGCTCCGGCCTACCGGCGCATACTTCTCAAGCTGAGCGGCGAAGCCCTCATGGGCCGCGTCGACTACGGCGTCGATCCGGTCGTCATCAAGCAGTTGGCCGAAGAAGTGCGCGCGGTGCGCGATCTCGGCGTGCAAATCGGCATGGTCATCGGCGGCGGCAATATTTTCCGTGGCGCCGGGCTGGCGCGCGCCGGCATGGACCGCATCACCGCGGACCACATGGGCATGCTGGCCACCATCATGAATTCCCTCGCCATGCAGGACGCGCTCGAGCGCCTGGGCGTGTACGTGCGCGTGATGTCGGGACTGAGCGTCAACGAGGTGTGCGAGGACTACATCCGCCGGCGCGCGGTGCGCCACCTGGAAAAGGGACGGGTGTGCATCTTTGCGGCCGGCACCGGCAATCCGTTCTTTACCACCGACACCGCCGCGGCGCTGCGTGCCATCGAAACCGGATGCGAGCTGCTGCTCAAAGCCACCAAGGTGGACGGTGTGTATGCCGCTGATCCCAAGCAGCATCCGCAGGCGCAGCGCTACGCGCACATCACCTATGACCGGGTACTGGCCGACAAGCTCGGGGTCATGGATGCCACCGCCGTCGTCCTGTGCCGCGACAACAATATTCCACTGCGAATCTTTGATCTCACCCGTGCCGGCGACCTGCTGCGCATCGTCCAGGGCACCCCCAATGTGGGTACCCTGGTGGATAACGGAGGTTCAACATGACGACTGACGATCTGAAGAAGCATGCGGATGGCCGCATGCAGAAAGCCGTGGACACGCTCAAGGATGTGCTCGCCCGGCTGCGCACCGGCCGTGCCCACACCAGTCTGCTGGATCACATCCGCGTGGCCTATTACGGATCGGAAGTTCCGCTCAACCAGGTGGCCAACGTCAGCGCCTCGGATGCACGCACGCTCAACATCACGCCCTGGGAAAAGCAGATGATCCCGGTGATCGAGAAGGCCATTATGACGTCGGATCTGGGCCTGACCCCGGCCACCGCCGGCAACGTGATTCGCGTGCCCATGCCGCAGCTTACCGAGGAACGGCGGCGCGAAATCATCAAGCTGGCGCGCCAGGAAGCCGAGGGCGCGCGCGTGGCCATCCGCAATGCGCGCCGCGATGCGAATACGGAACTCAAGACCGCGCTCAAGGACCGGAAAATCACCGAGGACCAAGAGCGCCGCACCCAGGATGACATTCAGAAGCTCACCGACCGGCATATCGCGGGCATAGACAAGATTCTGGCCGCCAAGGAAACCGAGCTGCTGGAAGTCTGAACCTTGCCTGAGGCGCGGGGCAGCGCGCCGGAATTCACCCCATGACGAAAGATGAAGGCTCTAGTCTGCCGCGCCACATTGCCGTCATCATGGACGGTAATGGCCGCTGGGCGCAGCGTCGTCTGCTGCCGCGCCAGGCCGGCCATCGTGCAGGTCTCACCGCGGCGCGCCGCCTGATCGAGGCCTGCGTGCAACGCGGCATCGGCGCACTCACCCTGTTTGCCTTTAGCAGCGAGAACTGGCGGCGCCCGCAGCCGGAGGTTGGCAGTCTCATGGGCTTGTTCATGAACGCGCTGGAAAGCGAAATCGCGGAACTGCACAAGAACAAGGTACGCATGCGCTTCATCGGTGCACGTGAACAGTTTTCGGCGGCGCTGCAACAGGGCATGCGTGAATCCGAAGAGTTGACGGCCGGCAATAACGGCCTGGTGTTGAACATCGCGGCGGGTTACGGTGGACGCTGGGATTTGTTGCAGGCCGCGAGGCGCCTGGTGGGCGAGGCCGTAAGCGGGCGCTTGCGTGTCGAGGAGTTGGACGAACCGCAAGTGTCGCATGCGCTGGCGCTCGCGGAGCTGCCGGATCCCGATCTCTTCATCCGCACCGGTGGCGAACAGCGCATCAGCAATTTTCTGTTGTGGAATCTGGCGTACACCGAGCTGTATTTCACCGAGGTGCTGTGGCCGGATTTTGATGCTGCGGCGCTGGAGGCGGCGTTGAGCTGGTTTGCGCAACGCCAGCGGCGTTTCGGCCGCACACCCGAACAGACCCGGGACGCGGATCATGCTTAAGCTGCGCATCCTCACCGCCGCAATCCTGGTGCCGGCAGTCGTGGCGCTGGTGTGGTTTGCACCCACTTGGGCGCTGGGTCTGGCGGCCGGAGTGGTGGCGCTGGTGGCCGCGTGGGAATGGACCGCCCTGTCCAGACTGCGCGCGCCGTGGCTGCAAGCCGCTTTCACACTGCTGCTGGCGGTGCTGCTCATCTGCTTCTGGGTGCTGCGGCACAACAATTGGGTGCTGTGGATCACGACTGGGGCGGCGCTGGGCTGGTGGTTGTTCGCGCTCGTCTGGATCGCCGTCTGGCGCAGGGAATTTGCGCTGCCCGTAAAATTGCTGTGCGGCCTGCTGACAATCCTGCCCGCGTGGGTTGCCACCATCGCACTGCATGCCAGTGTCGACGGCCGGCGCAAGCTGCTGTTCCTGCTGGTGCTGATCTGGGCGGCGGATATTGCCGCGTATTTCGCCGGGCGGGCCTTCGGGCGGCGCAAGCTTGCGCCCGAAGTGAGCCCCGGCAAAACCTGGGAGGGCGTCGCCGGTGCTACGCTGGCGCTACTGGCTGTAGCCTGCGCCGGTGTGTTCTGGGCGCTGCCGGCCGGCGGCTATGCTCTTATTCTGGTGTGTGTACTCACAGGCTGGCTGTCCATCGTGGGCGATCTTTCCGAAAGCATGTTCAAACGTGAAGCCGCGCTCAAGGACAGCGGCCGGCTGTTTCCCGGTCACGGCGGCGTGCTCGACCGCATTGACAGCCTGACGGCCGCGCTGCCGGCTTTCTGGCTGGGTCTGGCGATCCTGGAGCGCCTGAAATGAAGGGCGTGACGATCCTCGGCGCCACCGGCAGCATCGGCATGAGCACCCTGGATGTCGTCGGGCGCCATCGCGAGGACTACCGCGTGGTGGCGCTGACGGCGCGCAGCAATGTCGAGCGCCTGCTCGGCCAGTGCCGCGAGCACCAGCCGGATTATGCGGTGATGGTGGAGGAGGCCGCGGCACGGGAATTGCGCGCGCAGCTCAAGGCGCAAGGCCTGAAAACCGAAGTGCTCGCGGGTGCGCGCGCCCTGGAAGACGTCGCGGCGCTGCCGGAGAGCGACTGCGTGATGGCTGCGATCGTGGGCGCGGCCGGGCTGCTCGCGACGCTGGCCGCCGTCAAGGCCGGCAAGCGCGTGCTGCTCGCCAACAAGGAATCGCTGGTCATGAGCGGTGCGCTGTTCATGCAGGCGGTGCGCAGTTACGGCGCCGAACTGCTGCCAATCGACAGCGAGCACAACGCGCTGTTTCAGTGCATGCCGAACGGGTATCGTGCCGGCGCACGTCCCGAGGGTGTACGCCGCCTGCTGCTCACCTGCTCGGGTGGGCCGTTCCGCGGCTGGTCGCGGGAACGGCGGCACACGGCCACGCCGGATCAGGCGTGTGCGCATCCGCGCTGGAAAATGGGGCGCAAGATTTCGGTGGACTCCGCCACGCTCATGAACAAGGGCCTGGAAGTGAACGAGGCATGCTGGCTGTTTGACCTGCCGCCCGAGCGCATCGATGTGGTGGTGCATCCGCAGAGCGTGGTGCACTCGCTGGTGGAATATGCCGACGGTTCGGTGCTGGCGCAGCTCGGCAATCCGGACATGCGCACGCCCATCGCCTGCGGGCTCGCCTGGCCGGAGCGCATCCAGGCCGGCATCCAGCCGCTGGACCTGTTCGGTGTGGCGCATCTGGATTTTGAACCGCCGGATTTCGCGGCGTTCCCGTGCTTGAGTCTGGCCATCGAAGCGGCCAAGACCGGTGGCAGCGCGCCGCTGGTGCTGAACGCTGCCAACGAAATCGCGGTGCAGGCGTTTTTGTCGGAACGGCTGCGGTTCACGGCGATTGCCGAGGTGGTGAGCGAGACCCTGGAACGCTGTCCTTCCGCGGCCGCTGGTTCCATTGAAGAGGTGCTCGACTGTGACCGGCGTGCGCGCAGCATGGCGACCGGGATTGCCGCGCAGGTGATGGGGCAGGCGTCGTGAACGTACTTATCAGCATCGGCGCGTTTTTGGTGGCCATCTGCGTGCTCATCATCTGGCACGAGTTCGGCCACTTCGTCGTGATGCGCGCCTTCGGCATCAAGGTGCTGCGTTTCTCCGTATTTTTCGGCAAACCGCTGCTGCGCTGGCAGCGTACTCCTGAGTCCACTGAAATCGCCGTCGGCTGGCTGCCACTCGGCGGCTACGTCAAACCGCTCGACGAGCGCGAGGGCGAGGTGCCGGAGGCCGAGAAACACCTGGCTTTCAACCGCCAGTCATTGCCCAAGCGGTTTCTGTCGGTGCTGGCCGGACCGGGCTTCAATTTCGTGTTTGCGATCATTGCCTATTGGGTGATTTTCATGATCGGCGTGCCCGGCATTCGCCCAATCGTGGGCGAGATCCGGGCCGGCTCGCCCGCCGCAATCGCCGGTTTGCAGCCGCAGGACGAGATTGTGTCCGTCAACGGTCACGCCACGCCTACCTGGGATACCGCGGTCGTGCACCTGTTCGAAGGCGTGTTGCAGAGCCATCGCATCGAAGTGACCGTACGTACTCCGCAACATGCCGAACGCCAGTTGCTGCTTCCCGCTGCCGACACCCGTGCGCTCACGATGCCGGGAGCACTACTCACAGGTCTGGGATTGAGCCAGTGGCAACCGCAGGCCGCGCCCGTGGTGGGACAGTTGGCCGCGGATGGCACCGCCCGGCAATCGGGGCTGAAACCGGGAGATGTCATTCTCGAAGTCGGCGGCACGGCACTTACCGGTCCGGGCCAACTGGCGAAAGTTCTGCAGGCTGCGCCACAGCAGACGCTCGAGATCCTGGTGCAACGGGGCAAGCAGCGGCTGAATTTATCGCTGCGCGTGGGCGCGCAGGAAGTTGACGGCAAAGTCGTCGGTCACATCGGCGCCGAGCTCGGGTATCCCGCCTGGGTGTTGCAGCGTCTGGAGTCCGAAGAACGGTATAATCCCGCGGCCGCTCTGGGCCGTGCCGTGGTGCGCACCGGCAGCCTGGCTTGGCTCACCCTGGATGCTTCCTGGAACATGGTGATCGGCAAGGTTTCGCTGCGCAACCTGAGCGGGCCGATAGACATTGCGCGCTACGCTGGCTACACCGCGGAGAGCGGCCTGGTGCCGTTTCTTGCGTTTCTGGCCATCGTGAGTATCAGCCTCGGGGTGCTGAATCTGTTGCCGGTTCCGGTGCTGGACGGCGGCCACCTGCTGTACTACGTCATGGAGGCGATCAAGGGTTCACCCCTGTCCGCCCAGGCGGAGATGACCGGTCAGCGTATCGGGTTGACGCTGATCCTGATGTTGCTGGGTTTTGCCGTCTACAACGATCTGCTGCGACTGTTTGGGTAAGGAGGACGAGTGGGTCTGTTAAAAGGCACCGGGATAATCCTGGCAACGCTGTTTGTCCTGATGCTCACTCTTCCTGCCGCCCGGGCGGATGAGTCGTTCGTGGTGAAGAAGATCGAGATCGTCGGCCTGCAGCGCATTTCCCAGGGCACGGTCTTCGACTATCTGCCCATCAATATCGGCGATCAGATCGACGCCACCCGCATCCAGGACGCCATCCGCGCGCTTTACAAGACCGGATTTTTCCGCGACGTCGCCATGCGCCGCGACGGCGATACGCTCATCATCGTCGTGCAGGAGCGTCCCTCGATTGCGAGCTTCGTGGTCACCGGCAACAAGCTTATCAAGAGCGACGACCTCAACAAAAATCTCACCAAAGCCGGCCTGTCCACCGGGCAGATCTTTAACCGCGTGACCCTGGATGGATTCCTGCAGCAGCTCACCGACGAGTACTACAGCCACGGCCACTACGGTGTGGTCATCACGCCCACGATCACCGACATCGGTGACAACCGCGTCAACGTGGCGGTGAAGATCAACGAAGGGGCGACCGCCAAGATCCGCGCCATCGACATCGTCGGAAACCATGCGTTCTCGGAGGATGAGCTGCGCGATGTATTCAAGCTCAAGGTGGCGGATTTCTGGACCTTTTTCGGCAGCTCCGACGAATACGCGCGTGAAAAGCTGGTCGGCGATCTGGAGTCCTTGCGCTCGTATTACATGGACCGCGGCTACGCGGACTTTGCCGTGGATTCCGCGCAAGTGGCGATCTCGCCGGATCGCACCAGCGTGTACATCACGGTGAATATCAGCGAGGGCGCGATTTACAAGGTCAAGGACGTGAAGCTTGCGGGCCAGTTCGTGGTGCCGGAAGCGGTATTGCGCAAACTGGTGCTGGTCAAGCCGGGCGAGACGTTTTCCCTGCAGCTTGCCACCACCACCACCAAGCTGATGCAGGCGCGGCTGGGCGAGGACGGCTATGGTTTTGCCAAGGTCAATTCCATTCCCGACATCGATCGCAAGGATAAATTGGTATCCATCACGTTCTTTGTCGAGCCCGGCCCGCGGGTGTACGTGCGGCATATCAATTTCAGCGGCAGTTCCGGTACCGATGACGTGGTGTTCCGCCGCGAGATGCGCCAGTTCGAGGGCACGTGGCTGTCGAACGTGGACGTCGAGCGTTCACGGGTGCGCCTCAATCGTCTGCCGTGGGTGGAAAATGCGACGGTCAAAACCGTGCCGGTGCCCGGAACCAATGACATGGTGGACGTGGATTACACGCTCACCGAGCGCCCGGCGGGCACGGCGCAGGTGGGAGTGGGCTACGGCAGCCTGAGCGGCCTGGTGTTGAGCGGGCAGATCGTGAACGCCAATTTCCTGGGAACCGGCGAGCGGCTGGAAATCAATGCCAACCGTACCTACATCGGCCACACTTATTCCGGAAGTTTCACCGATCCCTATTGGACCGTGAATGGCGTGAGCCGCACGATTTCCCTGTTCCAGAGCCAGTCTTCTTCCATCACCGTCAACAGCGCACCGCTGTCCACTAATTCCTACGGCGGCAGCCTGAGCTTTCTCATGCCGCTCACCGAGGTGAGTTGGTGGGGCTTGGGCGCAACGTATTCGCACAATGAGCTGTTCACGCAATCGGGCTCGTCACAGCAATACGTGGCTTTCATTTCCAATCCGCAGAACGGCAAAGTCGTGAATACGCTGGGTGCCTGCTCGGATGCGCGCGGATTCTTTTTCCTGTGTCCATACCCGGCGCTGCAGTACAACACGCTTGAGGGCAAGTTGAGTTATGTACGAGATACCCGCGATCGCATTATCTTCCCGACCAGCGGCTCGCAGGAAACCCTGAGTCTGACCGCGGCTTTGCCGGGATTCGATCAGCAATACTACATACTCACCTACCAGCAGCTGGCCTTCATCCCGCTGTTCAAGGGATTCATTTACGGCATCAACGGCGAAGCCGATTACGGCGCACCCTATGGCAAGACCGCCACCTACCCGCCTTACAAGAATTTCTTCGTGGGTGGCGCGGACACGGTGCGCGGCTGGCAGGTGGCGACACTCGGCCCCAAGGATTCCTACGGCTTTCCGTTTGGCGGGCGTGCTGATTTCTGGATCCAAAACGAGCTGATATTCCCGAATTTCGGCAAGAGTGACAATACCTCCGGCACCGGGGGTACCGGCTCAAGCCGCTGGGCACTGTTCATCGATGCGGGCAATGCGTTTGCCGATCCCGGTGATTTTCGCTGGAATCGGCTGCGGGTTTCCGCGGGCCTGGCCGCCACCTTCCTGACACCGCTCGGCGCTATGAAATTCAGTTATGCTTTCCCGCTGAATCCCAAACCCGGGGATTTGACGGAGCGCTTCCAGTTCACCCTCGGTACTTATTTCTGATGGTTACGGAGATCACTATGCGATTCGCTTACCGTATGTTGCTGATGGTCGCCGTTGCCGCGCTGTTGCTCGGCGCCGGGACGCTGCGTGCCGCGGAACTCAAGATCGGCGTAGTCAACATGCAAGCCTTGATGAAGGAGTCGCCACAGGCCAAAGCGGCGGAAGCAGACATGCAGAAGAAATTCGGCAGTCGGCGCAGCACGCTGCTTGCGCAGGAAAACAAGGTCAAGGCCTTGCAGGAGCAGATCAACCGCAATGGCTCGGTGATGAGCGCCTCACAGTTGCAAAGCCTGCAGAATCAGCTGGATGCCGATCAGCAGGATTTGAGCCGCAAGGAAAGCGATTTTCAGGCGGACTTGAATCAATGGCAGAACCAGAAGCTCGGCGCCATCCAGGAAGTCGTGGTCAAGGAAGTGCAGGCCTTTGCCAAGGCGCACAATTACAACCTGATCGTCGGCCTGGGCATCGTGTATGCCGACGGCACGGTGGACGTGACCGATCAGGTGCTGGCGCAGTTGCAAAAGGACTACAAGGCGTCGGCCCCTGCGGCGGCCACGGGCGGTAGTTGAGGTCGAGCGGCGCGTGGCGGCGGAATACACGCTGGCCGAACTGGCGGAAAGCTGCAGGGCACAGGTACGCGGCGATGCCAGTGTGCGTGTCCACAGCGTAGCCACGCTGGAGCATGCAGGTCGCGGCAGTATCAGCTTTCTTTCGAATCCGCACTATCGGCGTTATCTGGCGGGCACGCGCGCCTCGGCAGTGATTCTGGCGCCGGCCGATGCGGACGCCTGCCCGGTGCCCGCACTGGTGGTGTCCAACCCGTATCTGGCGTATGCGCGTGTCGCCGCCATGCTGGCGCCGGCAGCGCCGGCTCGGCAGGGAATTGATCCCGCCGCCCGGGTGCATCCCGCAGCCAAAATTGCCGCCAGCGCCTGGATTGGTCCCGGGGCGGTGATTGAGGAGACGGCGGAGATTGCCGCCGGTGCTGCCGTCGGACCCAACTGCGTAGTGCTGCGCGCGGCGCAGGTGGGCGAACACTCGCATCTGGTGGCCAACGTCACGCTCGCCGAGCGCGTGCAGATCGGCAGGCGCGTGCTGGTTCATGCCGGTGCGGTCATCGGCGCGGACGGCTTCGGTATCGCGCGCGACGACGAACGCTGGGTCAAGGTTCCACAACTGGGCTCGGTGGTAATCGGTGACGACGTGGAAATCGGCGCCAATACCACCATTGATCGCGGTGCGCTCGATGACACGCGCATCGAGAATGGCGTGAAGCTGGATAATCAGATTCAGATCGGGCATAACGTGCACATCGGCGCGCACACCGCCATCGCCGGTTGCGTGGCGATTGCCGGCAGCACGCGCATCGGCAAACGCTGCATGATCGGCGGCGCCGCCGGCATCGTCGGGCACATCGAGATTGCCGACGATGTCGTGATTACCGCGATGACCCTGGTGAGCCACTCGATACACGCGCCCGGGGTGTACTCCGGCAGCGCCCCTATGGATCGTGCGGCAAAATGGCGCAGGAACAGCGTGCGCTTCCGTCAGCTGGATGATCTGGCGCGGCGTCTGCAACAGCTTGAGCAAAAGTTGAAGGACTGAAACAGCATGTCAACGGCATCGTCCCTGGATATACACGCGATCCTGCGTCAACTGCCGCACCGCTACCCGTTCCTGCTGGTGGATCGGGTGCTGGAGTGCGTGCCCGGCAAGCGCCTGGTCGCCATAAAGAACGTCACCATCAATGAACCGTTTTTCCCCGGTCATTTTCCCCATCGGCCGGTGATGCCCGGGGTGCTGATCCTCGAGGCCCTGGCCCAGGCCACGGGGCTGTTGGCATTTGCCAGTCTGGGCCACGCGCCCCAGGCCAACGAACTGTACTATTTCGTCGGCATCGACAAGGCGCGCTTCAAGAAACCGGTGGAACCCGGCGACCAGGTGCTGCTCAAGGTGGAATACCTGTGGGACAAACGCGGCGTGTGGAAATTCGCCACCCACGCCGAGGTGGATGGCCAGATGGTTGCGGAAGCGGAACTCATGTGCGCGGCGCGGGAGTTCGAGGCTTGATTGACGCGCGCGCCGCCGTGGATCCGGGCGCACGGCTGGCGGCGGATGTCACGGTCGGGGCCTTCGCGGTCATCGGTGCGCAGGTGGAAATCGGTGCGGGCTCGGTGATCGGGCCGCATGCCGTGATCCAGGGTCCCACGTGCATCGGCCGCGACAACCGCGTCTTCCAGTTTGCCTCGATCGGCGGCATTCCCCAGGACATGAAATATCACGGCGAGCCGACCTGGCTGGAAATCGGCGACCGCAACACATTCTTTGAATGCGTCACCATCAATCGCGGTACCGCGCAGGACCGCGGCAAAACCACCATTGGCAACGACAACTGGATCATGGCCTACGTGCATGTGGCGCATGATTGCCAATTGGGCAATCACATCATCATGGCCAACAATGCCACGCTTGCCGGGCACGTGAACATCGAGGACTGGGCGATACTCGGCGGGTTCACCAAAGTGCACCAGTTCTGCCGCATCGGTACCCACAGTTTTACCGGCATGAACGTGGACCTGAGCCGCGACGTTCCGCCCTACATGATGATTTCCGGCACACCGGCCGAGCCGCGCGGCATCAACAGCGAAGGCCTGCGTCGCCGTGGATTCGATGCCGCGCAGCTGCGTAACATCAAAAACGCCTACCGGGTGTTGTATCGTTCGGATCTGCGTCTTGCGGAAGCGCTCGCCAAGCTGCGCGCGCTGAGCGCCACTCAATCCGAGTTGCAATGCCTGGTGGAGTTTCTGGAAGCGAGCGAGCGCAGTATCACGCGCTGAGAGTACGGCAGGACAGCGGGGCGCAGCCGGGCATGTTGCGAATTGGAATGATTGCAGGCGAAAGTTCCGGCGACCAGTTGGGGGCCGGGCTGATGCGCGCCATCCGTGCGCGCGTGCCGGATGCCGAATTCGAGGGCGCCGCGGGCCCGGCGATGATCGCGGCCGGTTGCCGGCCCCTGGTACACGCCGAGACGCTTGCGGTCATGGGCATCACCGAAGTGCTGGCGCACCTGCCGCGTTTGATGCGGCTGCGCCGGCGCCTGTACAAACATTTCCTGCAACACCGTCCCGATGTGCTCATCGGCATCGACATGCCGGATTTTAATCTCGGTCTCGAATCCAGGTTGCGCAAGGCCGGAATCCGCACCGTACATTACGTCAGCCCTTCGATCTGGGCCTGGCGCGCACGCCGTGTATTCAAGGTCGGCAAGGCCGCGGAGCTGGTGCTCACGCTGTTGCCATTTGAACAGCCGCTGTACGCGCAACATGGATTTCATGCCGTGTACGTCGGCCACCCGCTTGCGGATCGCGCGCCGCGCAGTCTGGACCGCGGCGCGTTGCGTCGCGGCCTGCATCTGCCGGTCGAGGATGCGCTGGTGGCCTTGTTGCCCGGCAGCCGTTTCACCGAGGTGGAACGCCTGCTGCCGGTGTTCCTGGAAACCGCGCAGTGGCTGGCGAACCACCTGCCGCAGCTAAGATTCGCCATGCCCGCCGCATCGCCGGCGCTCAGCCGCCATATCAAGAATCAGGTGCGCATGCTGGTGCCCGATCTTCCGGTCACCGTGATCGAGGGGCATGCGCAGGAGATTCTGGGAGCGGCCAATGCCGCACTCATTGCCTCCGGCACCGCCACCCTGGAAGCCATGTTGTGGCGCTGCCCGATGGTGGTCGCCTACCGCCTGTCCGCCGGCAGCTACGCGCTGGTCAAGGGCCTGGGACTGTTGCGAGTGCCGCATGTGGCCTTGCCGAATCTGCTGGCGGGCCGGGAGGTGGTACCGGAATTTCTGCAATACCGGGCGCTGCCGCTCAATCTCGGCAATGCCATACTGCGCCTGCTGCAGGATGCGCGTGCGCGCGATGCCCAATTACAGAGTTTTGCCGAGCTGGAACGGGGCTTGCGCTTGGGCGCGAACGAGCGTGCCGCCGCCGCGGTTCTCGCTCTGCTGCAACGACCGGCGGCGACGCCGCAGGCGCGCACGCGGTCGCGCGCCGATGGTGCGATCTCATGACACAGGCACACAGCCATATTCTGGTCGCCGGCGTGGACGAGGCCGGACGCGGGCCGCTTGCCGGTCCGGTGGCCGCCGCCGCGGTGATTCTGCGCGCCGCAGTGCCGATAGCGGGATTGCGCGATTCCAAACAACTCACGGCCGCGCGCCGCGAAACGCTTGCGGCTGAAATTCGCGCGCTGGCCGTGGCCTGGGCAGTGGGTTGGGCGGATGCCGCGGAGATCGATCGCATCAACATCCTGCAGGCCTCGCTGCTGGCGATGCAGCGCGCGGTGATGGCATTGGCGGTGACGCCGCAGCGCGTGCTGGTGGACGGCAATGTGTGCCCACGCCTGGACTGCCCGACAGAGGCGCGCGTGCAGGGCGATTGCAGCGTAGCCGCGATCAGTGCCGCGTCGATTCTTGCCAAGGTTGAACGCGACGCGCTCATGTGCCGCATGGATGCGGAATTTCCGCATTATGGTTTTGCGCTGCACAAGGGTTATCCGACGCCGGCACACCTGCGGGCGCTCGCAAGTCACGGACCCTGCAGCATCCACCGCCTTTCATTCGCGCCGGTGCGGCGCGTCCTGGAGCACTGAGATGAGTGCGGCTCCGGGTTTCGTGCACCTGCGCCTGCACAGCGAGTATTCGCTGGCCGACAGCGTGATCCGCATTCCCGAATTGGTAGAGGCCGTGGCGGCGGCGGACATGCCGGCCGTGGCGCTCACCGATCAGGGCAATGTGTTTGCACTCGTGAAGTTTTTCCGCGCGGCGGAAGCCGCCGGCATCAAGCCGCTGATCGGCGCGGATTTGCGCCTGCGCGACACCGAGGCGGACAGCAGCAGCCGGTTTACGCTGTTGTGCTGCGATGCACGCGGCTATCGCAATCTGTCGCAGCTGATTACGCGCAGCTATCTCGAGGGTCAGCAACGCGGCCAACCGGTGCTGGAGCGCGCCTGGCTGGCGGAACACTGTACCGGATTGATCGCCCTGTCCGGCGCGCGTGAGGGCGAGATCGGCCGCGCGTTGCTCGCCGGCCGCGACGCCCAGGCGCAGTCGCTGCTTGAGGAATGGGCGCGGTGGTTTCCGCAGCGCTTTTATCTGGAACTCCAGCGCACCGGGCGTGAAGGCGAGGAGGAATATCTGCGCACGGCGGTGGCCCTGGCGGCACGCAGCGGCTTGCCGGTGGCGGCCACCAACGACGTGCGTTTCCTGCAGGCCGCGGACTTCGGTGCGCACGAGGCGCGCGTCTGCATCCAGGAGGGCTACACGCTCAACGATGTGCGGCGGCCGCGGCGTTACAGCGAACAGCAGTACCTGCGCAGCACGGCGGAAATGCAGCAGCGCTTCGCGGATCTGCCGGAAGCCCTGGAAAACAGCGTCGAGATCGCGCGCCGCTGCAATTTCAGCCTGGAGGCGGGGAAAAATTTCCTGCCGGCCTATCCGGTGCCGTCCGGCATGGATATCGGGAGCTTTCTGCGTGCCGAGGCCGAGCGCGGGCTCGCGCGGCGGCTGCATGCCGTGGCCGCGGTTGAGGACAGCGCACACATGCAGCCTTACCGCGAACGTCTGGCGAGCGAAGTCGACGTGATTCTGCGCATGGGATTTGCCGGCTACTTCCTGATCGTGGCGGATTTTATCCGCTGGGCGCGCGAGCACGGCGTGCCCGTGGGTCCGGGCCGAGGCTCGGGAGCGGGCTCGCTGGTGGCGTACGCGCTCGGCATCACCGATCTCGATCCGTTGCAGCACCATTTGCTGTTCGAGCGTTTCCTCAATCCCGAACGCGTCTCCATGCCGGACTTCGACGTGGACTTCTGCATGCAGGGGCGTGATCGCGTGATTGACTACGTGGCCGGGCGCTACGGCCAGGGTCATGTGGCGCAGATCATCACCTTCGGCAGCATGGCTGCACGCGCGGTTGTGCGCGACGTCGGTCGGGTGCTGGGGCACAACTACGGCTACGCGGACCAGATTGCCAAGCTCATTCCCTTCGAGCTGGAAATGACGCTCGACAAGGCGCTGGCCCAGGAACCGGAGTTGCGCAAGCGCTATCAGGAAGACGACGAGGTGCGCCAGCTGATTGATCTGGCGAAATCCCTCGAAGGCCTGGCGCGCAATGCCGGCAAGCATGCCGGCGGCGTGGTGATTGCGCCCGCGGAGCTCACCGATTTCATGCCGCTGTACTGCGAAGCCGGTGGCAGCCACCCGGTCACGCAGTTCGACAAGGATGACGTGGAGGCCGTGGGTCTGGTGAAATTCGATTTTCTCGGCCTGCGCACGCTCACCATCATCGACTGGGCGGTGAAGAGCATCAACGCGCGCCGTACGGACAAGGATGAACCGCCGCTCGACATCGCCACCCTGCCGCTCGACGACCCGGAAGTCTTCAAGCTGTTCCGCGCGGCACGCACGGTCGCGGTATTCCAATTTGAAGGCGGCGGCATGCAGCGTCTGCTGAAAGACGCGCACCCCGACCGCTTCGAAGACCTGATCGCACTCAACGCCTTGTTCCGTCCCGGCCCCATGGAGCTGATTCCCAATTACGTGGCGCGCAAGCGCGGGCGCGAACCCGTCGTCTATCCGGACGCGCGCGTCGAGCCGATCCTGAAGGAGACCTACGGCATCATGGTCTATCAGGAACAGGTCATGCAGATGGCGCAAATCATCGGCGGCTACACGCTGGGTGGCGCCGATCTGCTGCGCCGTGCCATGGGCAAGAAAAAGCCCGAAGAGATGGCGCAACAGCGCACGATTTTCCGCGAAGGCGCCGCTCGAAACGGGCTGGCCGCTCACAAGGCCGACCGGATTTTCGACCTCATGGAGAAATTCGCGGGCTACGGTTTCAACAAGTCGCACGCCGTGGCCTATTCCCTGGTGGCGTATCAGACCGCCTGGCTCAAGGCGCACTATCCGGCGGAATTCATGGCGGCGGTGTTGTCCTCCGACATGGATCACACCGACAAGGTGGTCGGTCTAATCGATGAATGCCGCAAGCTGGAGCTCGAAATCCGGCCGCCGGACATCAATCGTTCCGAGTACCTGTTCACGGTGGTCGATGCACGCAGCATCAGTTATGGTCTGGGCGCCATCAAGGGCGTGGGGCTGGCGGCCATCGAAGGCGTGCTCGCCGAGCGCCGCGCACACGGCGCTTACCGCAATCTCGAGGATTTCTGTCGCCGCATCGATCTGCAGAAAGCCAATCGCCGCGTGCTCGAGGCGCTGATTCGTGCCGGCGCCCTGGATACCTTCGGCATCAATCGCGCCACACTCATGGCGCGTCTGCCGCAGGCACTGGCGGCGGCGGATCAGGGCAGCCGTGCGCAGGACGCCGGGCAGGTGGATCTCTTCGGTCTGGCCGGCGCGGCGGCGCGCATGCCGGCGCAGCCATCGGCCCGCGAGCTGCCCGACTGGGAGGAGGACGAACGCCTGCGCGGTGAGCGCGAAACCCTGGGGCTGTATCTCACCGGTCATCCGGTAACACGCTATGCCGCGGATCTGCAGCATGTGGTGAGCGCGCCCCTGGCGGAGCTTGCGGATGCCGCGCCGCCCGCCGGCGATCGCGGCCAGGTGTTCGCGAGCGCGCGTAACGTGACCGTGGCCGGACTGGTGGTGGAGATGCGCCGCCGCGGCGGCCGCGTCAACCTGACGCTGGATGACCGCAGCGGCCGGCTCGAACTCACCTTGTTCGAGGAGGTGTTCAATCGCTTCCGTACCCTGGCGGTCAAGGACCGGGTGGTGGTGGTGGAAGGGCGGCTCACCTTCGACGAGTTCAGCGACGCCTGGCGCGTCACCGTCAAAAACATGTATGGGGTGGACGAATTGCGCGAGCGTTACGTGCGCCGCCTGGATGTGGACTGGACGGAGCAGGCCGGAGCGGATTTCCCCGGGCGCCTGCAGGATGCACTCAAACCGTATCTGGGGGGGCGTTGCGCGGTGTGGGTATGCTATGCGGAGGCACAGGCCAGCGTGCCGGTTTTCCTGGGCGACGCCTGGCGGGTGCATCCGGCCGAGATGCTGGTGCGCCGGCTGCAGGCGTGGCTGGGCGCCGACAAAGTCCGGTTGCATTACGGCGCCCGCCCCATGGAACCAGCCGGTGAGCGGGCCAGTGCCTGAGCGTCCCGGGTGCGCCGACCGTGGACCGGAGCCCGGACTCTGTGCATCCGGGGGGTTGCCCGCCGCCAGGCCAGCCGGTAACGTTTGCCCTTCCTGAGAGGTCCGGCCGCCGCGATGAAATTCAGTTTCCTTGAATTCGAACAGCCGATTGCCGAGCTCGAAGCCAAGATCGAGGAATTGCGCTTCGTGGGCGACGAATCCGCGGTCAGCATCACCGACGAAATCGAGCGCCTGCAGGCCAAGAGCCGCATGCTCACCGAGACCATCTTCTCGAACCTCAGCGCCTGGCAGGTCGCGCAACTCGCGCGCCACCCGCTGCGGCCCTACACGCTGGATTACATCGGGCGCATCTTCACCGACTTCGAAGAACTGCACGGCGATCGCGCCTTCGGCGACGATGCGGCGATGGTCGCGGGTGTCGCGCGTCTCGACGGCCGGCCGGTGATGATCATCGGCGAGCAGAAAGGCCGCGATACCAAGGAGAAAGTGCGGCGCAATTTCGGCATGCCGCGTCCCGAGGGTTATCGCAAGGCTTTGCGCATCATGAAGCTCGCGGAGCGCATGCGCCTGCCGCTCATGACCTTTATCGATACGCCCGGCGCCTACCCGGGCGTGGGCGCCGAGGAACGCGGCCAGTCCGAGGCCATCGCCCGCAACCTGTTCGAGATGTCCGAGCTGCGCGTGCCGATCATCGCCACCGTGATCGGCGAAGGCGGTTCCGGCGGCGCGCTCGCGATTGGCGTGGGCGATCGCGTGCTGATGCTGCAATACAGCATTTACTCGGTGATTTCACCCGAGGGTTGCGCCTCGATCCTGTGGAAGAGCGCGGACAAGGCCAGCGACGCCGCCGAGGCCATGGGCATCACCGCCGAACGCCTCAAGAACCTCGGGCTGATTGATGCGGTGCTCAAGGAACCGCTGGGCGGCGCGCACCGCAATGTGGATGCCATGGCCACCGCCGTCAAGAAAGCGCTGGTGGACAATCTCAGCCGTCTGGAGCACGTGTCCATGGATGAGCTGCTGGAGATGCGTTACAAGCGCTTCACCTCCTTTGGCACGTTCAAGGAGTGACGCTGCATTCGTCCGGGCGCCGTGAACTTCGATGCCGACAAATTGCTGAATACACTGCGCGGCCTTCCGGCCGCGCAGCGCTATTGGGTGGCCTACAGCGGCGGACTGGATTCCAGCGTGCTGCTGCATGCGCTGGCGCAGTGCCGTACCGAACTTGGCGGCGAACTGCGCGCGGTGCACGTGAATCATCACCTCCAGCCGCAGTCAGATGCCTGGCAGGCGCACTGTGCGCGCGTGTGCACGCAGCTCAGCGTGCCGCTCGAGTGCCGCGACGTCAGCGTGGCCCCGGCCAGGGGCGAAAGTCTCGAAGCCGTGGCGCGTGCGCAACGTTACGCGGCTTACCGCAAATTGCTGCGTGCGGGAGACCTGCTGCTGCTCGCACATCATCAAGACGATCAACTCGAGACGTTTCTGCTGCAGGCGCTGCGCGGTGCCGGCCTGCGCGGATTGGCGGCCATGCGTGCGCGTGCCAAATGCGGCACCGGAAAATTGGCGCGGCCGCTGCTCGGGTTCACACGCGCGGAATTGCGCGCCTGGGCGGAGCTGCAACGCTTGGAGTGGCTGGAGGATCCCAGCAACGCCGACACGCGCTTTGCGCGCAATTACCTGCGCCATGAAATCCTGCCGCGGCTGAAAGCTCGCTGGCCGGCGGCCGCGGCGACCGTGAGCCGCAGTGCGCGGCATTGCGGCGAGGCCGTGGAATTGCTCGCCGCCGTAGCGGCGGAGGACTGGCAGCGGTGCGCCGACAGCGAGGGGTGGTCGCTGGCGGTAGCGGCGCTGCGCAAGCTGGGCGTGGCGCGCGCCGGGAATCTGCTGCGTTTCTGGTTCGCCAGGCTGGAATTGCCGGCACCGCCTGCCCACAAACTCGAGCAGGTGTTTACTGAAGTGCTGGCGGCCGGCGCGGATCGCAATCCGCGCGTGAACTGGGAGGGCGCGGAATTGCGCCGTTTCCGCGCGCGTCTGTATGCCATGGCGCCGCTGCCGGAGGCGCCGGCAGAGGAACTGCGTCTGCATCCGGGGATTGCGCTGGACCTCGGTGCTGGCTTGGGCAGCCTGTCTCTGCAGACGATGGACGGCGAGGGTCTGCGTGCGGCATTGTGCCCCGCGGAGGGCTTGCGTATCCGGTTTCGCAGCGGCGGCGAGATTTGCCGGCCGGCCGGTCGCGCGCATCGCCGGCCATTGAAGAAATGGCTGCAGGAATTCGCGGTATTGCCCTGGATGCGCGAGCGCCTGCCGCTGATTTATGCCGGCGACGAACTCGCGGCCGTGGCCGGCCTGTTCGTGTGTGCCCGGTTTGCCGCCGGCAAAGCTGAGCCCGGACTGCGCATTCAGTGGCATGCGCATCCGCCGTTGCAAGCGTAGTCAACTGCAAGCATCGGGTCTTTTTGCCGCGCAGCTTCATTCAGGCGGCCGATTCTGTTACCCTGTCATCCCGATTCGCGGAGCCGTTCCGGCACCGCATCGGGAGTGTCGATGGCTCATTTTGTATTCGTCACCGGCGGCGTGGTTTCTTCCCTGGGAAAGGGCATCGCCTCCGCCTCGCTGGGCGCGCTGCTTGAAGCGCGCGGCCTCAAAGTCACCATGGTCAAGCTGGATCCCTACATCAACGTGGATCCCGGCACCATGAGCCCGTTCCAGCACGGCGAAGTGTTCGTCACCGAGGACGGCGCCGAAACCGACCTCGATCTCGGCCATTACGAACGCTTCGTGCGCGCGCGCATGGGGCGCAGCAACAATTTCACCACCGGCCGCATCTACGAAAACGTGATCCGCCGCGAGCGCCACGGCGACTACCTCGGCGGCACGGTGCAGGTGATCCCGCACATCACCGACGAGATCAAGCGCTGTGTGCGCGAGGGCGCGGGCAACGCCGACATCTGCATGGTGGAAATCGGCGGCACCGTGGGCGACATCGAATCCTTGCCGTTCCTCGAGGCCATCCGCCAGATGGGTATCGAGGCGGGCCGTGGCAAGTGCGTGTACATGCACCTGACGCTGGTGCCGTACATTCCCACCTCCGGCGAGACCAAGACCAAGCCCACCCAGCACTCGGTCAAGGAGCTGCGCTCCATCGGCATTCAGCCGGATATTTTGTTGTGCCGTGCCGCCAAACCGCTGCCCGAGGAAGCGCGCCGCAAGATCGCGCTGTTCACCAATGTCGAGGAGCGCGCGGTGATTTCGGCACCCGATGCCGACGATATCTACCGCATCCCGCTCATCCTGCACGAGCAGGGTCTCGATGACATTGTGGTGGACATGCTGCGCGTGAACGCGCGGGCCGCCAACCTGAGCGAGTGGCGCCGGGTGGTGGAAGCCCGGGCCAATCCGGAAGCCAGCGTCAACGTCGCCATGGTGGGCAAGTACGTGAATCTCGCCGACGCCTACATGTCGCTCAACGAGGCGCTCAAGCATGCCGGCATCCGCACGCGCACCGAGGTCAAGATTCACTACATTGATTCCGAGGAAGTCGCCAAGCGCGGTACGCAACTGCTGCACGGCATGGATGCGATCCTCGTGCCCGGCGGGTTCGGCGAGCGCGGCATCGAGGGCAAGATCGCAGCTGCCGGTTATGCGCGCGAACAGCGCATTCCCTATCTCGGCATCTGTCTCGGCCTGCAGGTGGCGGTTATCGAGTTCGCGCGTCACGTGGCCGGTCTCAAGGATGCGCACAGCACGGAATTCGCGCCGCGCACAGGGCATCCGGTGATCGCCCTGATTACCGAGTGGCAGGACCGCAGCGGCCAGACGGAAAACCGCAGCGCGCAATCGGATCTGGGTGGCAGCATGCGCCTGGGTGCGCAGGCGGCACATCTCAAGTCCGGTACGCTGGCGCACAAGGTGTACGGCAAAGACGTCATCCAGGAGCGCCATCGCCATCGTTATGAATTCAACAACAATTACCTGGAGACGCTGGAGAAGAAGGGTCTGGTGTTCTCCGGTTTCTCAGTGGACCAGCTGGTGGAAATGATCGAGCTGCCCGGGCATCCGTTCTTCATCGCCTCGCAGTTCCATCCGGAGTTCACGTCCACGCCGCGCGACGGCCATCCGCTGTTCAGCGAATTCATCCGCGCCGCGCGTGCCTACGCCGCCGCGCAGCCCGCACTCAAGGCGGCACGCGCATGAAGCTGTGCGGATTTGAAGCCGGAAACCACCAACCCTTCTTTCTGATTGCCGGACCTGACACGCTGGAAAGCGAGCAACTGGCGCTGGACGTGGCCGGTCATCTGAAAGAAGTGACCCGGCGGCTCAAGATTCCGTACATCTTTAAGGGCTCTTTCGACAAGGCCAACCGCAGCTCCGGCAAGAGCTACCGCGGTCCCGGCATGCAAGAGGGCCTGCGCATTCTTGCCAAAGTGCAAAAAACCCTGGGCGTGCCGGTACTCACCGACGTGCACGAGGACACGCCCATCGAGGAAGTGGCGGCCGTGGTGGACGTGGTGCAGACGCCCGCGTTTCTGTGCCGCCAGACCAATTTCATCCAGCGCGCCGCGCGCGCCGGCAAGCCGCTCAACATCAAGAAGGGCCAGTTCCTCTCGCCCTGGGAAATGCGCAACGTGGTGGACAAGGCGCACGCCGCCGGCAACGCGCAAATTTTGGTGTGTGAGCGCGGATTTTCCTTCGGCTACAACAATCTCGTCGTGGACATGCGCGGGCTCGCGGTGATGCGCGACACCGGCTGCCCGGTGGTGTTCGACGCCACCCACTCGGTGCAGTTGCCCGGCGGACAGGGCGCAAGCTCCGGCGGGCAGCGCGAATTCATTCCGGTGCTGGCGCGTGCCGCTATCGGCGCCGGTGTGGCCGGCGTGTTCATGGAAACCCATCCCGATCCCGACAAAGCGTTGTGCGACGGGCCCAATTCCTGGCCGCTCAAACTTATGGCGGAGTTGTTGGGCACACTCAAAGAACTGGATACGACGGTTAAGTGCAAGCCTTATGTGGAATCTCAGCTTTGAGCTAGGGGCTAAAGGAACCGCGATGGAACCCAGATTGCTTGCGAAGATTTTGCTCAGGCTGTTGGCGATCTATTTAGTAGTCCGCGGAATTATGTTTTTGCCGAATTTGTATATTGTACGTTCAGCGGCGCAATTTCATTCGGATAGCTTGAATCCATATCTTTGGTCTGTGATCACAGTGCTTGCTCCCATCGTTGCCGGAATCATACTTTGGGCGCTATCACCGTTTATTGCTTCCTGGCTCGTGGGAGCTAATGACCGAAAGTTGAATGTATCCATGATGTCTAGCGACAACATTCAGGAGATTGTCGTTGGCTTGGCTGGTCTGATCATTGTGATTTTGGCAATCCCAGAGGTTGTCAATTGGCTAATACATTTGTTTACGCGCTCGTTCTTTAACGGCCAACACCGTGTATTTGATATGGATGAATTGGCATGGTTGATTGCGTCGGCATTGCAGCTGCTTCTTGGTTTGTGGTTGTTTTTTGGAGTTCGGTTTTGGGTAAGGTTATTTCGGAAAGCGCGCGAGTTTGGCTTGAGCAAGCCTCTGTGATCGGATGCTATTGTCGTTTGGGAAAATTGGATCATGACCAAAATTACTGAACTCCGTGCCCGCGAGATTCTGGATTCACGCGGCAATCCCACCGTGGAGGTGGACGTGATCCTGGATTCCGGCACCGTGGGGCGCGCGGCCGTGCCGTCAGGGGCCTCTACCGGCTCGCGCGAAGCGGTGGAGCTGCGCGACGGCGATCCGCGGCGTTACGGCGGCAAGGGCGTGCGCAAGGCAGTTGCCAATGTGCAGGGCGAAATTCAGCGTCGCGTGCGCGGCCTGGCGGTCGAGAATCAGGAAAAACTGGACCGCGCCTTGATCGAATTCGACGGCACCGAAAATAAATCACGCCTCGGCGCCAACGCGATTCTCGGTGTATCGCTGGCCGCGGCACGCGCCGCGGCACGTGAGCACGAGATGCCGCTGTACCGCTGGCTGGGCGGCGAGCGCGCTGTGACTTTGCCGGTGCCGCAGATGAACGTCATCAACGGCGGGGCGCATGCGGACAACAACGTGGACCTGCAGGAATTCATGATTCTGCCGGTGGGTGCGCCGAATTTCGCTGAGGCGCTGCGCCATGCCGCCGAAGTGTTTCACGCGCTCAAGGAAGTGCTGCACGCACGCGGACTTTCAACCGCCGTGGGCGACGAGGGCGGGTTTGCGCCGGATCTGCCGTCGAACGAAGCGGCACTCGAAGTCATTATGGAGGCCATCGACCGCGCCGGCTACGTGGCGGGCAGGGACATTTACCTGGGCGTGGACGCGGCGAGCAGCGAGTTCTACCGGGAAGGCCGCTATCAACTCGATTCCGAACAGCGCCGCTACAGTTCCGCTGAATTCAACGATTATCTGGTGCGGCTCGTGGACCGCTATCCCATCATCAGCCTCGAGGACGGCATGGCGGAGAATGACTGGGAAGGCTGGAAACTCTTGACCCGGAAACTCGGCGCACGCGTGCAACTCGTGGGCGACGACATCTTTGTCACCAACACCGGAATCCTCCAGCGCGGCATCCAGGCTGGCGTGGCTAATTCGATTCTGATCAAGCTCAATCAGATCGGCACGCTCACGGAAACCCTGGCGGCCATCAACATGGCCGTGCAGGCCGGCTATACGGCGGTAATCTCGCATCGTTCGGGCGAGACCGCGGACAGCAGCATCGCGGATCTGGCGGTCGGCAGCCGCGCCACCCAGATCAAGACCGGGTCGCTGTCGCGCTCGGAACGCCTCGCCAAGTACAACCAGTTGCTGAGAATCCAGGAGTCACTCGGGCGCCGGGCGCGTTATCATGGGGCGGCGGCCTTTGCCGCAGCGGTGGTCCGGCACTCATGAAACCAGGCGGGTTGCAGCTCAAGTTCTTGTTGCCGCTGATTCTCATATTGCTGCTGTTGCTGCTGCAGTATCAGCTCTGGTTCGGCACCGGCAACATCCACGATGCCACCAAGCTGCAACAACAGGTCACGGCGCAGCAGTCCCAGAACGTCGAGCTGGCCAAGCGCAACCAGGAACTGGCGGCGCAGGTGCACGACCTCAAGCAGGGCCAGGCCGCAGTCGAGGAACAGGCGCGCAGCGATCTCGGCATGATCAAGCAAGGCGAAACGTTCTACCAAATCGTGCGTATACCGCCGCCGGCTGCGGCCACGCATTGAGCGCATGTCGTCCGGGCCGAGATTCTGGGCCGTCGTTCCCGCCGCGGGCCGCGGGACGCGCATGGGCGGCGGAGTTCCCAAGCAGTATCTGCCGCTCGCCGGACGCACGGTTATCGAGCACACGCTGGAGTGTTTGCTGGCACAGGCGCGCATTGCCGTAGTCACCGTGGCCGTGGCCGACGATGATGTTTACGCTAGGCGCTACCTGGCGCGCGGCTGGAGCAAGCCGGTGAAGCTGGTACCGGGCGGTGCGCAACGCGCGCACTCGGTGCTCAACGCCCTGCACAGCTTGCAGGACGAGTTGCATGCAGACGACTGGGTGCTGGTACACGATGCGGTGCGCCCGTGCTTGCATGCCGAAGATCTGGATAAGCTGATGCGCACACTCGAATCAGCGGACGTTGGCGGCATCCTGGCAGCGCCACTCGCCGATACCGTGAAGCAAGTCGCGGAAGACGGCACCATTCAGGCAACGCCGGACCGGCAGAAGCTGTGGCGGGCATTTACTCCGCAGATGTTCCGCTACGGCTTGTTGCAATCCGCACTGCAGACTGCGTTGGATTCAGGCCGGGTGCCGACCGACGAAGCCGCGGCCATGGAAACCGCGCATCCCGGGCAGGTCCGCGTGGTCGAGGGGCGCAGCGATAACATCAAGATCACGCGACCCGCAGACGTGATCCTCGCGGAGGCTATTTTGGGAGCACGTGCATGAGAATCGGACAGGGTTTTGATGTGCATGCCTTCGGACCCGGGACCGGATTTGTTCTGGGCGGCGTGCACATTCCGCACATACAAGGCATCAAGGCGCATTCCGACGGCGATGTGCTGCTGCACGCGTTGTGCAATGCGCTGTTGGGTGCGGCGGCGCTCGGCGATATCGGCCGGCATTTTCCCGACACTGACGCACGCTACAAGGGCGCTGACAGTCGCAAGCTGCTGGCACAGGTAATAAGACTTCTGGCAGGGCGTGGACTGAAGCCCGTGCAAGTGGATTCCACCATCATCGTCCAGTCACCGAAAATGGCGCCCCACATTCCCGCCATGTGTGCCAATCTGGCCTCGGATCTGAAACTGTCGCACGATCGCGTGAACGTCAAGGCCACCACTACCGAGGGCTTGGGTTACATTGGCCGCGGTGAGGGTATTGCCGTGCAGGCGGTGGTGTTGGTGGATGTGGATAGCTAGAACTTAAAATCAGATTTTCTAACCGTTCGTGTTGAGCTTAGCGGAGCGCAGCTCCGCGAAGTCGAAACGCCGGATATTGAGAAACCTGCTGTCCTTCGACTTCGTGCCTTCGGCACTACGCTCAGAACCTGCCCCGGACTTGATCCAGGAGCGAACGTATTTTGAGATCAGTATTAAAACGTTGGAGAATGCTGTGCTGACGAAAATTGAACACGGAAACGGAATCACGGAGCTGCAGCTCGCGCATCCGCCGGCCAATGCCCTGAATCCGGCCTTGGTGCAGGCGTTGCGTCAAGCCATCACATCCGCTGCCAGAGGCGGGACACGCGCGCTGATACTGTCCGGCGCCGAAGGCATGTTTTCTGCCGGCCTGGATGTGCCGGAACTCCTGAAACTGGATGCCGCCGCCATGAGCGCGTTCTGGAGGGAATTCATCGGACTGCTGCGAACGATCGCACTGTCGCCGGTTCCCATCGCCGCCGCGCTTACGGGACATAGTCCCGCGGGCGGCGCGGTGCTCGCGATTTTTTGCGATACGCGCATCGCAGCCCAGGGCGAGTTCAAGATTGGCTTGAATGAAGTGCAGGTGGGTCTGCCCGTGCCGGCGGTCATTTATGCCGCCATGCAGCGTCTGATAGGTGCGCGCCAGGCGGAACGCCTGTGTCTGCACGGCTTGTTGATCACACCGGATGAAGCGCTGCGCATCGGATTGGTGGACCAGGTGTTGCCAATGGAACGGGTGATTGCCGCTGCGCTCGAATGGTGCCGCAGCCTGCTGGCCTTGCCGCCGCAGGCCGTGGCCGCCACGCGCCAACTCGCGCGGGCTGACCTCGTGGAGTCATGTACAAAACTCGGCGAACGCAGTCATGAGGACCTGATGAATGTCTGGTTCAGCGCTGAAACCCAGGCCGCGATGCGCGCCATGGTAGCGCGGCTGGCTGCGCGTAAAACCTCCTCTTAAGGCGGCAGGTTTGTTGCTTATTGCACAAACCCACGTCTGCCCGTCGTCACCTATCCGTAATTCTCTTCTCCTGTAGGAGCGCCTTTCAGGCGCGATTCTGACGCGATAAGCAGATTGATTGAATCGCGGCAGCATGCCGCTCCTACCGCAAAATGTGCTGATTCCGTGGCATGTCGCTGCGAGGCTGCCGCCCGCTATAATCTGGCGCGGCCACTCTGGGGATTCCATGGCTGACGAGCAACCAAGCTTTTGGGCACGCCTCAAGCAGCACCACATCTACCGCGTGGCGGCATGGTATGGCGCGTCCATTGCCGTGCTGATTCAGATCGTGGCCCGCGCCTTTCCATACTTTGGCTGGTCGTCGGCGGTGCCGGCCGTAATCATTATCCTGATTGCGGGGTTCCCGGTAGCGATGGTGCTGGCCTGGCTCCTGGTCACGCCTGCCGATGCCGCCAGCCAAACCGTTTGGCAGCGACGACACTGGAAGCTTGGCGCCATAGTCGTGCCCGTGGTGATCGCCGCGGTGGTGGTGTCCGGTTACTTCGCTTGGGGGGTTTCCAAGCGTCATGTACAGCGGCTCGCTGAAGCGTCTGCGGTGACCGCCGCCATTCCGACGAAATCCATCGCAGTACTGCCATTCGAAAATCTCAGCGCCGACAAGAACAATGAATATTTCGTCGCTGGCATGCAGGACCTGATTCTGACCAAGCTGGCCGATATCGGCGATCTCAAGGTGATCGCACGCACTTCGACCGCGAATTACGCCAGTCATCCCGATAACCTGAAATCCGTCGGCCGGCAACTGGGTGTTGCAAGCGTTCTGGAAGGAAGTGTGCAGAAACAGGGTACGCAGGTGCTGATCAACGTGCAGTTGATCGATGCCGATACTGAGAGTCATATCTGGGCGCAGGCTTACACGCGCACGCTGGACAACGTGTTCGGGGTGGAAGGTGAGGTGGCGGAAAAGATCGCCGCTGCGCTCGATGCAAAACTGACCCACGCCGAAACGGCGCGCCTTGCAGCGGTGCCGACCCAGAACCAGGCCGCGTTCGATCTGTTCCTGCGTGCCGAGTACCAGACGAACCAGGGCGAAATCGGGGGCGGCAACCCTCTGTTCTTTGCGGTCGCGATCCCGCTGTACCGGCAAGCCATCGAAAGGGATCCCGGTTTTGCGCTTGCTTACGCGCGGCTGTCCTACGTGGAAAGCGCCCTCGCATGGGAAGGCGCCAGTGGGCAGGATGCAGGGCAGCTCAATGCACAGGCACGTGCCGACGCCGAACAGGCGCTCAAATTGGCGCCGGATCTCGCCGCGTCGCAACTCGCGTTGGGCTACAACGACTATTTGGGCCATCTCGATTACGACGGCGCGCTCAAGGCCTTTGCGGCAGCACTTGCGCTTCGTCCCAACGATCCCGACGCGCTTGAAGCACAGGGGTTGGCTCAACGTCGCATGGGACGTTTCGATGCGGCGATCGCTTCTCTCGAACAGGCGTTCACGCAGAATCCACGCAACTCCGTGCTTGCCGAAGATATCGGCAGCACCTACATGGGTGTGGGTCGTTACCCGGATGCCGAACGCTGGTCATCGCGTGCACTGACCCTGGATCCAGGCAATATCAGTGCCACGGAGGACCTGGTTCACAGCATCCTGTTCGGCAGCGGCGATGTTGCGCGCGCCTTGGCTGCGGCGGATCCCGCAACTCGCGGATCAACCATTCCCGAGCGCTACTCCAACCGCGCGAAAATCGGAATGCGCGTACCGCTATTGATCTATCAAAGGCAGTACCGGCAGGCACTGGAGCTGCTCGACAGTGTTCCCGGCCCCAACATACCCGACCCGTTCCTTCGCTACGTGATAATCGGCAAGCCGCAGACGAAAGCGCGGTTGTTCCGGTTGCTGGCCGAGCCGGACCGTGCCAAGCCTCTGTACGAGCAGGTTCTGCCCATACTGCGGGCACAACTCAAGGTGCAGCAGGATGTCAATCTGGCGCTGGTCTGGAACCGTATCGCCGAAGCCGAGCTGGGTCTTGGTCACACCGCGGAAGGTCTGGACGCGGTCGCCAGGTCGCAGGCCATCGCTTCCAGGAGCAACGATCGCATATCTGCAGCGAGGGTGATGGAACTCAACGCCGGGCTCTACGCTCAGGTCCATCGCCCCGATCTTGCGGTGCCGCTGGCGGCCAAGTCCCTGGCGACGCCCGGCATCGGCGACCACTACTCACCAGTGATGCTGTGGTTGGACCCGGCCTGGGATCCGATCCGTAACGATCCGCACTTCCAGGCGTTGCTGATGCAATATGCGAAATACAAACCGGCGGTCACCTACGACAGCGCGCCCGCCGCCGCGACGTCCGCCTCCGCTTCCACACATTGATGCCGCACTTCGTTGTGTCCTGAAAGCAGTTGAATTCGCTGGATTCCGGCTTTCGCCGGAATGACGAAATGAGGGCGCGGCTTGTCAGAGCTTATTCACGTACGGGATCAGGATGCCCAGCAGCGCGAGCACACCCAGCACGATGAGGCCGATACCGGCGATGTAACGCAGTACCCTGATTCTCTGGAACAGTCCTGGCCACAGCAGAACAATGAAGCCGCCGACGATGGTGAAGATGACCAGCAGGTTGATGTTGAGCGTGATGTGCATGATTTCGGTCCCCTGAAAATAATGAATTCAAATCAATGTCGTTCGTGCTGAGCCCGTCGAAGCCTAGATAAAAATACTGCAATGACGGCATGATTTTTAAATAGACCCTTCGACTTCGCTGCGCTACGCTCAGGGCGAACGGACAATAAGGCGGAGTCGCAAAATGGGAGCCTTAGCGGCCACTCAATAATACATAGACCGCGCCGGTGCCGCCGTCCACCGGCCGCGCCGAGCAGAAGGCCATGACCCCGTCGTGTTGCCTGAGCCAGCCGTTGAGTTTCTGCTTGAGCACCGGCCCGCGCGGCCCTGAACGGTAACCCTTGCCGTGGATGATGCGCACGCAGCGCACGCGCCCGCCGCGCACCTGCTGCAGGAATTCAGCCAGTGCCAGGCGCGCATCCTCGCTGCGCAGGCCGTGCAGGTCCAGTTCCGCGCCCACGCTGAAATGCCCGCGGCGCAGCTTGCGCAGTACACGATCCTGGACACCGGGTTTGGCGTAGAAAAGTCCCTCGCCGATCAGAGGCTCGGACGGGTCCGGCAGGCCGCTCAGGCTCTCCACGAGGATTTCGCGCACCGCCGCACGGGTGAAACGCGCGTGCGGTTTAGGTTTGGGTGTACGGCGCACGGGTTTGGGTGGCAGCGGTTTGGCGTCGGCAACCGCTGCGCGGAATTCGCGAACTTCTTCGTGGCTGATTTTGTTCGGGCTTGTCATGCGCGCCACCATCCACACCGGCCACAGTATATCAAGCGCGGTTTTACAGTATCCTAGGAGCTGCAGTTGCAACGGCGGAATATCGCGTGCGTATCCTGCTGAGAAATAGCAACGGCGGTCACGCCAAAGAGCTGCACTGTCTGTCCGACGCCGTGCATCACGGCGGTGTGCCGCGCCCATGATGGCAGCCGGCGTACGCGGCATCGGCATGACATCGGCGCGCACCCGCGACCGGCTCATGCAGCGCCTCAAGGAGCAGGGCATCCGCAATCCGGCGGTGCTCAATGCCATCCGCTCCGCACCGCGACACCTGTTCGTGGACGAAGCGCTCGCCAGCCGTGCGTATGAGGACACCGCCTTGCCCATCGGGCTGGGTCAGACCATTTCCCAGCCCTTTATCGTGGCGCGCATGACCGAAGCGCTGCTCGAGGATGGCGTGCCGCAAAAGGTTCTGGAAGTCGGCACCGGCTGCGGTTATCAGACCTTGATTCTGGCCAGGCTCGTACCGCAGGTGTTCACGGTCGAGCGGCTCGCGGCCTTGCAGCAGCGTGCGCGCCGCACGCTCAATGACCTGAAAATCCGCAACGTGCGTTTCAAGCACGCCGACGGCAACTGGGGCTGGCCGCAACATGCGCCCTACGACGGCATCCTGGTCACCGCGGCGCCGGAAGAAGTGCCGGGCGCGCTGCGGGAACAACTGGCGGTCGGCGGGCGCATGGTGATTCCCGTGGGCGGGGCGGGCGGACAGGATTTGCTGCTGGTGACGCGCACGGGCGAGCGCGATTACGCGCGCCGGAGCCTGGACCGCGTGAGTTTCGTGCCGCTCCTGGGAGGCACGGAATGAGCCGCGCGCTGCGCGGCCTGCTGATCGCGGTGTGTGGCGGTGCGCTCGCCGCGTGTGCCGGCGCACTCACCTGGAATCCTTACAGTACGTCCGCACCGGCGCAGGCGAGCGCTGCCGTGGAGCCGATTCCCGGCAGGTACGTAGTGCAACCCGGCGACACGCTGTATTCCATCGCCTGGCGTTATGGGCTGGATTATCACGATGTGGCGGCCTGGAACGGTATCGGCTCCAGTTACCTCATCAAACCCGGCCAGACCCTGGTGCTGTCCGCCCCGGCGCATGTGGTGATTACACGCCCGCCGGCGCATACCTCTGCACCAAGCCGCGTGACAGCTCCGACGAGCGGTTATGCAGCGCCTGCCAGCCCCCTCAGCTGGGCCTGGCCCACCAGCGGTGCGGTCGTGCGGCTCTTCCACGCCGGCGATCCGTTGTCCAAAGGCATTGATATCAGCGGTGCGCAGGGCCAGCCGGTGTATGCCGCCGCACCCGGGAAAGTGGTGTACACCGGCAGCGGCATCATCGGTTACGGCAAACTCATCATCATCAAGAATAGCGAGCAGTTTCTCAGCGCCTACGCCGACAATGACAGCATGCTAGTGCGCGAGGGCGATGCAGTGCAGTCCGGCGAACGTATCGCCACCATGGGCCTGGATCGCAACGGCCACCCGCTGCTGCACTTCGAGATCCGTTACAACGGCAAACCGGTGAATCCACTCGATTACCTTCCGGGGCGCGTACACTTGCGCAATATGCCATAACGTTGGCAAGATTAACCTTCTGCGCCGTCCCGAGAGCGTTTCCGACATCATGACCGACCGCGAGCACGACCCCATGTCGGAACCGGAAGAGGAAATGCTTCCCGATGCCGAGACTGGGGAATCGCCGGACGGCGACAACCTGCTGGACGACGAGCAACAGGCCGCGCCGCTGGCCGGCGAGGTCGCCACGGCCTTGCGCGCGGAACCGGCCGATCCCGAGCCGCAGTTCGGCGAGGACCAGCTCGACGCCACGCGCATCTACCTTTCCGAAATCGGCTACTCGGCGCTGCTCACGGCCGAGGAAGAGGTGTATTACGCACGCCGTGCGCTGCGCGGCGACGAAGCCGCGCGCCGCCGCATGATTGAAAGCAATCTGCGCCTGGTGGTGAAAATCGCGCGCAAGTACATCAATCGCGGCCTGCCGCTGCTGGATCTGATCGAAGAAGGCAATCTCGGCCTGATTCATGCGGTGGAAAAATTCGACCCGGAGCGTGGCTTCCGGTTTTCCACCTACGCCACCTGGTGGATACGCCAGACCATCGAGCGCGGCATCATGAACCAGACGCGCACCATCCGTCTGCCCATCCACGTCATCAAGGAACTCAATCTTTATCTGCGGGCCGCACGCAAACTCTCGCAATCCCTGGACCGCACACCCTCACCCGAAGAGATTGCCGGCATGCTGGACAAGCCGCTGGCCGACGTGAAGCGTCTGCTGGGCCTGAACGAGCATATCGCCTCGGTGGATACTCCCATCGGCAAGGACGGCGACCGCATGCTGCTGGATGCCATTCCCGACGAGAACAACACCGATCCCTCTAACATCGTGCAGGACACCGATCTGCAAATCATCGTGGGACGGTGGCTGGCGCGCCTCAACGAGAAGCAACGTGAAGTCGTGGAATTACGCTTCGGCCTGAATGGCCGCGACAAGGGCACGCTGGAAGAAGTCGGAGTAGCCATCGGCGTCACGCGCGAGCGCGTGCGCCAGATCCAGATGGATGCGCTCAAGCGTTTGCGCCAGCTGCTGCAGGCGGAAGGGTTGTCGGAAGAATCGTTGTTTGAATAGCGGGGTGCCAGATCAAACTGGTAGAAGTAAATTAAGAAGTGTGGATACTAAAAATGGCGGGCTATTATGATTAAGATATTTCTTATAGTTGTGCTGTTCATGATTTCACTCCATTCATTTGGTGCTGGCAATAAAATTGACACCGACTTATTTTATATACCAAATGATGCTCCGAAAGGAACGATGTCGCTCTTGAAGCATGCAGCTCGTTTGGCACTGAAGAGTCAGCAGTGTGTGGAAGTGATCGGTGGTGCATGGTCAACAAGAAAGGAAGCGGCTGAAGAAACGCCGTTTGATCCAGATAAGCAGTTTTTCATTCAGTGTCAATCTAACCAACCTGGTCCAGTTCCGGGGTCACCTGCTGTATTTAACCTCTATTACAGTTACAAAGATCTACGCAGCAATACGATAGAACAACGACCCGTACCCATACCGGATAATGTAGCTATCGCAGAATGCAAAAAAGCAATCCTAGGTCGTTTGAAATTTCCTAGTTCAGCAGAGATGGCACTTGTTCGCTACGGAGCTAACGGAACTGATAATAATTTGGTTATCTATAACTTCACCGCGCTAAATGGGTTTGGTAATCGTATTCCACAGAAGGGAAGTTGCATAATAACCCCGAAGAATGAGATTGACGTAAGAATCACCAATCGTTAGGCGAAGTTGTGAATTTCAGTGTGAAGCGAATACTGGTTAAGTAAGCTAGGAAGATTTCAAATCATCAGCAGCGCCGCGGCCACTTTGCGGTTTTCACTGATGAGCACGTTATAGGTGCGGCAGGCGGCGGCAGTATCCAGCACTTCCAGGCCGATGCCGCGACCCTGGATTTCAGCGCTGAGGCGCGCGTCCAGAAAATGCAATTGAGCGCCGGTGCCGACCACCAGAATTTCCGGTTCCAGCGCCAGCGCCACTTCGAGAGTCTCGAGGCTGATGTCCGCGGCGCGCTGCGGCGACCAATCTTCGATCAGCGTTGCGGATGAAATCACGAAACTCCGGTTGAGCAAGCGGTCATTGACGTTGATGCGCCCCGGCGCATAGGCGCGGATGACATGGGTGCTCGCGGTGCTGTCAAGCGTGAATTTCATCGCCAATAGGTTAGGGGAACGGCATAATGCGCACAAGCGCGTATGCGAGAGTCACGCCTCCTTCTCTATCTTCCCGATCTGGCCGGCGCGATCCGCGCGGCAGGCAAGCGGCGTTTCCCGGTCATGGAGAAATTCCTGGCGCGCGCCTCCCGCCACCCGGTTGCGGACGGGCCTGCGCTGCTGGCGGAATGTTTCGGGATGCCGCCCGATGATTTTCCCGTGGCGGCTCTTGAACGCTTGGCCCTTGGCGGCGCGCACAGAGGGGGCCACTGGTGGCGCGCCGATCCGGTGCACCTGCTGGTGGACCGTGATCAGGTAGCGATGCTGCCGCGCAACGCGCTGGGCGTGACGCCGGAAGAAGCGGGTGCCTTGGCCGTCAGTATCAACGCATGTTACGCAGACGACCACATGGCGCTCGAGACCCCGCGGCCGGATGCGTGGTACCTGCGCGTGCCGCAGGTCTGGCGCTGCCGTACCTGGGATCCGGCGCGGGTGGAAAGCCGTGCGATCACGGAGTTCATGCCCTCCGGTGCCGAGGCGGACCAGGTGCGCAAACTCATGACGGAAATCCAGATGCTGTTGCACACGCATCCCGTGAATCAGGCGCGCGAAGCCATGGGCCAGCCGGCTGTCAACAGTGTGTGGCTTTGGGGAGGCGGCCCGCTGCCTGATCGAACCGCACATGCGCCCGCGCGCATTGTTGCGAGCTTGCCTCTGGTGCAGGGCCTGGCGCAGCTTGCAGGACAGACCAGCGCACCCTGGCCTGCGGATCTTGATGCCCAAGCAGTAAAAGGCGAATGGCTCGTGGCCTTGAGCGTGAATGACTTCGGCGCAGATCTGGCGCGCTTGGAGCGGGAGGTTATGGCCCCGCTGTGGCGCGCGTTGCTGCGTGGACGCGTGCGTAAAATCCGGTTTTTTCCCGGCGGCAATGCGGTGTACGAGTTGACGCCAATGCCCGCACGCCACTTCTGGCGGCGTGCCCAACCTACGGCGGAACAATTGCGTGGGCCGGATGACTCACCGGCGCATTGAGCATCGCATACCGGCGGCCGACGTGTCCCTGCCGGATACGCTGCATCCGCTGCTGCGGCGCATTTACGCGGCGCGCGGAGCGCTGACGGCGGCGGATCTGGATCACGCGCTCAGCGCCCTGCACGATTTCCGCGGATTTCACGGCATGCACGCCGCGGTCGGGCTGCTGGCGGAGTGCCTGCAGCAGGACTTGAATATATTGATAGTCGGCGACTTCGATGCCGATGGCGCCACCAGTTCGGCGCTCGGAGTGCGCGCACTGCGCGCGCTCGGCGCCCGGCACGTGGATTACTTGGTGCCGAACCGTTTCGAGTACGGCTATGGCCTCACGCCTGAAATCGTGGCGCTTGCCGCCACGCGCAACCCGCAGTTGATTGTTACCGTGGATAACGGCATTTCCAGTCACGCGGGGGTGACGGCGGCGCGCGCGGCCGGCATGCGCGTTCTTGTGACCGATCATCACTTGCCCGGCGCAACCCTGCCGGACGCCGATGCGATTCTCAATCCCAATCTCCCGGGCGACGGCTTTCCGAGCAAATGCCTGGCAGGCGTGGGCGTGACCTTCTATCTGCTGTTGGCATTGCGTGCGCACCTGCGCGAATCCGGCTGGTTCACGCAGCGCGCCATCCCGGAACCGAATCTCGCCGAATTTCTCGATATCGTGGCGCTCGGCACGGTCGCCGACCTCGTGCCGCTGGATCACAACAACCGCGTGTTGGTGGCGCAGGGGCTGGCCCGCATCCGCGCCGGTCAGTGCGTGCCCGGAATCCAGGCCCTGCTGCGCAGCGCGCAGCGCGAATTGGGGCAGGTCACGGCGGAGGACCTGGGATTCGCGGTGGCGCCGCGCTTGAATGCCGCCGGCCGGTTGACCGACATGTCCCTCGGCATCGAATGCCTGCTCGCGGACGACGCTTTGCGCGCAGGCGAACTCGCTGCGAGGCTCGATGCGCTCAATCGCGAGCGCCGCGCCATCGAAGCGCAGATGCGCGCGGAGGCGCTGCGCGCAATCGACCAGATGAGCCTGAATGCGGAGGATGCGACGCTGCCGTTCGGCCTGTGCCTGTTCAATACCGAGTGGCACCAAGGCGTGATCGGTCTGGTGGCCGCGCGCATCAAGGATCGCATGCACCGCCCGGTGATTGCCTTTGCGCGCGCCGAGGACGGCCAGCTCAAGGGTTCGGCGCGCTCCGTGGCGGGCGTGCACATCCGCGATGTACTGGAAGCGGTGGACACGCGTCATCCCGGACTGATTACGAAATTCGGCGGCCATGCTATGGCGGCCGGGCTCAGCCTCGCGGCGCAGCACTATGAGGAATTTGCGCGGGCCTTTGATGCCGAAGTGCGCGACTGGCTGAAGGCCGCCGACCTGGACGGCGTGCTGTACACCGATGGCGAGCTGGAGCCCGAATACCTGACGCTGGAATGCGCCACGCTGCTGCGCACAGCCGGGCCCTGGGGCCAGGCGTTTCCCGAGCCGAGTTTCGACAATGTGTTCCAGATACTGGAGCGGCGCATCGTGGGCGACGGTCACGTGAAGCTCACGCTGGCGGAGCCGCGCAGTCATGCGCAGGTGGATGCCATCGCGTTCCATCCGGTAGGCGCGCAATTGCCAATGGACTGCCGGCAGGTACGCGTGGTTTACCGGCCGGACGTGAATGCCTGGCGCGGTGAAACCCGGCTGCAGTTGCTCGTGGAGCACATCGAGCCTGTAGTACCATAGCGCCCTTTGTTTGACCGGAATACCGCCGTGGAAGACATCAATCCCCTGCGCAACAAGATCACCGACCTCACGAGCCGCGTGCAGGCTCTCCGGGGGTATCTTTGACTACGACACCAAGCGCGAGCGCCTGCAGGAAGTAAGCCGGGAACTGGAAGATCCCGGAGTCTGGAACCAGCCGGCGCACGCCCAGGAACTGGGGCGCGAGCGAGCGCGCCTTGAGGAAACCGTGACCGGCCTCGACCGGCTGACGCGCGAGCTCGCGGATTCCGATGAGCTGCTGGGCTTGTTGGTCGAGGAGGGCGATGCGGCCTCCGCTGCAAGCCTGACGCGCGACGTGGAGCGTGTCGAGCAGCAGGTGGCGGACCTCGAGTTCCGCCGCATGTTCTCCGGCGAAATGGACGCGCACAACGCGTTCCTCGACATCCAGTCCGGTTCCGGCGGCACCGAGGCCCAGGACTGGGCCAACATGCTGCTGCGCATGTATCTGCGCTGGGGTGAACGCCGCGGTTTCAAGACCGAGCTCGTGGAAATCTCGGCCGGCGAGGTGGCGGGCATCAAAAGCGCCACGCTGCGTTTTGAGGGGCCGTATGCTTTCGGCTGGCTGCGCACCGAAGCCGGCGTGCACCGGCTGGTGCGCAAGTCACCGTTCGATTCCGGCAACCGCCGGCACACCTCGTTTGCGGCGGTGTTCGTGTCACCGGAAGTGGACGACGACATCGAGATCGATATCAACCCGGCGGACCTGAAGGTGGACACTTATCGGTCGAGCGGCGCGGGCGGCCAGCACGTCAACAAAACCGACTCTGCCATCCGCATCACGCACATTCCGACCGGCATCGTGGTGGCCTGCCAGAATGAGCGCTCGCAGCACAAGAACCGCTCCACCGCGATGAAACAGCTCAAGGCCAAACTTTACGAGCGGGAGATGCAGAAGCGCCGCGCTGACCAGCAAAAGCTCGAGGACAGCAAGGCGGACATCGGCTGGGGCAGCCAGATCCGTTCCTACGTGCTGGACCAGTCGCGCATCAAGGATTTGCGCACCGGGGTGGAGAAAGGCGACACTCAGGCGGTGCTGGACGGCGCTCTGGACGATTTCATCGAAGCGTCGTTGAAGCAGGGGCTTTAAGAAGTGAGGGGTGAGGGTGAATTGGATATCCAGGACGCAAAATGAACGAACAACAAGATGAAAATAATCTGATCCGGGAGCGGCGCGGGAAGCTCGCGAAACTGCGCGCCGACGGGCATGCGTTCCCCAACGATTTCAGGCGCGATGCGCTGGCCGAAGAACTGCATGCCGTGTACGGCAAGCATGGTCCCGAAGCGCTGGAGAAACAGGCGGTGCACGTCACCGTGGCCGGGCGCATGATGGCCAAGCGCGTCATGGGCAAAGCCAGCTTTGTCCATATCCAGGACGGGTCCGGCCGCATCCAGTTGTTTCTGCAAAAGGACGTGCTCGGTGACGCCTACGAGGCATTCAAAGGCTGGGACATCGGCGACATCCTGGGTGCGCAAGGCGTGCTGTTCAAGACCAAGACCGGCGAGTTGTCGCTGCGCGTGCAGCAACTGCGGCTGCTGACGAAATCGCTGCGGCCGCTGCCCGAGAAGTTTCACGGCCTCGCTGACACCGAGATCCGCTACCGCCAGCGCTATCTGGATCTGGTCATGAATCCGGAGTCCGCGCGCGTGTTCCAGACACGCACGCGTATCGTGCAGCACCTGCGCGATTTCATGAACGCACTCGGATTCGTGGAAGTGGAAACCCCGATGATGCAGCCGATTCCGGGCGGCGCCGCCGCCCGGCCGTTTGTGACGCATCACAACGCGCTCGACATGGACCTGTACCTGCGCATCGCGCCGGAGCTGTACCTCAAGCGCCTGGTGGTGGGCGGTTTGGAGCGCGTGTTCGAGATCAACCGCAATTTCCGCAACGAAGGCGTGTCCACGCGCCACAATCCCGAATTCACCATGCTGGAGTTCTATCAGGCCTACGCCAGCTACTCCGATCTCATGGATCTGACCGAGAACCTGATGCGCAGCCTGGCGCAGACCCTGGGTCATGGCACGCAGATCACCTACCAGGGCGCAACCCATGATTTCGGTCCCGCGTTCCGGCGCCTGCCGATCGAGCAGGCGATTGCCGAGGCCAATCACCTGGAGCGCACCCGGCTGCGCGAGCTGCCTTATCTGCGCGGAGTGTGCGAAAAACTCAGGCTGCCGGTGAAATCCGGCGACGGCGCGGGCAAACTGCAATTCTCGATTTTCGAGAAGACCGTGGAACCCAGGCTCGCGCAGCCCACGTTCATCATTGATTATCCGCTGGAAGTCTCGCCGTTGTCGCGCCGCAAAGACGGCGATCCCTTCCTGGTGGATCGCTTCGAGTTCTACGTGGGCGGACGCGAAATCGCCAACGGTTTTTCCGAGTTGAACGATCCCGAAGATCAGGCTGAGCGTTTCCGCCAACAAGCCGGCCAGAAGGCCGCGGGCGATGAGGAAGCCATGTATTACGACGCCGATTACGTGCGTGCGCTGGAATACGGCATGCCGCCCGCGGCCGGCGAGGGCATCGGCGTAGACCGGCTGGTGATGCTGTTTACCGATTCGCCCTCGATCCGCGACGTGATCCTGTTCCCGCTGATGCGGCCGGAGTAGGCGCGTCGGCGCGCCCAGGCAATACGTCGTGCAGCAGCGCAACGGCTTAGCCAGCGCACGGTTCAAACAGGCCGTCGAACTTCTGACCCTGCTGCTGCGCTTTGTGTATCCAGCCGATGCGGAGATCGGCCGCTATTTCCACGCGCGCCGCAAGATGGGTTCCACCGATCGCGGTTTCGCGGCGGAAACCGTTTACGGGTGTCTGCGTCGCAAGCGCGAGCTGGAAGCGCTGTACGAGCCCGTGCACCGGCCGGAAGCGGACGACGAGTGCGCGCGCTGGCTGGTTGCCACCTGGTTGTTGAAATATGGCGGCTGGAGTGCGCGTGCGCTAGCCGATGCCGGCTTCAATGAGGGCGCCGTGGCGTTGGTGGAGCGCATCCGCGCGCTGGACCTGTTCGAGTTTCCGCTGGAAGTGCGCGCCAACCTGCCGGACTGGATGGCCCACAAGCTGGTGGCGCAATTCGGTCCGGAACAAACCCTGCAGCTTGCCGATGCGCTCAACCAGCCCGCGCCCGTGGACCTGCGGGTCAATCTGCTCAAGATTACACGTGAAAATCTACAGGCCCAACTCAAGGACGAGGGCTTCGAACTTGCGCTCACACCGTATTCACCGCTGGGATTGCGGCGTGAACAACGTGCCGCCTTGTTCAATACACGCGCCTTTGGCATGGGGCTGTACGAAGTGCAGGATGAAGGCAGCCAGCTCGTGGGCCTGTTGGTGGAGGCCAAACCCGGGGAAAAGATCGTGGACTTCTGCGCCGGTGCGGGCGGCAAGACGCTACAGCTTGCCGGCCAGATGCGCAATTCCGGCGTGGTGCAGGCTTTCGATGTGTCGCGCAAACGCCTGGATCGTTTCCGGCCGCGCCTGAACCGCGCGGGCGTGGACAACGTGCAACGCCGCATGCTGCGCGACGAACACGATCCGGTGCTCAAGCCGTTCGCAGGCACGGCCGACGCAGTGCTGGTGGACGCGCCGTGTTCGGGAACCGGCACGCTCAGGCGCAACCCCGACGTCAAATGGAAGAACATCGATCTTGCCGGGCTGCAGCGCACGCAGCGCAGCATTCTCGAGGCCGCATCCGCGCTGGTGAAACCCGGCGGCCGGCTGGTGTATGCGACCTGCAGTCTGCTGCATGATGAAAACGCCGCAGTCACCGCCGCGTTTCGGGCGGAGCATCCGGACTTCAGGCCGGAGCATGCGGGTGAGATTCTGATGCGACAGGGCGTCGCAATTCCGGATGCGGTGACCTCCGAGGGCGCCCTGCAGTTGTTGCCGCAGCGTCACGGGACGGATGGCTTTTACGCACTCGTCATGCGCCGCAATACGGATGGCTAAAGCAGGCCGGCCTGCCCTAAGAGCGTCTAACAAAATGTACGATGGTCATCATCCGGCACACGTTAAATCCCCCCGTACCCCCCTTTGCAAAGGGGGGGCCACGCTTTGCGCGCGGGAGGTTTTATCACGAATGGCCATTTTGTTATGGGCTCTAAGCGATCACTGTGACGGGTGAGCCCTGGATTTTCAACGGAGTTGCCGCGGATTCATCCTGCAGCACCAGCAGCATCTGCCACTTGCCACTCGCGTCGCGGGAGGCATCCGCAATTTCGCCCACCGGCTGATCGTGCGCCGCAGCGAAAACCGCCAATCCCGGCCGCAACGGTTCGGTCGAGCGGCAGCGGGCGCGATGCAGATGGCGTTTGACGGCGCCGCGATAATGCGCGCGCGCGATGACTTCCTGACCCAGATAACAGCCCTTGTTGAAATGCACGGCGCCAAGCTCTTCGAGTCCCAGCATTTGCGCGACAAAATGCCCGGAGGTCTCGGGATGCACCGCGGGCTCGCCGGCCAATATGCGCAGCACGGTCCACACGTCGCTGCCCACGGGCCGGCCACCGCGCTCCAATATATTGGTCCACAGCGACTGCAGCTCTGGGCTGGGGCCGAGCACGAGGTAGCGTGGTGTTTTGCCGTGCAGTCGTGCGAGTCGCATGCCTTGGTGCTCCGTGACTGCATTGATTTCCGCCGGTGCGCTGAGCCCGCATGTGGTCAGCAAATCCGCGGCGTGCTCGCCCGTCAGGCCAAATTGGCAGAGGGTGTCGCTGGCATCCATGAGTCTGGCTTGGGCGCGCAGCACGTACATGGAGAGCCCCTTGAGTACGGTCGCGGCCAGTGCCTGGGGCAAAATCAGCAGCAGGCGGTCGTCGTACTCGAGCACGCGCAGCGTCGTGGTTACACGGCCCTTGACGTTGCTCCAGGAACTGAACTGGCTCAAGGCGGGCGTGAGCGCCAGCAGGTTGGTACTCAACTGGCCTTGCAGAAAGTTGCGGCCGTCCGCGCCCTCGACCGCGATCACCGCGTAATCGCCCGACAGGTCCGCGATCACCACGTCGCCCGCGGCCGCGCGTAGCCCGGCCGCGGCGTCGCCGTAATGCAGCACGCGCTGCGCGTCGAAAACCGCGCCTTGTCGTTGCAGAAACGCTCGCCAGTCAGGGTGCATGCATGTTCCGGTTGCGATTATCCATGATAAGTGGTGCGGGTCGCGCTGTCAGTGATGCGCAGCTTGGGTGTAAAATGGCGCGCACCGTCCGAATAACAAGCACATGTCCGAACGCGACGCCCAGACCAAGCCATCCACGCCGCCGCTGCGCCCACCCGCTGCCACGCCGCAGCCAAAGCGCAAGCCGCGCGAAATCGGCGGTCCCAAGGGGCCCGAACCCACGCGTTACGGCGACTGGGAAAAGGCCGGTCGCTGCATTGATTTCTGAATGCCCCCGGTGCGCTGCCCGATGCCGAGTGAGGTAAGGCCATGACCGACACACGACCGCTGTCACCGCACGTTGGCGTTTACCGGTGGCAGATCACCATGACCATGTCGATCGCACACCGCATCACCGGAGTGTGGTTGGCGATCGGCACGCTGGCGCTGGTGTATTGGCTGGTGGCCGCCGGTACCGGGCCGGACAACTTCGCGACCGCGCACTGGTTTTTCGGTACCTGGATCGGCCAGATTCTCATGTGGTTGTGGACGTTCAGCCTGTTCTACCACCTGTGCAACGGCATCCGCCACCTGTTTTGGGACGCCGGGCAGGGATTCAAGATCCGGACCATCTACTTGAGCGGCTACAGCGTATGGGTGCTGGCCTGCATCCTGACGGCCCTGACCATCCTGTTTGCCTATCTCGGAGGCCGGCCATGAGCTACCGCACACCGCTGGCGCGCGCGCGCGGGTTGGGCTCGGCCAAGGACGGCACCACGCACTGGGTCGTGCAACGCATCACGGCCGTGGCCCTCGTGCCGCTCAGCCTGTGGTTCGTGGTTTCAATACTCATGCTCATGCATGCCGACTATGTTGCGGTCGTGAACTGGATGCATGCGCCGTGGAATGCCATTCTGCTGGTGCTGCTGGTGCTCACGATGTATTGGCACGCTTACCTGGGCCTGCAGGTGGTGGTCGAGGACTACGTGCATGTCGCGTGGGTGAAAGTGAGCGCCATCGTTTTGCTGCGCCTGCTGGCCGTGGTGTTGACCGCCATCGGCATTTTCGTGGTGCTACGTATCGCCTTTGGGGGTTGATGAGCATGGCCGAAGCCTACAAGCTGGTGGATCACGTGTATGACGCGGTGGTGGTGGGAGCGGGCGGCGCGGGCTTGCGTGCCAGCGTGGGACTGGCGGAAGCCGGCCTGTCCACGGCCAACATCACCAAGGTCTATCCCACGCGCAGCCACACGGTGGCCGCGCAGGGCGGCATCGCCGCCACGCTCGGCAACATGGGCGAGGACGACTGGCGCTGGCACATGTATGACACCGTCAAGGGCGGAGATTACCTCGGCGACCAGGATGCCATCGAGTACATGACGCGCGAAGCGGTGTCCGCGGTGATTGAACTCGAACACTACGGCGTGCCGTTTTCGCGCACCGAGGAAGGCCGGATCTATCAGCGCCCGTTCGGCGGCATGACCACGCGTTTCGGCGAGGGCACCGCGCACCGCACCTGCGCCGCGGCCGACCGCACCGGTCACGCGATGTTGCACAGCCTGTATCAACAAAGCCTCAAGCATCACGTCGAGTTCTACTACGAATACTTCGCCATTGACCTGCTCATGGAGAATGGCGTCTGCCGTGGCGTGATCGCCTGGGATCTGGCCACCGGTACCTTGCACCGCTTCCTCGCGCAGCAGACCATTCTGGCGACCGGCGGTTACGGACGTGCCTATTTTTCCTGCACCTCGGCGCATACCTGCACCGGCGACGGCAACGGCATGGTGTTGCGCGCGGGCCTGCCGCTCGAAGACATGGAGTTTGTGCAATTCCATCCCACCGGCATCTATGGTGCCGGCTGTCTGATTACCGAGGGCGCGCGCGGCGAGGGCGGTTATCTCACCAACTCCAGCGGCGAACGCTTCATGGAGCGCTATGCGCCGCATGCCAAGGACCTGGCTTCGCGCGACGTAGTGTCGCGCGCCATCACCCTCGAAGTGCGCGAAGGTCGCGGCGTGGGTGAGGAAAAGGATCACGTGTTCCTGAATCTCATGCACCTCGGTCCCGATGTGCTGCACGCGCGCCTGCCGGGGATTTCGGAGACCGCGCGCATCTTTGCCGGCGTGGATGTCAGCAAGCAGCCGATTCCGGTACTGCCCACGGTGCACTACGACATGGGCGGAATCCCGACGAATTACCACGGCGAAGCCATGACCTTGAAGGACGGCAATCCGGATGCGGAAATTCCCGGGCTCATGGCGGTGGGCGAGGCGGCGTGCGTGTCGGTGCACGGTGCCAATCGCCTGGGCTCCAACTCGCTGCTGGATCTCGTGGTGTTCGGGCGTGCCGCAGCCAGGCGCTGTGCGGGAAAGGTCAAGCCGGGCGAAACTCCGCGCACCGCTCCGCAGGAAGCCAGCGACCGCATTCTGGAGCGCTTCGACAAATTGCGTCACGCCCAGGGTTCGGAACCCACGGCGGCTATCCGCCTGCGCATGCAGAAGGTGATGCAGTCCGATGCCGCGGTATTCCGGACCGCCCAAACCCTGGAGCAGGGCCGCAACAAACTCGCGGAGGTGGCGCAGTCCTTCGAGAAAGTGCGCGTCAGCGACCGTTCCCTGATCTGGAATTCCGACCTGGTGGAAACCCTGGAGCTCGCCAACCTGCTGGCCTGTGCCACGGTCACCATGGGCGGCGCCATCAATCGCACCGAAAGCCGCGGTGCACACGCGCGCGAGGATTTCCCCGAGCGCGACGACAAAAACTGGATGAAACACACACTCGCCTGGCTGGACGCCAAGGGCAAGGTGAAACTCGACTATCGCCCGGTGCACAGCTATACGCTCACCCGGGACGTTGAAACTTTCCCGCCCAAGAAGCGGGTTTACTGACGACGCTGTTGCATGGCGGGATGCGCCGTTGCCGGAAATTCGCGCGAGCCGCCGGGCTCAACTCGGTAGCCGCTGGCAAGCGTCCGAGAATACCCAGAGCGTGCATAGAGCCAGTCGCCAACCCACCAGGGACGGGATATCACCCATGAATGAAATCTCCCGCTTGCGCTGGCAGTGCCGACGGGGGCGAGCCGGAAAGAGAAATTCGTCCAGTGGACGAAATTCCCGGCGAGCGCCCGGACAGGGAAGTCCGGGCTGGCCAGCGCACCACGGACGGTCGCCTGCTCATGAATGAATACGGGCGCATGCGCTGGCAGTGCCGGCGTGGCTTGAAAGAACTGGACGTGTTGCTGGAACGCTATCTGCAGGAGCATTTCAGCACGGCACCGGCCGCGGAACAGCAGGCGTTCGCGGAATTGCTGTGTCTCCCGGATCCTTTGCTGTTGAGTTACATCATGGGCCGGGACCAGCCGGACAACCAGGAGCAACGCCGTGTCATCGCCAGCCTACGGCGAACCCCTCGAACTTGATATCCGGCCTTCGCGCCAGGTGGCGAGCCTTTTGCTGGCCATCCATCTCACCGCAGCCGTGGTGATTGCGCAGCTGCCCATGGCGCTGACGAGCCGGCTGGCGATTCTGACGGCGATCCTGGCGAGCCTCATCTGGAACGGGGTGATGTTCTGGCGGCGCACGCCCAAGAAGCTGCTGTGGTCGCGCGAGCAGGGCTGGCGTATCACCGATCGCCGCGGCCACACACATGATCTCGACTTGCTGCCGCAGGCTTATCTTGGCAACTGGATGATGGTCGCGCATTTTCAGACGCCCGGGGGAAAGCGCCGTGCGGTGATGCTGGCGCGCGACAGTTGCAGCGCGGACAGTCTGCGCCGTTTGCGGGTGATGCTGCGTTACGGAACGCCGAAGCACTGACCAGGAGCTTTGCGCTGCACAGCTCAGCACATCCAGTTCACGGCCTGTTTGGCCGCCGCGAAATTGGGTGGCACCAGCACGGTGCTCTGCGGTGTGCGCGTGTTGTCGGGCTCGGGGTAGTCCAGGGTGTAATGCAGGCCGCGGCTTTCCTTGCGTGATATCGCCGACAGGATGATGAGCCGGGCCACCTGTTCCAGATTGCGCAGCTCGATCAGGTCTCCGGTGATGCGGAAGTTGCCGTAGTACTCCGCGATTTCGTGCAGCAGCAGTTCGGTGCGGCTCAAGGCGCGTTGCAGGCGTTTGTCGGTACGCACAATGCCGACGTAGTCCCACATGCAGTGTCGCAGCTCGCTCCAGTTGTGCGACACCACGACTTCCTCATCCGAATCCGTGACGCGGCTCTCGTCCCATTTGGGCAATTTCCCCGGCAGGTCGCTGTGCAGGGCAGACGTGATGTCCGCGGCCGCGGCGGCGCCGAATACGATGCATTCCAGCAAGGAATTGGAGGCCATGCGATTGGCGCCGTGCAGTCCCGTGCACGCGACTTCACCGATGGCATACAGCCCCGGCAGGTCGGTGCGCGCATGCAAATCGGTAAGCACGCCGCCGCAGGTGTAGTGCGCGGCCGGCACCACCGGGATCGGGGCTTTGGCCATGTCGTAGCCGTATTGCAGGCAGCGTGCGTAAATGGTGGGAAAGTGTTCCTGGATGAATTCCCGCGGCCGCTGGCTGATGTCGAGCAGCACGTGATCGGAACCCAGGCGTTTCATCTCGTGGTCTATGGCGCGCGCCACGATGTCGCGCGGAGCAAGCTCGGCGCGCGCATCGAATTTGTGCATGAAGGGCGTGCCGTCCGGCAGCAGCAGCTTGCCGCCTTCGCCGCGCACCGCCTCACTGATCAGGAAGGACTTGGCAGCCGGGTGAAACAGGCAGGTGGGGTGAAACTGCATGAATTCCAGGTTGGCCACTCGGCAGCCGCTGCGCCATGCCATGGCGATGCCGTCACCGCTGGAACTGTCGGGGTTGGTGCTGTAGAGATACGCCTTGTTAGCGCCGCCGGTCGCGAGTACCACGTGGTGAGCGCCCACGGTGCGCACGTGCTGCGTGCGCCGCTCGAGCAGGTAGGCGCCGTAACAGCGCGGCTCTGGCAGGCCGAGCTTGGCGGCGGTGATCAAATCCACGGCGATGTGGTGCTCGAGCAGCGTGATGTTGGCGCGCGCGCGCACCAGTTTCTCGAGCGTAGTCTCGATCTCGCGTCCGGTGGCGTCGTCCGCATGCACTACGCGACGGTGGCTGTGTCCGCCCTCGCGCGTCAGATGGTAGGCGTCCGGATCGTGCGCGTCGTGAGCGCGGGTGAAGCGCACGCCTTGCGCAATCAGCCAGCGGATGCACTCCGGTCCCTGCGCGACCACAAAGCGCACGGTCTCGGGATCGCACAGGCCGGCGCCCGCGTTGAGCGTATCCGCGACGTGGGACTCGAGCGAATCGGCCTTGTCCAGCACCGCGGAGATGCCGCCCTGGGCATAGAGCGTGCTGCCTTCCTGCAGCGGCCCCTTGGAGACCAGGGCAACGCGGCAGCTTGGGGGCAGGCGCAGCGCCAGGCTCAGGCCGGCCGCGCCGCTGCCAAGGATGAGCACGTCGTAACTGGCCGCCTGTTGCATGCAATCGGCCCCTCTTCAAGGCTGCTAGAATGGCCGCCGGGTGCCCGGGGGACGCGAAATATACCTGTCCCGGCCGATTTTGGCGAACTATCCAGCCTCCCATGTGTCTATGAGCCGAGCGCATGCATAACCCCAAGCCGGTGGTCACGCTCCAGCCGGGCCGGACCGATACCGACCAGATGTTTGTGGCTCGGGTGCAGCGCGGTGACAAGTCGGCCTTCGATGTACTGGTGCGCAAGTATCAGCACAAGATCGTCAAGCTGGTCACGCGCTACGTGCATGACAACAGCGAGGCGTTGGATGTGGCGCAGGAAGCTTTCATCAAGGCGTACCGGGCGATCCCGGGGTTCCGCGGTGACAGCGCGTTTTATACCTGGCTGTACCGCATTGCCATCAACACCGCCAAGAATTACCTGGTGGCGGAGAACCGCCGCCCGCTGGATCATGGCGTGGACCTGCAGGATCCGGAGCAGTACGAGGTACAGTCGCGCTTGCGCGACTTGGATACGCCCGAACGTCTGCTGCTCACCGAGGAGATCCAGCACACCGTGGAGGCTGCGATCCGGGAATTGCCCGAGGATTTGCGTACCGCGATTGTCCTGCGCGAGATTGACGGCATGAGCTACGAGGAAATTTCCCAGGCCATGTCCTGCCCGGTGGGCACGGTACGTTCGCGCATCTTCCGGGCGCGCGAGGCGATTGACGGCAAACTGCGGCCCTTGCTGGATTGAACGCGAGCGATTGAACCCATGACGGAAAAACTGCGCGAACAGATTTCAGCTCTGGCGGACAACGAGCTTGCCGAGAGCGAGCACGAGCTGCTGGTGCGGCGCTTTGCAAGCGAGGGTTACCTGCGCTATTGCTGGGAACGCTACCATCTGATCGGCGAAGCCATGCGCAAGAGCCTGCCGCAGGTGGACACGCGCGGACTGGCGGATCGCATCATGCAGGCGCTCGCGGGAGAAGCCGCCAGTCCTCAGCAGCAAGGCGTGCGCCGCGTTCCGGCCATGCGCATTGCCGCGAGCGTGGCCGCGGCGGTCTGCGTGGCGGTGGCGGCGCTGGCGGTCACGCGCTTTGGCGGTGGTCCCGGCCACCTGGGCGCCGCGCCCGCGGAGATCGTGCCGCCGGCATCGGTGCTGCAGACCACGCCGGTGGGCTATGGCATGGTGAACGCCGCGGCCTGGAACGGCAACATGCCGGAGGTCCAGGCGGAACTCAACAACTACATCATCAATCACTCCGAGACCAGTGCGGCACTCGGCCGGCCGGATCCGCTGCCTTACTTTTACATCACCACGTATAACGTCAACCAGGCAACGCGCGGCGCCGCGCGCGCCGGTACGCCGCAAATACCGCCGCGCAAGCGATGACCGTCGGGCCGCCGCTGGCGATCGCACTGATCGTGTGCGGGCTGCTGGCTCCAGCAGCGCAGGCAAGCAGCCACTCCAAGCCCGCTTCCAGTCCCCAGGTCTGGCTGCAGCGCATGAATCTGGCGCTGCGTGATCGCAATTACACCGGTACGTTCGTGTATGTTCACGGCGACCATCTGGAAAGCATGCGCATCTATCACCGCGCCGACGCCCACGGCGGCATCGAGCGCCTGGTGTCCCTGACCGGGCCGCCGAGCGAGGTGATTCGCGATCATCACAGCGTCAAGTGCATACTGCCCGACAGCCGCATGGTATTGGTGGAACGCCGCTATGCGGCCGAGCGTTTCCCGGCAGCGCTGCCCGCCAGCATCCCCGCAGCGCGGCTTGCGGCGTATTACGATTTCAAGGATCTCGGGGACGGCCGGATTGCCGGCTATCGGAGCAAAATCATCGGCATCATGCCGCGCGACCGGTACCGCTACGGTTACCGGCTGTGGCTGGATGCGCACACCGGCATGCTGCTGCGTTCCGATCTCGTGAACAGCGACGGGCATACCGTGGAACGCGTGATGTTCACGTCGCTGCAATATCACCAATCCATCCCAGACCAGGAGCTGCAAGCCACGGAAATTGGCCGCGGGTTTGTGTGGAATATCCAGGGTGACAGCGAAAAGCTGTCGCCTGCCGAAGCGCACGTAAGCTGGCACGCCACGCAGCTGCCGCCCGGATTCGTGCTGTCGTTGACCGAAGTACAGCGTATGGCCGGCGTCACCCAGCCGGTGCGTCACCTGATATTCAGCGACGGCCTGGCGTCGGTATCGGTGTTCGCGGAAGCGGCCGGCCCGAGGCACAATGCGCTGATCGGTCCGTCGCAAATGGGCGCCATCAACGCATTCGGGCGCCAAGTGGGGGAGCACCACCTCACCGTGGTGGGGGCGGTGCCGGCCGCAACCGTACAGCTGATTGCCGAATCCATGCGCCTGGTGCGCTCACCGTAGCGCGCCACGGGGACGCTTGCAGGCGCTCGGCGCTTGCTCGAAAATGACCACGTGCGACAAATTTCCTGGCTGATTCCCTGGGTGCTGGCCACGGTGGCGCTGCCGGCGCGCATGACGCTGGGCGCGGACCTGCCGGACTTTGCTGCGGTGGTCAACAAGGTATCCGCCGTCGTAGTGAACGTGAGTGCAGTGCAGCCGGCCGGCGTGCTTGCCGACAACCGCGCAGCCAACGGACCGGATGACGACAGCAGCGACTCCTATTCCGACTGGTATCGCCGCTACTTCGGTGTCACGCCAGACGATGGTGCACAGGACGACAGTGACAGCGCAGATGCCGCCGCCACCGAATCCCTGGGTTCGGGATTCATCATTTCGAAAGACGGAGAAATCCTCACCAATTATCACGTGGTGGCGCAAGCGCAAAGCATAAGCGTGAAGCTCAGCGACCGGCGCGTATTGCCGGCGCGCATCGTGGGCGTGGATCGGCAAAGCGACCTCGCGTTGCTCCGGATTCACGCCGATCATCTGACAGCGGCCAGTATCAGCACCCAGCCGGTACGCGTGGGTCAGTGGGTGCTGGCGATCGGTTCGCCTTTCGGGTTTGACCATTCAGTCACCGCCGGGATCGTCAGCGCCGAGGGCCGCAGCATCGGCGGCGATCAATACGTGCCCTACATCCAGACCGATGTGCCCATCAATCCCGGCAATTCCGGCGGGCCGCTGTTCAATCTCCAGGGTCAGGTGGTGGGCATCAATGCGGAGATCTACAGCGGCACCGGCGGCTACCAGGGCGTGTCGTTCGCCATCCCCATGAATCTGGCCATGCAGGTGGTGCGCCAGTTGCGCGCATCCGGGCATGTCACGCGTGGCTGGCTGGGAGTCAGCATCGGGGACGTGGACACGGATCTGGCCGGGAAACTGAAATTGCCGCGTCCGGAAGGCGCGCTGGTGCGCCGCGTGACACCGGCGAGTCCGGCCGCACGCGCCGGCATTCGCGCCGGTGACGTGATTCTGAATTACGACGGCATGGATATCGTGAGCTCGGAAAGCCTGCCGCCGCTGGTCGGCAGCACCGCCGTGGGCCATGAAGTCGCGGTGACCATATTGCGCAGCAATCGCGTGGACAAGCTGCAGGTGCGCGTGGGCCTGTTGCCGGCCGACGCCGCAGGAACCGCGCAGGCGGATGGGCGCACGCAGGACTGGAGATTCGATGCCCTGGGCCTGGCAACACGTGCGCTCACGCGCGATGAGCGCAATCAGTTCCGGGTCAGGCAAGGCGGAGTCGTGGTCGAGCAGGTGGGGCCGGGAGCGGCGCGGACGGCCGGCGTCAAATCCGGTGACGTGGTGTTGATGCTCGGCGGCACGCCGGTCACCGGTCCCGACCAGTTGCAGCGCCTGGAAAAGCAGTTGCCGGACCGTGCCGTACCGATGCTCGTGCGGCGGCCCGATCAAACCCTGTTTCTCGCCGTGCGGGCCGGCAGTGCATGAACCGCCCGCTGACCCTCTATTACCGCGACGGTTGTCACCTGTGCGAGAAAATGCTCGCCGAATTGCGCGCACTGCATGGCGCGGATTTCCCGGTACGCCTGGTGGACGTGGACGGCAACGCGGACTTGCGTGCGCGCTACGGTGAGCGGGTTCCGGTGCTCATGGGCGGCGAGCACATGCTGGGGAGCGGCAGGCTGGACCGCGTACAGCTGGAAGAATACCTGTCCGGAGCATGAGAGCCGGCCTTGCAGTGCCGGTATAATGCCCGCACTTTGCGGCCTGCCCGGGACCGCGCAGCCCTGATCCGGGCGCGGGAATTTCGCAGCCGCCATCCATTGGGGCAGTTTCGACTGCCTGAATTTCAACCCACCCGACAGCGCAACCAATATTCCTAGTGGACCAGCACCATCTCCGCAACTTTTCCATCATTGCGCACATCGATCACGGCAAATCCACGCTCGCCGACCGCTTCATCCAGATCTGCGGCGGCCTGACGGAGCGCGAGATGGAGGATCAGGTGCTGGATTCCAATCCCATTGAACGCGAGCGTGGCATCACCATCAAGGCCCAGAGCGTGTCGCTGCAATACGCCGCGCGCGACGGCCAGACCTATCAGCTGAATTTCATCGATACGCCGGGGCACGTGGATTTTTCCTACGAAGTCTCGCGCTCGCTGGCGGCCTGTGAAGGCGCCTTGCTGGTGGTGGACGCTTCCCAGGGCGTCGAGGCGCAAAGCGTGGCCAATTGCTATACCGCGATCGAGCAAGGGCTCGAGGTCGTGCCGGTGATCAACAAGATAGATCTGCCGAACGCCGAGCCGGAAAAGGTCAGCCGCGAGATCGAGGACATCATCGGCATCGAAGCGCGCAATGCCGTGCGCGTGAGCGCCAAGACCGGTGCCGGCGTGCCGGAACTGCTGGAAGAGCTGGTGGGGCGCATCCCCGCGCCGCGCGGCAATCCGCAGGCGCCGTTGCAGGCGCTCATCATTGATTCCTGGTTCGACAATTTCGTGGGCGTGGTGTCGCTGGTGCGCATCGTGAACGGCAGCCTGCAGCCGCGCCAGAAGTTGCTGATCATGTCCACGGGGCGTACCCACGAGGTGGATCGCGTCGGAATCTTTACGCCCAAGCCGCAGGACCGCGAGCGGCTCACGACCGGCGAGGTCGGCTTCGTGATCGCGGGCATCAAGGAAATTGACGGCGCACCGGTGGGTGACACGCTCACGGACGCGGCGCACCCTTGCACGACGCCCCTGCCGGGCTTCAAACAGGTGCAGCCGCGGGTATTTGCCGGCATGTATCCAGTGCAGTCGGATGACTATGAGGCGTTTCGCGAGGCGCTGAGAAAACTCAGGCTCAACGATTCCGCATTGCATTTCGAGCCGGAAACCTCCAGCGCGCTGGGATTTGGCTTCCGCTGCGGCTTTCTCGGCCTGCTGCACATGGACATCGTGCAGGAACGCCTGGAGCGCGAGTACCACCTGGCACTGATCACCACCGCACCCACCGTGGTGTACGAAGTGTTGACCACGGCCGGCGACACGCTGTACGTGGACAATCCCGCCAAGCTGCCGCCGGTGGATCGCATACGGGAGATCCGCGAGCCGGTGATCACCGCGAATATCCTCACGCCGCAGCAATATATCGGCGCCATCATCACCCTGTGCATCGAAAAACGCGGCGTGCAGAAGAAGATGGTGTATCACGGCACGCAGGTGATTTTGACCTGGGAGTTGCCCATGAACGAGGTGGTCATGGATTTCTTTGACCGCCTGAAATCCGTGAGCCGCGGTTATGCCTCCTTCGACTACAGTTTCACGCGCTTTCAGGTCGCACCGCTGGTGAAGCTGGACCTGCTCATCAACGGCGATCGCGTGGACGCGCTTTCCAGCATCGTGCACAAGGACCATGCCTACGCGCGCGGCCGCGAGCTGTGCGAGAAGATGCAGGAGCTGATACCAAGGCAGATGTTCGAAGTGGCGGTGCAGGCCGCCATCGGCTCGCACATCATTGCGCGTACCACCGTCAAGGCGTTGCGCAAGAATGTCACCGCCAAGTGCTATGGCGGCGACGTCACCCGCAAGCGCAAGCTGCTGGAAAAGCAGAAAGCGGGCAAGAAGCGCATGAAGCAGATCGGCACGGTGGAGATACCGCAGGAGGCCTTTCTGGCGGTGCTGCACATCGGCAAGAAATGAACATCAACAATCTTCCGCAGTGAGAGACAAGCCATGGATTTCGATCTAGAGACCATTCTGACCGTGCTCGTCGTGTTGTCCGGCCTGGTGTGGCTGGTGGATGCGCTGGTGTTCATGCGCCCGCGCCGGCGCCGGCAGCAGGCGCAAGCATCGGCGGTGGCCGGGACGCCGGCGGCCAAGAAGCGCCGCGACCCGCTGCTCGTGGATTATTCCAAGTCGTTTTTTCCGGTGCTGCTGGCGGTATTGCTGCTGCGCAGCTTTTTGGCGGAACCCTTCCATATTCCGTCATCCTCCATGGTACCGACGCTGCTGGTGGGCGATTTCATCCTGGTCAACAAGTTCGAATACGGACTGCGGCTGCCGGTGATTCACACGCGCATTATCCCCATCGGTGAGCCGCGGCGCGGCGACGTGGTGGTGTTCCATTATCCGGAAGATTCCGCGCGCCGTTATTGCCAAGGCCATCCGCTATGCGCCGACACGGGCAGCATGCGCGAGGTCGAGTCCTCGGCCGGCACCGATTACGTCAAGCGCGTCATCGGCCTGCCGGGCGACCACATCGCCTATCGTGACGACGTGCTGTACATCAACGGCGTGCCTGCGCCCGGTCAGGTGCTGGGCCTGTACACAGGCAGCGACGCGCTCGGCGCCACCTTGAGGCGTGAAACGCTCGGTAGCGTGACGCATGATATTCTGGCAACCAACGGCCAGTTGGGGCCGCAGGGCGAGTGGGTGGTGCCGGCCGGAGAGTATTTCGTGATGGGCGACAACCGCGGCAACAGTTTCGACAGCCGTTGGTGGGGGTTCGTCCCGGAAAGTAATATAGTCGGCAAGGCGTTTTTCGTGTGGATGAACTGGGATGCGTTTCATAATTCCGCACTCTGGCACCGCGTGGGTACGGTGATTCATTGAGCTTAAGTGACCCGAAGGCGTAAGCACCTTTTCTGGAGAGGCAGTGATATGAAGACCAAGCGGCAACAAAGCGGCCTGACCATGATCAGCTGGCTGATCATCCTGGCGCTGGTGGCATTTGCATTCTGGTTCTGCTTCAGCCTGTTCACGCTGTACTACCAGTACTTCGCCATCAGCGACGTGGTGAAGACTGCGGCACAACAGGTCACCGCCGGTGAAACCCCGCTGCAGATCCAGCGCAGCATGGAGATGAAGTTCACCATCAATGGCGTTCAGGATCCTGCGCTTACGCCGGAGAAGATCGTCCACATTGCGGCGGCACCGAGCGGCAATGCGCTGATCCTCACGCTGGATTACGAAGCACGCACCAGTTTCATCGGCAACGTGTTCCTGGTGGTGCACTTCCACAAGACCTATCAGGCCACTCCGCATTGAATGATCCGCTCTCACGCCTGAGCGCTGCCATCGGTTACTCCTTTCGCGACCCGCAATGGCTGACGCGGGCCTTGACCCACCGCAGCGTGGGCAGCCTCAACAACGAACGTCTGGAATTCCTGGGTGACGCGCTGTTGAATGCCGTGATCGCCAGCGAACTGTTTGCACGCCACGCGGACCTGGACGAAGGTACGTTGTCGCGGCTGCGTGCGGCGCTGGTGAATCAGGCCGCACTGGTCGAGATTGCCGCCGGTTTGGATCTCGGCAGCTGCCTGCGCCTGGCGCCGGGCGAGGCCAGGAACGGCGGACAGCAGCGCCAGTCCATCCAGGCTGACGCCCTGGAGGCGATCATCGGCGCGGTGTACCTGGATGGCGGCTGGGAAAGCGCGCGCACCGTGATTCAACACCTGTTTGGCGCGCGCCTGGAGCGCCCGCCGGAGCTTGCCGCGCTCAAGGACAGCAAGACGCAGTTGCAGGAATTGCTGCAGGCGCGCGGCCTGCCCTTGCCGGTTTACGTACTGGAAAAGGTCGGCGGCCAGGATCACGCGCAGACATTTCACGTTGCCTGCCGCCTGACTTCGCCGGCCGTGAGCGCCAGCGGTGCGGCGGGCAGCCGGCGCGGTGCCGAGCAGGATGCCGCGGGCCGGGTACTTGAGATGTTACAAGGTGCCTGAAGGGACTTTCCGCTGCGGCTACGTGGGGCTGGCCGGCCGCCCGAATGTGGGCAAGTCCACGCTGCTGAATGCGCTCGTGGGCGCAAAAATCAGCGCGGTGACTCCCAAACCGCAGACCACGCGCAGCCGCATCCTGGGTATCCGCACCACCGCGGACGCGCAAATTATCCTGGTGGATACCCCGGGCCTGCATGCGCAGCAACACCATGCCATCAACCGTCACATGAACACCGCCGCACGCCATGCGCTGGCTGAAGCCCAAAGGTTGCTGCTGGTGGTGGAGGCGACGCGCTGGACCGCGGACGACGCGCACGCACTGGAATATTGCCAAGCCTTGGGCCATCCGCTGGCGCTGGTCGTCAACAAGATCGACCTGTGCCGGCCGCGTGCGCAACTGCTGCCGTTCCTCGATTCGCTGGCGGAGAAAGCCGATTTCAAGTTCATGGTGCCGGTCGCGGCCAGCAGCGGTGAGAATCTTTCCGAACTCGAGGCGCAGATCAAGAACTTTCTGCCGGAATCGCCGCCGCAGTTTCCCGCCGCACAGCTGACGGATGCCGAGGACGAACAGCGTGCCACCGAGTGCATCCGGGAAAAACTCATGCAGGCACTCGCACAGGAATTGCCGTATGCGCTCGCGGTCGAGCTGGGCGAATACCGCGTGCAGGATAGTGTGCTGCGCATTGCCGCCACCATCTGGGTGGAGCGCGAGGGGCAGAAGGCCATTGTCATCGGCCGCCGGGGCGAGAGGCTGAAACACGTCGGCCGCGAGGCCCGCCTGGAATTGGAGCGCAGCACCGGTCACAAGGTGTTTTTGAGCCTGTGGGTCAAGGTGCAGGAGAACTGGACCGAAGACCCGCGGGCGCTGGAAAAGTTCGGTTTGCGGGGATCATGAAAAACTCGGAGCGCGTGACGCTGGCACCGGCCTACGTGTTGCACCATCATGATTGGCGCGAAACCAGCCGGCTGGTGGAAATTTTCAGCCGCGATCACGGCCGGCTGGGCGCGGTGGCACGCGGTGCGCGGCGCGCGCAGTCGCCGTGGCGCGCCGTGCTGCAACCGTTTCGGCCGCTGCTGCTGTCCTGGACAGGCGGCGGAGAGCTGGTGACACTGATGGGTGCGGAAGCCGGCGGCGAACCGGAGCCGCTCAGCGGCGCGGAACTCATGAGCTCGTACTACATGAACGAGTTGCTGTTGCGCCTGCTGCCGCGCCATGATATCCAACCGGATTTGTTCCGCCACTATGCCGGTGCGCTGGAGCGCTTGCGCCGCGCCACGGCGCCGGCTCTGCGGATATTCGAGAAGCAATTGCTGTCGGCACTCGGCTATGGATTGACACTCGACCGCGACGTGGCCAGCGACGAACCGCTGCAGCCCGACGCAGTCTACAGCTATGAGCTGGAGCGCGGCCCGATACGCACGGCCCCCGCAGGTGGCGCGGGCCTGCACATCAAGGGTGCGGCGCTCACGGCGTTGGCGCGGGAAGATCTCGCGCAACCCGCACAGTTGCAGCAGACCCGCGAACTGCTGCAGGTCGCGCTGGACCGGCTGTTGGGAACCCGGTCATTGCGCACGCGCACGGTGGCGCGCGCGCTGGCGCGCAGTATCAGGAGCCGGTGATCATCATGCGGGATGCCATTCGGCTGGGAGTCAACATCGATCACGTGGCGACGCTGCGCCAGGTGCGCGGCACGCGTTATCCCGATCCGGTGGAAGCCGCGTTGCTCGCGGAAAGCGCGGGCGCCGACAGCATTACCGTGCACTTGCGCGAGGACCGCCGCCATATCCAGGAGCGCGACGTGCAACTGCTGCGCCAAGTGCTGCAAACCCGCATGAACCTGGAAATGGCGGCCACCGCGGAGATGCTCGCATTCGCCTGCGCCACCGGGCCCGAGGACTGCTGCCTGGTGCCGGAGCGCCGCCAGGAACTCACCACGGAAGGCGGCTTGCAATTGCAGGCGCAGAGTCAATCCCTGGTGCCGATCTGTGCACAGCTCGCGGACGCAGGCATCCGCGTGGCGCTGTTCATTGATCCGCAGCCCGAACAGATCGAGAGCGCCGCCCAGTTGCGCGTGCCGGCGGTGGAGCTGCATACCGGACGCTATGCGGATGCGCCGGACGAGCGCGCGCAGGCGCAGGAACTGCACCGTCTACGCGCGGCGGCACAACAGGCCGCACAGCACGGCATCGAGGTGCACGCCGGGCACGGGCTCAACTATCACAACGTCATGCCGGTGGCGGCGATTGCCGAGATCGTGGAACTCAATATCGGTCACAGCATCATGGCGCGCGCGCTCATGACCGGCCTGCCGGAAGCCGTGCGTGACATGCAGAGTCTGATGCGCCAGGCGCGCGGCGCGTGATTTTCGGCATCGGTACGGATCTCGTCGAAGTGGCGCGCGTGCGCGCCGCGTGGGAACGGTTCGGCGAGCACTTTGCGCGGCGTGTGCTCATGCCGGAGGAACTGCAGGGTTTCGGACGCACGCGTGATCCCGTGCGCTTCCTGGCCACGCGCTTTGCAGCCAAGGAAGCCATCGTCAAGGCCCTGGGCACGGGATTTCGCCACGGCATGTGGCTGCGCGATTCCGGCCACGTTCCCGATGCGCGCGGCAAGCCCTGCGTGATTTTCTCGGCGCGCGGATTGGCGCTGTGCCGGCGGCTGGGTGCGGGGCAGGCCTACGTGAGCCTGAGCGACGAAGCCGGAATGGTGCTGGCGTTCGCGGTGATTCTCAGGGCGGCAGCGCCGAACTGAGTTCTTGCGGTTCGAGGGACTGCAGGAGCGCGGTGATTTCCGCGCCCATCTGGGTGAGCAGCGGTGCCAGCGCGGACTCACGCAGCGGCGCATGCAACTGCGTTTCCAGTTGTGCGCACAAGCCGCGCAGACGGGTCAGGCGGCAAAAGGCCGCGGTACCCTGCAATTTGTGCACCTGCTGTTGCAACTGGCGTTGATCGCGTTGTTGCCAGGCGCGTTCAATCGCCTGCCATTGGCCCGGCAGGTCCTCGGCCAGCATTTGGCGCAGCGCGGGACGCAATTCGGCCAGCGCGACTTCCAGGCTCACTGCGGACGCCGTAGCGGCGCTGCTCACCGGGGCCTGCGGTGCCAGCGCCAGCCGACCTATGGTTTCGGTCAGCGCCGCTTCGTCCAGCGGCTTCAGCAGCCAGCCCGAAAGCCCGGCTTCGGCCAGGGCTTGTGACGATTCCTCGGTAGGTGAGGCGGAAAGCGCGATGACCGGTATTGCGCGCACGGACCCGGAACGCAGGCGGCGCGCCACCTGCCAGCCGTCCTGATCCGGCATGTGCATGTCGAGCAGAATCAGGTCAACCGCGTGGTCGCGCACCAGATCCAGCAGTTCCTGTCCCGATTTGGCTTCCAGCACGCGGGCACCCTGCTTTTCCAGCAGAATGCGTTCCAGCAGCCGATTGATGCGGTTGTCGTCCGCCACCAGGATGGTCAAGCCGTGTAACGACTGCAGCGTATGGCTGTCGTGCGGGTCGGATGCCACACGCGTGCCGGTGACCATGTGCATCAGTTGCTGTTGCAGGCGGGCTTCGCTCACGCATTTGGGCAGACACACGCCGGAAACCCGCCGACCGATGTCCGCTTGCACCTCGGCATTGACGGAATTCACCAGTGCCAGCACCGGCAAACCCGCGGCGGCCGGCGGCAACAGGTGTTCCAGCGCCGCGGGCTGTTGCAGCTCACTGTAGTTCAGCGACACGATGACCGCAGAGTACGCGCCGTGCGCCGTGCGCAGCTGCGCGGAGACTTGCTCCGGACTGCCGACGTGAGTGGGCTTCCAGCCGAGGCGTTCAAGCCGTGCCTGCAACGCGGCGGCGGACTGGGGATTGGATTCGTAAAGCAGCAGTGCATTGCCGTGCGCCGGGTATTCGGCGGTCGCGGGTGCGCGCGCCGGCACGGCTGTCTTGCGCGGCAGGCGCAGGCGCACATGCAGCCTGCTGCCTTGGCCGAACACGCTGCTGATGGTGAGCGCTCCGCCCATCTGTTCAACCAGCTTCTTGGTAATGTACAAGCCCAGTCCGGCGCCGCCTTGCTGGCGGTCGCTGCCACCGTTCACCTGGTAAAACGGCTGGAACAGGCGCCGCTGGTCCTGTTCGCGGATACCGATGCCGGTGTCCGTGACTTCGATATCCGTCTGCACCGTGGCCGCATCCAGCGCCGTGCTGTGTGTGCGGATCACGATGCTGCCCACCTCCGTGAACTTGATGGCATTCGCGAGCAGGTTGCCCAGGGTGCGCGTGAGTTTGGCGCGGTCAGCGAGCACCGCCTGGGTATCGTTGCCGTCGCTATCCAGCACCAACTCCAGTTGCTTGGCGTAGGCGTCCATGGCATGTATCTGCAGCGCTTCTTCCAGCAGCTCGCGCAGCGTAACGCGGCTCACACGCACGTCGGACTCGCCCATTTCCAGGCGTGCGGCCAGCAGGATGTTGTCCAGCAGCATGAGCAGAATCTGCGCCGCCTGGCGGATGGTGGTCAGGTAATTGCGCTGGCTGTCGTCGAGTGACGTACGCGTGAGCAAATCGCTGAAGCCCAACACCGCATTCATGGGCGTGCGAATCTCGTGGCTCATGTTCGCCAGGAATTCGGTTTTCACGCGGCTGGCTTCGAGCGCACGCTTGCGCGCCAGATCCAGCTCGACACTCTTGATTTCGAATTCCTCCAGCGTGCCGCGCAATTCCGCGGTCGCCTGGCCCACCTGATCCTGCAATTCCTGCTGGGAACGCTGGGCGTTGGCGGCCATTTGGTTGATGCCGCGCTCCAGTCGGCCCAATTCACCGCCGGACAGTTCCGGCGTGCGCGCGCCGTATTCGCCGGCGCTGAAGCGCCGCACCACTCCGATCACGCGGGCAATGGGCGCGACCACGCTGCCGCTGATGATGAGCGCCAGCAGGATGGTGAGCGCCAGGCACACCAGCATGATCACGCCGCCATTGAGGATGATGCGCGCCTGACGTTCGGCAAAATGCACTTGCGAGAACTGCACCGTTACTTTTCCCACGACGGTGTCGGCTGGGCCGGTGGCGGGGGCCGCCGGATCCATCCAATAGATGGGTTGCGTGAATGTAAGCGAGCCCTCAAAGCCGGTCTCGGCACCGAGTCGGCGGGCCAGGTCGGCCACCAGGCCCCGGCCGGGCGGAGTCGGCGCTTTTACCTGCGCCAGCACCTGGCCCTTGTTGTCGGTGATGACCACCGAGTCAACGCCCTGTCCGCGTGCGACGCTCTGTGCGAGGGTTTGCAAAGCCCGCGGGTCGTGCGTAAGCAGGCCGTACAGGCTGGAGGAAGCCAGCTGGCGCGCGATGGTGTCGCCCAGAGCCATGCGCGAAGCGCCGAGATCGTGCACGCGGCCGCGAATGAAATAAGCACCGAGGATCACGCCCAGACTGATGGTCGGCAGCAGCGCCAGCAGCAGCACGCGATTGCGGATGCTCCAGTTGCGGATCATCCCTTATCCCGGTCCTGGAATCGGGTGCGTGCTGAAAGCGCCGGCGTTACGCATGGTCTGTTTCCGGGTGTGCCTGCCGCGTATGGTGCGATGTTTTGGCACGGTGGTAAAGGCCGAACCGGGCCGCGCGGCGTTTGCTACACTGGCCGCAGATTTTGCGGGGGTACGCATGAATATCCTGGCCTTCGACATCGAGACCATTCCGGATGTGGTGACCGGACGCCTTCTGCATGGGCTGGACAACCTGAGCGACGAGGACGTGGCGCGCGCCATGTTCCAGCAGCGTCGCCAGGAAACCGGGGCCAGTGAATTCCTGCCCCTGCATCTGCACCGCGTGGTGGCGATCTCGGTGGCGCAGCGCTATGCCGACGATTTCCGCGTGTGGTCGCTGGGCACGCCGCAGTCGGGTGAAGCCGAGCTCATCACGCGCTTTTACGAGGGCATCGAGAAATTCACCCCGGACCTGGTGTCCTGGAACGGCGGCGGCTTCGATCTGCCGGTGCTGCATTACCGCGCGCTGCATCACGCCATTGCCGCCCCACGCTATTGGGAGATCGGCGACAGCGAAACCGGCTTTCGTTACAACAATTATCTGTCACGTTTCCACTGGCGGCATACCGACCTGATGGACGTGCTCGCCGGGTTTCAAATGCGGGCCGCGGCACCGCTGCATGAAATCGCGCAGTTGTGCGGCCTGCCCGGCAAGCTCGGCATGCACGGCAGCCGGGTGTGGGACACGTATCTTGCCGGCGGCATAGACAGCATTCGCGATTACTGCGAGACCGACACGCTCAATACCTATCTTATATATCTGCGTTTCGAACGCATGCGCGGACGCATGGAAGCGGCGGGTTACCGGTCCGAATGCGCGCGCGTGCGCGAGTACCTGGAGCGCGCCGACAAACCCCACCTCACCGAGTTTCTCAAGGTCTGGCAGGCGCAGACCGATCCGGCGGCCGGCAACTGAGCCATGCACGCCATCCGCGGCCAGCGCTGCGCAAGGGGCATACCTCAGGTCCTGTGTTCCACACCCGCTGAGCCGAGTCCATGAGCCTCGGTCCGCTGATGGTGGATGTCGCCGGCACCGCGCTGAATGCCGAGGACCGCGAGCTGCTGCAACATCCGTTGATTGGCGGCGTGATTCTGTTCACGCGCAATTACGTGGATCCCGGACAACTCGGCGCCCTGGTCGCCGATATCCACGTGCTGCGCACGCCGCCCTTGCTGGTCGCCGTGGATCAGGAAGGCGGCCGGGTGCAGCGCTTCCGCGACGGGTTCACGCGCCTGCCGCCGGCGCGGTTTTTCGGCTTTGTGTACGAGCGCGATCCCAGTTCCGCACGCCGGCTGGCCGAGAGCAGCGCATGGCTGATGGCGGCGGAGCTGCGCGCTGCGGGCGTGGACCTGAGCTTCGCACCGGTGCTGGACCTCGACTACGGGCGCAGTGTGGTCATTGGCGACCGCGCATTCCATCACACCCTCAAGGCGGTGGCGGAACTGGGACGCGCCTGGCTGCTGGGCATGCGGCGTGCCGGCATGGCCGCCACCGCCAAGCATTTCCCCGGCCACGGCGCGGTAAGCGGCGATTCGCATCACGTGCTGCCGGTGGATGAGCGAGAGCTGGATGAAATCCGGCGTCGCGATCTCTATCCGTACATACAATTGATTCGCCTCGAACTGCTGTCAGTCATGATGGCGCACGTGGTGTACCCGGCCGTGGACCGCATGCCGGCGAGCCTGTCGCGCCGCTGGATCGAGGGCGAATTGCGCGACCGGCTGGACTTCAAGGGCGCGGTATTTTGCGATGACCTCAGCATGCACGCTGCGGAAGTTGCCGGCAGCCCTGTCGAACGCGCGCGGGCGGCGCTGACCGCCGGCTGCGACATGCTACCGGTGTGCAACAACCGGGCCGCGGTACAGGCGATACTCGGCGAATTGGGAACCTACAGGCATCCCATGAGTCAATGGCGGCTGGTACGCTTGCACGGCGCGATGCCGATCGCGCTTGATGACCTGCACGCCAGCCGCGAGTGGCGCGAGGCACACGCCGAACTGGAAGGCCTGCAGACCGGCGCGGATTTCAAGCTCGAAACCTGAACCGCGTGCTGAGGGTCGTGGGTTCAGGGCGCGACACGCGCGAGCCGCGCTGTCCGAGAGCCGGGGCGTTCTCCGGCTCAGACTAGAACCCATCTCAAAATCTCCGTTCGCCCTGAGCCTGTCGAAGGGCGCATGAGCAAGTGCTTGTTTCAGTTCATGCTTCGACAAGCCTGTCTTGAGCACAGTCGAAGGGCTCAGCACGAACGGAAACTTCGGTACGCGGGTTCTGAGATAAGTTCTAGCGCAATTGCCGCCAAAGCTGATCCGCGAATATCACTCCGTGATAGTTAATTGGCACTCCGGCATCGTGCAGCGCCTCGGCCGTCCATGTGTTGCAGGTGTGGAAGGCATCGTAAGACAGTCCCGAAGGGTAGAACTTGCTGTCGGCGTCCGGCCCCGGAGCGAGTGGTTCGAGGCGGCCTTGCGCATCGGTTTGCAGCGAAGCGACGAGGTAGCCATCGAGGTGCTCCAGGCCGTTCGCGGTAACGGGTACGGCATGCAGTTGAACTTCGGGGCTGTAGGAGGCACGCGGTGGACTGTTGCAGTCCTCGACCAGCATTACGCTTTGCGACGGGAACAGCGCGGCGATGTCCATGCCGAATGTTGGATTGGGCGCCATGTAGAAGCGGCGGTTGCCCCAGCCGAACATGAAGTACTGCGCATCGCGCGCGGGCTGCAGCAAATCGGTGAGCGTTGGCCCCAGTTCCGCGCGCGACAGCATCAGCCCCGTGTGCCAGCCGGAGTCCAGTACCCAGACCTGGGCACGTGGTGCGGTGGCTTGTATTGCGGTATCCGGCCGGAGTGGTGTTGGCGCGCGGGCCGGACCTGGGCTCGCGCAGCCTGTGATGAGCAGCAGGCTGCAGGTAATCAGCGGAATAAGGCGTTCGGAAAAATTCACATAGAGAGTCGCAAAGCGGAACCGATCATTTGGTACGCGGCGTAATCAGCACCAGCGCGCCAAACATGGGGTTGTCAAAGTAATTCAGCTTGCCGGCATCCAGCCGCCGATCCTCTTTGAGCCGGTAGGGTTGGCATGCGGGAACATTGGAGGCTGCCGTTGGCGACGCGCTCGCGGCTGGCGGCGCGCCGGCCACTGTGGGTGCCGTGGAAGCGATCAGATGTTTGGCCGGTGGTCCGCAATACACCAGATCCAGATCGAAATGCAGGTACGGCCCGGTGGTGCTGAGTTTGGCAATGCCGTACACCGCATTCGGAGAATTTTCCGGCGCACTCGCAACGCTGACCAGGGAACCAGCGCTTGCCGCGACGCTAGCCGGCGGCGCTGTGCTCATACGCACGAACAGGGCACTGGCGCGATCAATTGCAGGCTGAGCCCACGCGCTGCGCAGCAGTGGCTGGTATTCAGATGAGTGCTGCAGCTTTGCCCACACGGAATTCATGCGCGCGCTCGCAGCGGGCAATTGCATGTATGGCAGGCCACTGGCGGCCGGCTTGAGCGGCACCACGCTGTTCCAATCGGGTGTACCGGGATCGGCCGGCCAGCTCTCCAGCACGCCCGCCTGTGGGTCGGTGTTGGCAAACACGATCACTTCCACGTTGTACCAGTTGGGCGCAGGGGCGGGCGCTGCCGGCGGCGCATCGGCAAGAACCAGCAGCGGCACGCCAAGCAGCAACAGCGTGGCAAGCCGTGAAACGGTGCGCGGTAGGTTCACAGGATGATCCTGAATTTGGGCGTCAAGGCATTATATCCCGCGATCCCGATGGCGTTGTCCGCTGTCAATCCGGGGCGCTGCGGGCCAGTGCCAACCAGAACGGCACGGCCTTATTCGACGGCGTGACGGTGCTGATCCTGGCGCAGTTCTTCGGCATCGAACTGACGCCGGCGCAGCAGTTGACAGTAATGTTCGTGTGCATTCTCGGCGGTATCGGTACGGCCGGCGTACCGGCGGACTCCTTGCCGGTGGTTGCCCTAATCGTGAATAGGGGACGCTACCCTTTTCAACATGCAGCGGAACCCGGCGCGTGCGAAGATCGTTCCCAGGCCCAAGGATGATCCTTGGTCGAGCGCCGCAGCCACTGTGGGATAAAGGACGATAGAGCACTGAGTAACACCCCAGCGTGGTGCAGGCAGATTGAGAGTATGGGTGACTGGTCTGCGTGGCTCGCAGCAGGAGACGAAATTGGCCGATTGGAAGTTATCCGACGTAATGCCGATAAAGGGTTACCCTGAGGCACCGAGAAAATCATTTATGGACTTGAGAAACTGGTGGGGAGAGATTTGGCTTATCGGCCCCCTGGACGACCGCGCAGAAAGCCGGAAAAAGGGTAGCGTCCCCCTTTCTTTTGTCCTTAATGAATGTGCGCCACCGTACCGACTACGGCCTGTGTTTCCGCTAGTCTGTAACCCGTTAACCAGGAGGTTTTATGAAAGTAATTCACATAGTTCCAATAGTCGCCCTCGCGGCCGCCGCGTTACTTGGCGGTTGTGCCACCAACGGGCCCGGTGGAATGATGGGCTCACGGTCAAGTGATTTGTATGGCGTGGTCGAATCCATCAACATCTCGAGTGGCAGCAGCAGCGGCATGAATGCCGGTACGGTCATCGGCGGGCTCGTTGGCGCAATCGCCGGCAACCAGGTGGGTGGAGGCAACGGCAAGACCTTGGCAACGGTCACGGGTGCGGTCGGCGGTGCGGTGGCAGGTACGGCCATCGAAAACAACAGCGCTTCTCAGATGTACAGCATCCAGATACGTCTGGATAACGGCAATTACGAGACCATCAACCAGAAAGGCAGTGTGGCAGATTTGCGCGTGGGCGACCGCGTACGCATTGAAAACGGTCGGGCCTATCGAGCTTAGCCCGCAGTCATTAAGCTGAGTTCCATCAGCCGCCTCATCCGTGCTGTCAAACCAGATTTCGCAATTTTGGGTCCATCACAATAATTGCCGCTCATGCCGCGTACTCCGGATCATGCTTGAACTATCTCTCCCAAGATGTTTTATCGAGTGACACCAAATTCCATCAGCAAGGCACAGCCGTAGTCCGCGTATCGCGCGACAAAATGGCATGTGGAGCGTCTTCGCGCAGGGCTTTGACAAAACCACTTGACCTCTTCGGCAAACGGCAAGAATGCCTGTAACTGCGCTGAAGATTTTGCGAAGAACAAATCAAGGTCCAAGATCCTGATTCAGGACGATGGCACTGAACCCCGCATTAGCCAGCCTCCACCGTATGCAACGCTGTATCAAGTAAATGTCAAAATTAGTTAAAATCATTCTCATTGCCATCGGCGGGCTCGTTGGTCTCCTCGCCCTGAGCGTGGTCGCCCTGCATCTGTTCGTAAACCCGAATGCCTACAAACCCCAGTTGGAGGCAGCTGCCTCGCGACACTTGGGGATGGAAGTCAAAGTCGAGGGTCCGCTGGGAATCAGCCTCTTTCCGGGATTATTCGTCACTTTGCAGGATGTGCATATTCGCAACCACGGGGCTGAGGTTGCCTCCGCGGCAAAGGCCAAGCTCGGGATCGAGCTTCTGCCGCTGCTGCGCAAGCAAGTCCGGATCACGACAATCATCCTGAATCATCCTACGATTTCGATCGAGCGAGAACGCAGCGGCCGGTTCAATTTCACCACGGCGGCAACGGCGGGCGGAGGCTGGTCGAGCCTCAAGTTGACGAATCTTTCATTTGCAGATGGGACTCTCCACTACGCTAACGAACAAACCGGTGAAGAATTTAAGGCCGAAAGCTGCAATTTGCAGGTGCATCATCTACAGCTTTCGCAAGCTAAACGCCTGGATCCGATGCAGGGCCTTTCCTTCACGGCTGACCTTGCTTGCCGGGATATACGCAGGGGTGACTTCACCGTGTCCGACTTGAAGATCTTGGCCCACGGGAAGAGTGGGGTCTTCGATCTGCAGCCGGTCAGCATGCAGATCTTCGGCGCACGCGGAATCGGGAGCGTACATGCGGACTTTTCCGGCGCCATTGCCCACTACACCCTGCGTTACTCTCTACCGCAGTTCCAGATCGCGGAGTTCTTCAAACTCCTGTCGCCGCGCAAGGTCGCCGAAGGAAGTATGGATTTCTCCGCGAACCTGTCGCTACAGGGAAGCACCGCAGATGAAATGCGACGCAGCCTGAAAGGCCAGCTCTCGCTGCAGGGCAAGGATCTCACACTTACTGGCTATAACCTCGATGAGGAGATCTCCCGGTTTAATTCCAGCCAGAACTTCAACCTCGTGGACGTGGGCGCCTTCTTTTTTGCCGGACCTCTCGGTCTGGTGGTTGCCAAAGGCTATGGCTTTTCATCCCTCCTTCAAGGGACAAGTGGCAGCAGCAAGATCCGCACGCTGGTTTCCAAGTGGAAGGTCGAGCGCGGCGTGGCGCAAGCGCAGGACGTGGCCATGGCAACCAACAAGAACCGGATCGCGCTCCAGGGAAGACTCGATTTCATAAATAATACGTTCGACGATGTCACTGTTGCGGTAATCAATGCTGAGGGTTGCGCCAAGCTGCAGCAAAAAATAACCGGCAGTTTCCAAAAACCAATTCTGGAGAAACCAAGTATCATCAAGACTCTCACCGGGCCGGTACGGAAGCTGGTCAAGGCGGCGAGTAATCTTGTTGCCGGCGGAAAGTGTAAAGTCTTCTATGCCGGTTCGGTGGCGCCGCCGAAATAAGCTTTTACCCTCCGAAAAGACTGCTAACCATCCGGCTTAAACTCCGGTGAGGCGCGCCAGTTCGCCCAGCAAGGGTGGCGGGCGGACGTGCCGGACTCCGAAGGTCAAGTCGTGCTTGCCCGCTTTCGAAGCGCCTCGGGAAGGCATTCTTGAGACACGCATTCGTGTGCCGACACTTCTTTGCTGTCATCGTGGACGGCCATGAACCGCAGCATCGTCAAAACCTTAATCCCGGAATTGTCAAACACCGGACTTGACAAGCGCTCAGACGTGAGGGGCAATTAACCTGCTTGCGTAACAACCGGGCTGGGCACTGTCGGCCACTTTCGAGTTGTAATGGGGTATAAGTGTTTGAGTGGATGAAGCTGTGGAATCTTCTGCAAGCAGACCAACAGACTTTCCATAGCGATCATGTGCGACCATAGCAACTGACCCGGCCGGTCAAAAAATCGGCGCGAACAGCCGGGCTGTTTGCATGCCAAGGCGGCGCATAGAGGGCACGCGCTCGCAGTCGCCGTGTTCAATCAACTTGGCGTTCCTGAAATCGTCCAACAACATCGCCTCGATCCTGGAGGCGAATCCCTGATCCACAATCAGCGCCATGATCTCGAAATTTAGGCGCAGCGAACGATTGTCGAGGTTGGCACTGCCCACCGCGGCGGCTTGGGTATCAATCAGCACGATTTTCTGGTGCATGAAGCCGGGCTGGTAACGGTACACCTTGATGCCCGCGCCCACCGCCTCATCGAAAATGTAATAAGGTGTGGCGATCCAGATCCGGTGCACGTCCGAATTGATGGCTTGCACGAAAAACACGCGGGCAGGTCTCCTGCTCGTTAGCCGGACCGCTGGCCACCACCTGACAACGCAGGTTGCCGGCAGATGACGCCGGTTCCCACAGCAACTCCGGAATGGCGTCCGTCGCCCAATAGCAGTCTTCAATGAAGGCCAACTGGATGCTGGCGACCGCCGGGGCATGGATTTCGATATGCGTATCACGCCAAGGACTCAAGGGCGGCTTGGGACGTAGGTATTCATCCGCTACGTTCAGACCGCCAACGAAGGCCTGTTCGCCGTCAATTACCACGCCCGTGCGATGATTGCGGAAATTAAGCGGCAAGATCATCAAGGTGCACACGTAAAAAACACCGATTACAAGGGTTATACGCATCACGCCACAGCCGATGAACCGCAATATGAAATCCAGAGCGACAAGAGCGCCCACATAGCGATGCACAAGGGCAGCGCAGTGAAGAAGAAATGCAGTTGAGGCGGTAGAAGATGGCGTAAAACACGGCATTATCAATGCGTGCCCACCAATAAATTGACCGTCAACGCGATCACGATCACGTTGAAAAAAACGCCGCCACTCGGTGAGTCATGACCAGCCGGCGCCGGCGGCGGCCGATTATTTGCACATCCAACACCTGGAACATCATGCCGATGGTCACGGAAAAATAGGCGAAGTCCCAATAGTCGGGCGATTGACCTCCGGGAAAATCCAATCCGGTGGATTTGCCGCCCTGGGCGCGCAGTAAGCAGCGACACTCCTCGCCCGAATAAATAATGCAGGCTCAATAATGCAGGCTCAATAAAACGCCGGCGTGCCGCTGGTTATAACGGTACGCCGGCCCACTTCCGGGCGTTCGGGGGTCACCCGGATGGCCTCGCTACGGAGAACCGAGGCCGTTTTAGCAGATCGAGAAATGTGCGGCGAAAAGATGCTACCGCATGTGTCCTGCAGTTAACGTGCTTGCACATTCCTCTTAATGCATGAGCCGGCGTCTGGCGCGACGTCTACCCATCCGTATGACTGTTGATTGCACTGCTAGACGCTTTGGCCGCCGGAGTTGACCGCGAGTTCGTTTTTAACGCCGCTTACACCATTCACACCCTTGGCGACGGTCGCGACTCTGTCACTGTCGCGTTGCGAGTTGACTGTGCCCGTTAGAGTGACCACGCCGTTGGTGGTATCCACACCGATCTGCATGACCTTGAGGCCCGGCTCCGCCATGATGGCCGCCTTGACCTGGGTGGTAATGGCGGTATCGGTAACCGCCTGGCCAGTGTTGGCGGCGGCCGCACCAACCGCGTTGCCGGCACTGCGTGCTGCCTGATCCACATTCCGGCCGGCGGTCTCAGCAGCACCGGAATGCGGATTGCCGCACGCCGCGAGTCCGATCGTAGAAAACATCAGCGCCGCGATAGCGCATATGCGTAACATATTCATGATTTCCTTTCCTCACTATTCTGTGCAATCAAATAAACCACGCCCTGCCGGCGTCGCGCGGAACTTCGTCTGAAGGCGAGCGGTTTCTACCATCCCTCAGTAGCGACACCAATGACAAACCGGGCTTTGACAAGAACGTCAAGGCCCGATTTGCCGCGGTCAGTTCGAACTCGGGTAGCTAAAGATAACGTTGACCCGGCGGTTCTGCTGTCGTCCCGCAACACTCGTGTTGTAGGCGAAACGGCGAGTCTGGCCGAAGCCCACGGCGGTGAGCCGCGAACGTGCAATTCCGAAGTTATCCACCAGATAATTCACTACATTCTGGGCGCGGAGCTGGGAAATTTTCATCGCTATCTCTGCAGTCGGCTGCAGATTATCGGTGTTGCCTTCCACTGTTGCGACGACCGCCTGGTTGGCTTTCAGGAAATCCGCCACTTGCCGAAGATCGTCACGGTACTGCGGTTTTACATCGGCCTGGTTTTGACCAAACTCGATGGGTAGTGACAGGGTGGTAAGCCGGGCTGGCATCACCGCGAGGCCCGTGACATCCGTCACACACGGGATAACAGCTTCAATTCGACGGTTCAGCCGTCTCCCGGCGTCAGTGCTGTTGTCCGCAATTGGGCGCGTATCTCCATATCCCACCGCCTTCAGCCGGGAAGGGGCGATGGCAAAGCTGTTCACGAGATAGCTGACTACGCTCTGGGCCCGATCCTGAGATAGTTTCATGTTCGCCTGCGGCGTTCCCACATTGTCGGTATTGCCCTCGATGACTGCCGTAGTTTCGGGGTGATTGCTCATGAAGGTGCCCAGTACGCGCAGCTTTTCCTGCATACCGCGCTGGATATCGCTCTGATTGATTTCGAACTGGATGTCAAGGCTGCTGCAGTACTGCCGGGTAATTTGCGCCGGAGTCGACACGGGAGCCGCAACGACGGTCTCGGCCGGCGACGCAGCCGCAGTTTCGGCCGGCGCGGCTGGTTTCGCAAAACTGTACACCAACCCAAGCGAGACAAGATCAATGTCGCCTTTGTTTCCGATGGCGTCATTAACACGGTAGCGTTCCACTTCGGCGCGCAAAGCGAAGGATTGGGTGAGGGCATACTGCAGTCCGACACCGAACTTGTAGTAGGTATTGCGCGTGCTGGGGTTGGCATTGAGGACATTGACAAAACCCGTTCCGGCAAACGAATCTCTGGCTTGCGCATAGTCCAACCCCACCCGGCCAAATGCCGAGAAACTTTGGGTGAAGGGAAGAAATCCAACGGCGTCAAGGTTCAGGCCTTTGATTCTGGTGCTCCCGTTCAATGTTCCCGGCGGCAGAGTGGCCGCGGAAAAACCAAATGTACCCAAGTCGAAATAGCCGCCTTCAAGGGCAAAATATTTATTGAACTGATACCCGCCAAAGAGCTTGTAGCCGGTGGTCCGATCATCATTGCTGAGAGAGGTCACGGCAAACCCTTCGCCGAGCAGGTTGCGGGTTATCTGTGAGTTATCAATTTTTGCCCTTGACTGCCCAATATTGGCGCCAATGTACCAGCCGGAGTCCTGCGCCACCGCGAGCGGAGTCGCAGTCAACAATATGAGTATCGCCACACTCGACACTCCTAAAATTCTTGATGCCTTCATGCTTTTCTCCAGGATCAAAGCTGTTTGAGACGCGGTAGCTTCGATGTTTCGGATTTTATGGACTGGGTACGTTAATGACCGTATTCACCAGCGTGACTGCTGCGCCCAGCGACAGCACTCTGCCGTTCAGAGTCACTGGCGTGGTGTTGCCGGCGGTCGAGAACGCGGCGCCTGCTTGGCAGATGATGGTTCCAACCATGGTCCCGCCGCCGGCCGCGTTGATCGTTGCGGCACTGCCCACTTGCCAATAGACATTCTTGGCCTGGGCACCGTTGACCAGAATGATGCTCGCCGGGGCCGTTGCTCCCGGGCCGCCGACGGTCAGTGAGGTCGCCATCTGGAACACCCACACCGCATTCGCATTGCCCTGGGCATCGAGAGTCAAATCTCCACCCTGAATCATGAACGAACCGGACACCGCGGTGTAAACACCGGGAGTGAGCACCAAGTTGGCGAGGTTACCGGCACCGGGATCGGGCCCGGCTGGTTGTGCCACCAAGGCGTTATATGCGCTCAGTGCATCGGCGCGCGCCTGCGTCGCAATCGCGAAGGTGACTGCCGTGCCCTCAGAAGGGCAGCCGACGGTCGGGGGCGGTGCAGCCGTGTATATCTGTCCGTTTACCACTCCGGTGTTAAGCGGAGTTTCGGTATAGGTGCATCCCGGTCCTGCATCGTGGAATCCCGTCACCGAGGTGGAGGCGGCAGTGGTCCCGATGTCACCATTGATTATCGTCAGGGTCCCTGAGTTGGTCATTCCGGCGGAGCCTCCGAACGTGCCGAACGGCGCCACCGAGGCAAGGGCTATCGGTGGCAGGCAGTTCCCGCCCGCCGCACTAACGGTAAAGGTCCATGTGTAAGCGCTCGCCATTTCATTGGCGGGACTTGCCAAGTCCTCGACTCCGTTGGCGCCGCCCAAAATAGTGGCGGTGTAAGTAACACCAGCAGACAGCGGACTCAACGGTGTAAAGGTGGCGATACGGCCAGTGGCGGCGTCGAGGACCACCGATGCCGCTGTGACGGGAGTAAAGCCAGGCCCCGGTCCGGTCACAGTAAATGTAGTGCTGTTCACGGTTAGAGGATCCATGCGCAAACCGGAGGGCACGTCAAAGGTGGCGTTGATAGCCCCGTTGGGGCAGGCAGAAGTGCTCCCGGGGGCAGGCACAGTGGAAACTACTGAAATATTCGCCGAGGAGACCGGGGCGGCCGTAGTGAACGTCCAGACGTAGTCGCTCGCCGCAGGCAGTGGCGACTGATTGCCGGCCAAGCCGTTGCCTGCCACGTCCGTCGCGGCCGTGGTGATCGTGGCGGTATAGGTCGCGCCTGCCGTCAACAGACCCGCCGGTTTAAACACTGCGGTTCTGGATCCGGCTATATAGCTTACGGTGCCTGTGGGAGACACACACGAGCCCGCGCAAGTCACCGTAAAACTGGCCGCGGTGATCGTTGTTGGATCCATGTCCTCGGTGAACACCGCCGTAATCGCCGTGTTGGTGGGCACATTGGCTGTTGGACCCGGACTGGTCGTAGCCGGAGCGGTAAGCGTCACTCTTGGCCGGGTCGTATCCGGCGTGTCACCGGTAGTGAAATGCCACACGAAGGGGCGCGCCAATGGCAAACCCGTAGCAAGGCTTTGGGCGCCGGTAATGGTCACCGTATAGAGGGTGAGTGGCGCAAGAGTGGTTCCGGCGGTGAGCGTATAAACGGCAGTTCGGCCGGTGGCATCAAGCGCCACGTTCCCGGTGGGGTTAGTGCAGGGTCCGGAGCATGTCACGACAAAGCTCGCGCCACTCGCGGTAATCGCCGCCATTGGCTCGCTGAATGTGGCATTGATAATGGTGTTGTTGATGGGAACGCCCGTTGCATCATTGATCGGCGCGACGGCGGTCACGGTCGGCGCAAGTGCGACACCGCCGTGTAAACCAAGGATGGGGCTTTGACCTTCATTGCCGGGGCATCCTGCCAGCAAGGCGCACACCAGAATTGCTGCCGGCCACAACAGAAACTCGCCGTAACTCTTGATTCTGATCATTTTCATCTCCACCTTAGTGAATAACCAGAAGAGAAGGCTGCATTAAGTTTCACCTATGCATGCCCGCAACAGCAACGCTGCTGCTCTTTACATCAATGTGTATAAACCAACGTAAGTGCAAGCCTCCCACATTTCTGCAGGAAGCTCTGTGCGGTAGCGAACACAAGACCCAAAACACCTGACCGAAGACCGCCGCGACGACCGCAAAGTGCCGTTGCCACCGGCGTCTTGCCAGAGGCAACCGGGCCGTGCCCGGCCTTACCCGAAGATTCCGTTCCGGGATCCGTGGCCGGATACGTCTACGAGGTTGACGCCGTCATGAAATCAGTAGCCGGTGCCGACGGCCCGGTGGTCACCGGCGGAGCCGGCTGCTCGCCCTGTTGACCCTTAACTGTCAGATCATCCGTGACGGACTTCACACCCGCCACGCCTTGTGCGGCCTGGACCGCCCCGTCAATCTGTTGTGCGGCTTGCCCCCCCCCCCGATATATTATTTTTACGCAACCTTGGATTGCGCGGATGTTGTTGTTCACATGCAAGGATTCGAGTTGCGGCCTGATCGGAACACCCAGAATGCCTGTGGGAGAAGCTCATAGTCCTAAAGAGAACCTGCTGCTGAACGCCCTGCCGGCAGACGGCTACGCGCGCCTGCAGCCCCAGTTGCAACTGACCCCGCTGCCGCTGGGCGAATCCGTCTATGAATCCGGCAACGAGATGACACACATGTTTTTCCCCGTGGACAGCATCATTTCACTGCTGTATGTCATGGCCAACGGCGCTTCCGCGGAAATCGCCGTGACAGGCTATGAGGGACTGGTGGGGATCTCGCTGTTCATGGGCGGGCGCAGTACGCCCAACCGCGCCGTGGTGCAAAGCGCCGGCCACGCTTACCGGCTGCCCTCCGAGGTGGTGCGTCACGAGTTTGACAACAACCCGCCATTCCAGCATCTCATGCTGCGTTACACCCAGGCGCTGCTCACCCAGACCGCGCAGACGGCGGTCTGCAATCGTCATCATAGCGTCGAACAGCAACTGTGCCGCTGGCTGTTGCTGAGCTTTGATCGTCTGCGCACGAACGAGCTGCACATGACGCAGGAACTCATCGCCAACATGCTGGGGGTGCGCCGCGAAGGCGTGACCGAAGCCGCCGGACACCTGCAGACGGCCGGTCTGATCCATTACAGCCGCGGTCACATCACGATGCTGAATAGATCCGGCCTGGAAGTGCGCGTGTGCGAATGCTACCGCGTCGTCAAGCAGGAATACGACCGGCTGCTGCCGAACACGACCTCACTCTGACTCAACAAACTGCATAGGCAACTGCTCCCACAATTCCGACTGCGGTAATAACGCTGCCTGCCAGAGCAGGCACGCTGTCTGCAACCGGCGCCATACGCTCGAGCAGCAATTGTGCCGTTGGGTGCTGCTGAGCATTGACCGCCTGCCCAGCAACGAGATGCAGTGGCGGGTCCGATCATTGCCAATTCGGATATCGTTACACCTGCAATTGAGAGCAAGAGAAAACCTGCCACTGGCAAATTATTTTGCTTAGAACGTCTAACAAAATGATAGATGCCAAATACACTCGCTTATGGCCGGGCGGGTCAGGAGCGACGGTCCCTGTGGGAGCGACCGTCGCGGCCACGATAAGACTGGAATCGCGGCGAATATCACCGCTCCCACAGAGAGTCGTTTATCATTTTGTTAGATGCTCTTAAGCAGATTTCGTCAAACCGGTCGCAGCGTAAACCCACGCAGACGTTGCGCAAATTCACGCAACGTAGCGATATGCGCGTTTTCCGCCTGCGCGCACCAATCCTTGAACTGTTGCAATAGACTTTCATTCGACAGCGTGTTGTTTTCCCATAGTGCCTGCAACCGACGGCGGAACTCATATACGGTGCGCAACCGCGGGCTGCGTGCCAATGTCTCCTGCAGACGCGTGCGGCCGCGCGCATCCAAAAGCGTCTCGTCACGTGTCAGCAAGCGACGTGCATGCGCGAGCCACCCGCGACCCTCAAGGCCGGCGTTCTGTCTCTCAGTTTCGACCGCTGGACGGATGACCTCGCGGATGTACTTACGCAATACGTGCATGCGGTTTACGATGACCGCTTGCACTGTGTCGACGCTCACCGGTCCGTGGCGCGCGACGATCACGGGCTCCGGCGCCACACGTCTTACCTTGACCAGACGCAGTTTTTCCAGCATACGAATGTAGCTCCAACCAAGGTCGAATTCCCACGGCTGCTGTGAGAATTTCGCAGAGCTCGGAAAGGCATGATGGTTGTTGTGCAACTCTTCGCCGCCGATGATGATGCCCCAGGGTACAACATTGGTGGCAGCGTCTTTACACTCGAAATTGCGATAACCGGCATAATGGCCGACGCCGTTCACCACGCCAGCGGCCAGCACCGGAATTGCCAGCATTTGGACCGCCCACAGCGTAATGCCCGGCAAGCCGAGCAGTAGCAAATCAACGACCAACAGCAAGCCGATACCGAGCTGGCTGTGCCGGCTGTACAGGTGCCGCTCCATCCAGTCATCCACGGTACCGCGTCCATATTGGGCAATCGTTTCAGGATGCGCCGCCTCGGCGCGATACAACTCGGCGCCCTCCAGCAGCACTTTGAGGAGACCCTTGACGCGCGGACTGTGCGGGTCATCCTTGGTTTCGCAGCAGGCGTGATGTTTGCGATGTACCGCCACCCATTCACGCGTGACCATGCCGGTGGTCAGCCACAACCAGAAGCGGAACACATGCCGCACCGCGGGGTGCAACTCCAGGCCACGATGGGTCTGATCGCGGTGTAAAAACAGGGTAACCGAGACGATCGTGAGGTGGATAAAGACAGGGGCGATCACGAATGCAGCCCAGACAGGTAAACCAAAAAGCCCGTGGATCATGAACATGTGAGAAACCTCAAAGGCTACCTCTCGCGAGCCAAACACAGCTTATGCCTTCCGTTCCGGCGGCTCTGCTCGCTAGCGCACATACAAACTACCTGTTACCTGCTAGGCTGCAAGCAGGCTCTCCTCTCGCATGTCCATTACATTGAGACATTTATCGGTGGGTCACGGATGTCACATCGGCACCGGTTTTGGCCGCACTGGATGCCATTGCGACTGCAGAAACGGACGCACCGCAGGTCTCATTATCCGGAGCGATTCATCCCATGTACGCAAGTCCGCAGGACAATTACCTGCTGAAGTCGTTGCCGGAAGAGGTGTATGCGCGTCTGCTGCCCGAGCTGGAACCAGTCCAGTTTTTCCTGGGCCAATCCGTGTACGAATCCGGCAATACCATGGAATACGTGTATTTCCCGGCGGACTGCATCGTGTCGCTTGTGCACCTCATGAACAACGACACTTCGGCGGAAATCGCCATCGTGGGCTTCGAGGGCGTGGTGGGCATCTCGCTGTTCCTGGGCGGCGGAAGCGCCCCCAGCCGCGGAGTGGTGCAAAACGCCGGTACCGCCTATCGCTTGAAAGCCAGCAGGTTGAATGCCGAATTTGATGCGGGCGGCGGCTTTCAGAAAATACTGCTTTGCTATACCCAGGCGCTGATCGCGCAAATGTCGCAAACCGCGGTCTGCAACCGCCACCACACACTCGAGCAGCAATTGTGCCGTTGGGTACTCCTGAGCATTGACCGGCTGCCCACCGACGAGATGAAAATGACCGAACTGCTGGTAGCCAATATGCTTGGCATCCGGGACGGAGCCGTATCAAGCGTGGCTGAAAAACTGCAATTTGCACGCTTGATTCAGTATCGGCACGGCAATCTCAAGGTGCTCGACCGTACTGGCCTGGAAATCCTGGTCTGCGAATGCTATGACGTCGTGAAGAACGAATACCTGCGCCTGCTTCCGGGAATGGAGAATCACCAGCGTGTCGTTCCGCGGTAGAAACCGTGTCGCATACGGCGACGGTCTTTGACGCACGCACCCGGACAGATCCAGCGGCCCTTACGGCTGGTATCACCTGATCGTTACGGCCTCAATCAGAGTCCGATCATCCTGATGATCGAGGATCATCGCCGCCGCATGTTGTGGCGGCGATGCGCACCTGTTCCTACATCGTTTCCGGCCTGCAGCGAGCGAGGTTCCCCGGCGGCTGTCTGCCACCCTGTGCACCATCTGCATAATGCCGGCCGCGATAAGTGCCCTGACTGCTTGCGCAAAAATCGCGATTGCCGTCCTCCCCTGATTCCTGGCATGAATAGCCCAGGGAAAGGGAAATGGGGACGCTACCCTTTTCCTCTAGATGGTGGCTTCGCCTGAACCATGATACCAGTGGCGACGGCGCCGACAGCTGCACCTACAAGCTGAGTGACGCGCTGGTTGTCTCAAAAGCCTAAGCCGCGGCTTTGCGCGCCAGCGCCTCCAGCTATACCTGCACCGAATTGATGCACCGCTCGGGATCGTTCAGGTCCATGAGAAAGCGCAGACGGTTGCTGCTGGATTGACCGGCTCACGGCATCAGAAAAAGGGTACCGTTTCCTTTTCCCTCATGTGGTGCCCAATGCCCGACATCAGCGGCGTATGCCCACGTAGCGGGGGGCTGTCGGCTGTAGCGCATCCTTCGGCGTCACTTTGGAGCCGCCAGGACTAAGCCGTAATTTGTCATGACAGCCAGAAGGGCAGCTTTGTCCGGCGGACCACCCGCATTGACTACAGCAGCAACGTCTCTGAAATATTGAGCACCGATATCCGGCGACTGCATGATTAGTGCTCTTGCAGTGGTAGCGAAAGGATTTGCGAAGGCATGAGCGACACCCTTCGGGGTGCTCATGCTTTGCCCCACTGCAAGATCTCGCGTTTCAGAGCCGACCGAGTATCGTAAAGTTCCTTCAAGAACATAGACGCACTCTTCGTTGTTCGAATGACTGTGTGGAGGCGGTACATTCGAACCTGGTGGGACCGTTAACTCAAACACGCCTAGGCTTGAAGTGCTTGTTCCATCAACGATGTATTTGATGCCGAGCTGGCCTACCTTGATCATAGATGAATCCATGACTTTTCCCCCTGCGTGCAAGTAAGAAAGAAATAGCTTTGTAACACCCAATGCCGTAGGTAAGCGGCCGCGGAACGCGGTTCGCTTGAGTGAGTAGTTATGCGGCAGACTCGAGTTGCCAACCCGGGAACACAAGAACAGCCGGATGACAGCGCAGCGCAATGCCCAGCACCTTGGCACGCTCGACACCCAAGTTGACCCGGCCGGTTTCGATACTTGAGATCGTGGTCTGTGGAATACCACAGAGCGATGCCAGTTGATTCTGGCTGAGCCCCTGGAGCTCACGGATGATTCGGACCGACTCGCCGGGCGTGACATCCACACGTTTCTTGGCAGGACTGAATTTGTTCATCTCAGCGTCTCCGAGAAGAAATGGGGTCAGAGCGAATATTGCCATCGGCCCAAGTCTATCACTCAAAATTCCCAGGTGATCGGCTTTGTTTTACTGGTCGTCCACGACGGCTAGGTTTGGCTCGACGCGCAAGGGCATTGTGAATGTGTTCCCTGAAGCGGTCGTTACCCAGCACAACCTCCTGATTCAGACATTCGCGGATGGTCTGTAAGGTTGCCCCGTCGAGTTGCGTCCGAAGCAGCTCTCGGTAGGCCGTACAGCGAGACAATGGATCGGTGCCCAATGCAGTGTAAAGTTCGTGGGGAACAACGACCTCGTCCTTCTCATTAAAGGCATTGCGACGATAGCTTGACCACCGATATTCAGAGGGATCGGCCACCATTCCAGCCCGGACCGGATTCAGTTCAATATATCGGTAGCAGGTCAGCACATACCTTTCGGTTTCCACCAGACTTGCTTTATAGCGGCCTTCCCAGAGAGTGCCGGCGCGTCGATAACAGAAGTTGAAGTACTGAACATACCGCCGGCCGATATGCTGCATAAAGCGAGAGAGCGTGTCCTTTTGGGAAGGCGTCACCAAGAGGTGGGCGTGATTGGTCATCAAGACATAGGCATGCACCGTACAGCCGTATCGTCTGGATGCAGCGCGTACACATTCGAGATAAAAGCGATAATCGCTGGTGGCCGCGAAACACGGTTGACGATTGTTACCGCGTTGAATGACATGCTGCGGAACGCCGGGTAAGCAGAAGCGTGGCAGGCGCGCCATATACACATCCTTGTGTTTGATTCATGTTCTTATTCTAGCTCCGATATTCGCTCTGACCCCATTTCTCCCAGCTGATCGAATAGTTAGGCTTGCTTTTTAGGGAGTAGCGGCGCCAACCGTTTTGTTGAAGTCAAGCGCAGCATCCCATTGGTTTGGTACGCAACCAAAAATGTTGTCGCATGAGACCGAAACAACAATTTTATACTTGCCGTTCCCGATTGGCTCCTTGGTTACTTGCACGGCAATGTTTGGGCTACCGTCTACGGAATTGTAGGTTTCAAGCAGGACGTCGGTTACCGTTTGAAGTTTATAGCCTGCGTTGTGAGCGATCCAAAGTTGGGCGGCATCCCACTTTGCCTTACAATCTACGTCGCTGGTGCATATTGGAGTTGTGCGCTCAAGCTCCGCTTGCTTTGCTTGGGTTTCGGCGGTTGGCGCAATTGCGCAGCCTGATGCAAGGGTGGCGAATAGAATACTTGCGGAAAAAACTAGGAACAGAGAACGAGTCATAACATTCCCCTTCGTGAGTGACGCGACTTAAAGCCCAACTATGTATCTGCCCCGGGACGGGGCCGACAATGTAATAGTCGCGCTCGCGCACCCGGCTGTCAATCGGAAAATTCCCAGTTCCAGTCAAACGCTTAGCCGATGTGGCACGGATGCTTATACCTTTACAGGGGAATCATAGGGCCAGACTCGTTGATTATTTAGCTGCGAGCCACGATGCATATGAGCGGATGGAAGTGAATCACGCCGCAGCTTTGCGCGCCAGCGCCTCCAGCAACACCTGCACTGAATTGATGCGGCGCTCGGGATCGTTCAGGTCCATGAGAAAGCGCAGGCGGTTGTTGCCGTCCAGCTTGTAGTGTTGCGGTTGTTGCTGAATCAGCCGAATGACGGTGTCGGGATTTACATTGGGCTTGTCGTTGAACAGCAGACGGCCGCCCTTGGCGCTGGCCTCGATCTTGCGTACGCCGAGCGGCGCGGCCCGCAGTTTCAGTTCGGCGATGCGGAACAGCGTTTTGGTTTGCGGCGGCAGCAGACCGAACCGGTCAATCATTTCCACTTGCAGCTCGCGAAGTTCCTCATCTGTCGCACAGTCCGCGATGCGCTTGTAGAGTGTCAGGCGCAACTGCACATCGCCCACGTAATCGGCCGGCAGCAGCGCCGGCAGGCGCAGGTCAATTTCCGGCCCGTGCTCGGGCGGCGCATCGAGGTCCGCGGGTTTGCCTTCTTTGAGTGCGCGCACCGCACGTTCCAACAATTCGGTGTAGAGGGTGAACCCGACTTCGTGAATCTGCCCGCTTTGCTCCTCACCGAGGAGCTCACCGGCGCCGCGGATTTCGAGATCATGGGTGGCGAGCGTGAAACCTGCGCCCAGTTCTTCCAGAGACTCGATGGCTTCCAGGCGCTTGACGGCATCGGCGGTCATCACGGTCCGCGGCGGTACGATCAGGTAGGCGTAGGCGCGGTGGTGTGAGCGGCCCACGCGGCCGCGCAACTGGTGCAACTGGGCCAAACCGAACTTGTCGGCGCGCTCGATCACGATGGTGTTGGCGGACGGCACGTCTATGCCGCTCTCGATGATGGTGGTGCATACCAGCACGTTGAAACGCCGGTGATAGAAATCCAGCATCACCTGCTCGAGTTCGCGCTCGTGCATCTGGCCGTGGGCGATGCGCACCTCGGCTTCCGGCACCAGCTTCGTGACATGTGCGGCGGCGCGCTCAATGGTGTCCACACTGTTGTGCACGAAGTACACCTGGCCGCCGCGCTTGATTTCGCGCAGGCAGGCTTCCTGTACCAGCGCATCCTGCCATTCGCTCACGAAGGTCTTGACCGCCAGGCGTTCCTCGGGCGGCGTAGCGATGATCGAAAGGTCGCGCAGCCCCGCGAGCGACATGTTGAGGGTGCGGGGAATGGGTGTCGCGGTAAGCGTGAGGAGGTCCACTTCGGCGCGCAGTTGCTTGAGTTTTTCCTTGTGGCGCACGCCGAAACGGTGCTCCTCGTCCACAATCACCAGCCCCAAGTCCTTGAACTTGAGTTCATCGCGCAGCAGCGCATGCGTACCGATGACGATGTCCACGCTGCCGGCGGCCAGGTCGCGGACCACTTCGTTTTGCTGTTTGCCGGTGCGGAAGCGCGACAGCATCTCGATGCGCACCGGCCATGCGGCAAAGCGGTCGCGGAAGGTCTGGAAGTGCTGCTGCGCAAGCAGCGTGGTGGGCACGAGCAGCGCCACCTGCTTACCCGCCTGTACCGCGGCGAACGCCGCGCGCAGCGCCACTTCGGTCTTGCCAAATCCCACGTCGCCGCAGACCACGCGGTCCATGGCCTTGCCCTCGCGCATGTCGGCGAGCACCGAGTCGATGGCTTGCAACTGGTCCGGCGTTTCATCGAAGGGAAAATCTTCCGCGAAGCTGCGGTAATCCAGCTCGCCGAATTTGAATGCGTAACCGTGGCGCGCAGCGCGGCGTGCGTAGATGTCGAGCAATTCCGCCGCCACGTCGCGCACCTGTTCGGCAGCGCGGCGGCGCGCTTTCTCCCAATCGCCGCTGCCGAGATGGTGCAGCGGCGCGGTTTCCGGCGCACCGCCGCTGTAGCGCGATATTAGATGCAGTGCGGACACCGGCACGTAGAGCTTCGCGCCCTCGGCGTATTCCAGCGCCAGGAAATCGGTCTGCACATGATCCAGTTCCAGAGTCTGCAACCCGAGATAGCGGCCGACGCCGTGCTCGGCATGTACCACCGGTGCTCCCGGAGCGAGCGCGGTCAGGTCGCGGATGATGGCGGCGGGATCGCGCTGGCGAACGCGCCGATGCGCTGGATGGGCACGCTCGCCGAACAACTGCTGTTCGGCGATCACGGCAATACCGGCGTCCGGCAGATACAGTCCGCGTTCCAGCGGCGCCACGCACAGCGCGAGGCGCGCGGTGCCGGCCAGGAATCCGCGCCAGCCGTCCACGCTTGCAGGTTGCAGTTCGCGGCGCGCCAGCAGTTCCAGCAGGTATTCGCGCCGGCCGGCGGATTCGGCGGCCAGCAGTACGCGCCCGGAAAACTGCTGCAGAAATTCCAGCAATTTCGCCAGCGGTTCGGCGGCGCGGGTTTCCACGCGCAACGGCGGTGGCGTAACACTGCCGAAATTCACGCCACCGGCGTCGGCAACTTCAAAACTCTGCAACTGAATACAGGCATGCGCTTGCAGCGCCGCCTGCGTTTCTTCCGGCGACAGCCACAGTTCTTCGGGAAGCAATAGTGGCCGTTCAATATCGTGGCGGCGTTGCTCGTGGCGCTCGGCGATCTGCCGCCACGCCTGTTGCAGTACGGGGGCGATGTCTGCGGGTACCGCCAACGTGGTATGCACCGGAAGGTAATCGAAGAGCGTCGCGCTGCCGTCGAAAAACAGCGGTGCGTAATATTCCACGCCGCCGGGCGCGAGCCCGTGGGACACATCGCGGTACACGGGATTTCTCTGCGGGTCGCCTTCAAAGCGCGCGCGGTAACGCTGGCGAAAACCGCGGATGCCGTTCTCGTCCAGCGGGAACTCGCGTGCCGGCAGCAGCTTGATTTCCTCAAGCTTGTCCTGCGAGAGCTGGGTTTCAGGATCGAAATAACGGATGGATTCGATATCCTCGTCCAGCAAATCAATGCGCAGGGGTTTGGGGCTGCCCATGGGGAAAATGTCAAGCAGCGCGCCGCGGACCGCGAACTCGCCGTGTTCCATGACCTGGGTGACCGCGGCATAGCCCGCGGCCGTGAGCCGCCCGCGCATGGCTTCACGGTCGAGTTGCTGACTGGCCTTGAGCAGCAAGCTGCTGCCGAGGATATGCGCGGCCGGCGCCAGGCGTTGCATGAGTGTGCCGGCGGCGACGATGACGACGCCGTGTTTCAGCTCCGGCAGTTGCGCGAGTGTGGCCAGGCGCTCGGAAACAATATCCGGGTGCGGCGAGAACAGGTCGTAGGGCAGTGTTTCCCAATCCGGAAAGTGCAGCACAGGCAGGGTTGCGGCACCGAGATAAAAGCGCAGTTCCTGCGCAAAGCGTTCCGCCTCGCGCGCATCCGCGGCGACGAGCAGCAGCGGGGCAGGCAAGCCTTGTGCCGCTTCGGCAAGCGCCAGCGCCGCGCTGCCACCGTACAACTGGCCCCAGCGGATCAGCGGGTTCCGGTCATCGGGTAATTTGGGTTTCAGCAGTGGCATGCTCATTTTCCAAATGCACAAATGCGGACACCCCGCAAAGCGGGGCAACGGTATCCTAGGATGCTCTGAATAATCCGTTTTCCGTCATTCCGGGGCGATTCCGGCTTTCGCCGGGAGGAATCCAGTCTTTTAAAACCTGGACACCGGCTTTCGCCGGTGTGACGGATAGATCAGAGCATCCTTAATTGTGGCGGCATTCATCGCCGCTTTGCAATGGATTTTCCAATCGTCATACCGGCGAATGCCGGTATCCAGTTCTGGATCTGGATTCCCGCTCCTTGTCTTCGCGAGGACAGGTTTCGTGGGAATGACGGCATCAAACCCGGAAATTCCGATCTAATCGCGAAAGCGCTTCAGCAAGTCGCCGTAGGCATCAATGCGCCGGTCGCGCAGATACGGCCAGATGCGGCGCACCGCTTCGGAGCGCCCGAGATCAATTTGCGTCGTGAGCACCTGAGGTTTGTCAGTGCCGGCCTCAGCGAGAATTTCGCCTTGCGGCCCGGCGATGAAGCTCGAGCCCCAGAAACGGATGCCCGTAGTCTTGCCCGCGGGATCCGCCTCGGTGCCGACGCGATTGGCCACCATCACCGGCAGGCCATTGGCCACGGCGTGCGCGCGCTGCATGGTGATCCAGGCGTCGCGTTGGCGCGCCTGCTCGTCCGCCGGGTCTTCCTCCACCCAGCCGATGGCGGTGGGGTAGAGCAGCAGTTCCGCGCCGGCCAGCGCCATGAGGCGCGCGGCTTCCGGGTACCACTGGTCCCAGCACACCAGTACGCCGAGTTTGCCGGCGGAGGTGGCAATGGGGTGAAAGCCGAGGTCGCCGGGCGTGAAATAGAATTTTTCCGAAAAGCCCGGATCGTCCGGAATGTGCATCTTGCGGTAGATGCCGGCGAGCGTGCCGTCGCGCTCGATGACGGCGGCGGTGTTGTGATACAGGCCGGGTGCGCGTTTTTCGAACAGTGAGGCCACGATGACCACGCCCAGCGCTTTGGCAACAGCGCCGAGTTCCTGCGTGGAGGGACCGGGGATCGGCTCGGCCAGGTCGAAGAGGCGCGTGTCCTCGGTCTGGCAGAAATACGGCCCGGTGTGCAGCTCCTGCAGGAGCACCAGCTTGGCGCCGCGCTTGGCGGCCTCGCGGATACCTTTGACACTTTGTGCAAGATTATTGGCACGGTCGGATGTGCAGCTTTGTTGTATGAGGGCGACAACCAAAGTTTTGGGTTTCTGTGTCATGTATCTTCTTAACCCCTCATCCTAACTTCTCCCCTTGAGAAGGGGAGAAGGGGCAAAGTGGTAATTCCCGGTCAGTCACCGGGAATTACTCCTTCGGGGAGCTGCATGGTCACGCAATGCAGGCTGCCGTACTGGTAGATCAGCGGCCGGCACATGACCGGCACGATTTCGCGTCCGGGAAACGCCGGCTGCAGGGCCGAGAGAGCGGCCGCATCCGCCGGATCATTATATGTCGGCACCAACACCGCTCCGTTGATGATGAGGAAATTCGCGTAGGTGGCAGGCAGCCTTCGGCCTGTGTGGTCATGGATGGCCTGCGGCCAGGGCAGCGGTATCAGCCTATAAGTTTCGCCATCCTTGCGGCGCAGCGCGCGCAACTCTTCTGCCATGGCCTGCAGATCGGAATAATGGGGATCGTTGCGATCATCACAAGCCTGATAGGCGATGGTGCGCGCATCACAGAAGCGCGCCAAGGTGTCTATGTGGCCGTCGGTGTCGTCGCCGTCAATCGCCCCCTGTTTGAGCCACAAGATACGATCCACACCGAGCAGACGCCGTAGCTCGCTTTCAATCTGCGTGCGATTCAGCGTGGGGTTGCGGTTGGGGTTGAGCAGGCAGCTTTCGGTGGTGAGCAGCGTGCCTTCGCCGTCCACTTCAATGCTGCCGCCTTCCAGCACCATCTCGAAGCTTTCCAGCGGCGTGGCGCCAAACGCGCCGCGCGCGTGCAGCGCCTGGGTGATCCGGTTGTCATCCTGATGCGGATACTTTGTGCCCCAGCCGTTGAACACAAAATCCAGCAAGGTCAGCCGGTCATCCTTGAATACCGTCATCGGCCCGTGGTCGCGCGCCCAGGCATCGTTGGAGGACAGGGCGTAAAGATACAGCCGTTCAGGCCGTCCGCCTGCGGTTTTGACCATGCGGCGGATTTTGTCCGCATGCGCATCGTCCATGCAGGTGATGAGCACCCGCTCACGTTTGCTGATTTCAACTGCGAGCTGTGTGTGGCAGCGTTCGACGCTGACGTAATCGGGGCTCCAATCGCCGTCGCTGCGCGGCCAGGTGAGCATCACGGAGCTTTGCGGAGCCCATTCGGGCGGAAGCCGGTAGCTGTGGGTCATGCGCATATAAAACACCCGGCTTGCAGCCGGGTGTGGTTTTGAAATTCAATTGCGATCAAGGATTGTTGGGGTCGCCGTTCTTGAACGGATGTGCCTTGAGCACGGTGTGTACCACGTAATTGTATTCGAAATACACCACATAGGTCGGATAGATCCAGCGTGTGATCGGCGGATGCAGTTTGGTGCCGGGCTCGGGCACGGCCGGCAGCTTCTGCAGGGGTGCGCCGAAGATGTGCTCGACGTTCGCCATGCTCATGCCGCGCACCGGCAGGTTCGGACCGGACATTTCGCCGGCAGGGGTTACGGTGGTGGTGGCCGCCGGCGCAGATGCAGCGCTGGAAGCTGCAGCAGCGGTCGTCGCAGGCATAGCCATGGCGGCGGTCGGTACCGCTGAACTGGAAGCACTCGCCGACTCGCTGACTGCGGGTGGACTGGCAGAGGCAGCGGCACCCGGGGCCGACGTACTTTGTGCAGCCGGAGCCGGCATGGCTGAGGTCGGGGCTGCCGCCGGTGTTGCACTTTGTGCCGAGGGAGCGGGCATATGGCTGGCAGCCGCCACGGCGGGTGTTGCAGGTGCAGCACTGGCCGGAGATTGCGCTGCGGTTGCGGCGGCGGCTTCGTGAGTCGCGCTTATGGCATGTGTGGACGTCGCGGCCTGCGGCGCAGTCATTGCACCGGTCACAGGTGTCGCGGGCTTTACGCCGTGGTGGGCGCAGGCGGCCAAGCCAAATAGGGCCAAAGCGGCAGGAGCAAGAATCTTTATCACATGGCGCGGCATGGGACGGCCTCCCCGTGGATTTAGCCCTAACTATAGCACCTCAAAATGACCTGAAAAAGCTTTTTCAAGCATTGGGTTACCGGGATTTCCTGATGACTGCCTTATCTTGCGTGGCCGCGGTCCGCCAAAAACAAGCTTTGGTTGCCGGCGGTGGCAGGGCGAGCCCGAGCGCATGTCGGGTCCTCAAAGGTGGATCGGGCCTGGGTCCGTCCACCGCCAAGGTCTCCAAAAAAACAGGGAATGACGTCGCGGGCTCTGTTCAGAAATGCACTTCGATGTTGGCTGCGGTCGAACCCGCCGGGCGGTTTATGTTTTAATGCCGCCCCATGTTTCAACCTGTGCCGCTGTTTGTGGGCCTGCGCTATTTCCGCGCCCGCCGCCGCAACCAGTTCATCTCGTTCATTTCCATCATGTCCATGATCGCCATTGCCATAGGCGTGATGGCGCTGATCACGGTGCTGTCGGTGATGAACGGCTTCCAGAACGAGTTGCGCACCCGCATCCTCAGCATGGTTTCGGACGTGACGATCACCGGCTTTGACGGTCGCCTCGATAACTGGTCGGCGGTGCTGGCCAGGGTTCAGGGCGTGCCGCATGTCACCGGCGCCGCGCCCTACGTCGAGGAGCAGGCGATGCTTGCCAACGGCGCCAACATGAGCGGCGCCATCGTGCGCGGCGTCATCCCGGACGACGACGCCCGGGTATCGGATGTGGGCAGGAAGCTCGTCAGCGGCAGTCTCAAGGACCTCAGGCCCGGAAGCTACAACATCATTCTCGGCAAGGATCTGGCTTACGCGTTGGGCGTGGTGCCCGGCGACAAGGTGATCATGCTGATTTCGCAGGGCAACGTCACGCCCGCGGGCATCATTCCGCGCCTGCGACGCTTCACGGTGACGGGAATCTTTTACGCCGGCGTGTACCAGTACGACAGCGCGCTGGCGCTCGTCAATCTCAAGGACGCGCAGACGCTGTACAGCATGGGCAGTGCGGTGAGCGGCGTGCGCCTCAAGCTGGACGACAACCTGCTCGCACCGGCCATCGCGCAGCAACTCTCCGGCACGTTCAACGGCAAGTACTACGTGAGCGACTGGACGCAACAGAATGCCAATCTGTGGACGGCCATCGCCATCGAGAAGAACGTGATGTTCGTGATCCTGTCGCTGATTGATCTGGTGGCGGCCATCAGCATCATCATCGTGTTGGTGATGGCGGTGACCGACAAGCAGTCCGACATCGCCATTCTGCGCACCCTCGGCATGACGCCGCGCGGCATCATGGGCGTATTCGTGGTGCAGGGCACCTTGATCGGCCTGCTGGGCACCCTGTTGGGGCTGGTGCTCGGCGTCCTCCTGGCCGACAACGTGAATAACCTTCTCGATCTTGCGCGTCGCTTGTTCCACGTGCAGATCTTCCCGGCGAGCGTGTACTACATCAGCAATCTGCCGTCGGATATCTACGTGAGCGACGTGCTCAAGGTGTGCATTGCCACCTTCGTGCTCACCGTGCTGGCCACGCTCTATCCCGCGTGGCGCGCGGCGCGCACCCAGCCGGCGGAGGCGTTGCGCTATGAATAGCGTAACCGCCGCCGCATTGCCCGACGATGACGCGGTGATCCGCTGTCGTGATCTGGTCAAGCACTTCACGGAAACCGGCCACATCGTGGAGGTGCTTAACGGCATTGATCTTGCCGTAGGCAAGGGCGAAACGGTCGCCATCGTGGGCGCTTCGGGTTCCGGCAAGAGCACCTTGCTGCATCTCCTCGGCGGACTGGATTTGCCCACCCGCGGCGAAGTCGAAGTGACCGGTCAGGCCATCAATCGCCTGAAGGATGCCGAGCGCGGCCGGCTGCGCAATCGCGCGGTGGGATTCGTATATCAGTTTCATCACCTATTGCCGGAATTCACCGCGGTAGAAAACGTGGCCATGCCGCTCCTGATTCGTGGTGCGCCGGTGATAGAAGCCAGGGACAAGGCCATAACCTTGCTGGAGCGGGTCGGTTTGGGTGAGCGCCTGAATCACAAACCAGGACAGCTGTCCGGCGGCGAACGCCAGCGCGCGGCGGTGGCGCGCGCGCTGATTCACAAGCCGGCGGTGGTGCTCGCCGACGAGCCCACCGGGAACCTCGACCTGCATACCGGCGATCAGGTGCATGAACTCATGCTGGAACTGAACCGCGATTTCGGCACCAGCCTGATCCTGGTGACCCACGATCTGCGTCTGGCCCGTCGCATGCAGCGCGTCCTGCATCTGGAAGATGGCCGCTTGCATGCCTGGCGCGCCTGAAATCGCGAGCGTATTCAAAACAGGCCGAATGGCATGACACCGCAAGCTGTCAACGAAAGTCCCACGACGGCCGCATCTGATTTCCTGGGCCATCCGCGCATGCTGTGGGCACTGCTGGCCACCACGGTCGGTATCAATTTCGCGTTCTACGGATTCCGCGCGTTCCTTGCGCCCTATGTAGCCGAAGCGTTCTTTTCGTCCCTGCCGCACGCCGATGCCTTGAAACAGGCGAATCTGTTGTTTGCGGGTTTTGGGGCGCTGCTGTACGCCACTACCATCGTCGGCGGCTGGGTCGCGGACAACGTGCTCGGCGAGGTGCAGGCGCTGCGCCTGTCGGTATGGCTCACGATCATCGGCTTGGTGTGCATGGCGTTGCCGGGGCGCGAGGCTTTCCTGCTGGCGCTGGCGTTTTACATTCTGGCCGCCGGCCTCGGTATTCCGCTGACCGTGCTTATCGGACGGAATTACCTGAAAACCGACCCGCGGCGCGACGCCGGCTACACGCTGTTCTATCTGGCCATCAATCTGGGCGCGTTTGTCGCGCCGTTCGTGTGTGCCAACTGGATCGGTGTGCACTACGGTTTCCGCTGGGGCTTCATTCCGGCCGCGGTAGGCGCCGCCGCCGCCGCAGTGATATTCGAGTGGAAACACCGGCGCGTGGTTACGTCCGGCGAAACTGTGCGCTTCCAGCGCCGCTGGTCCACGCCGGTCGTGGTGGTGATCACGGTCCTGCTCTCGTACCCCTGCATGCTGCTTTTGTCCCATCCCGGCGTGCTGGCTATCTTGGTATACGCGCTGATGGCGTTGCTGGTGCTGTACTTCATCGTGAGCAGCGTGCGCCGCGGCGATAGGGTGCAGAGTCATCGCTATATCGCGATGCTGCTGCTGTTCATCGCGCTGGTGCTGTTCTGGGCGTGGAGCCTGCAGAGCGCAAGTTCGCTGAATTTCTTCGCGCGCGATTACGTGGATGCGCCCTTCAATTTCACGCTCTATCAGTCGGCCAATCCGCTTTACATACTGATTTTGGCGGTTCCGATTGCGATTCTGTGGCCGTGGCTGGACAAGCGCGGCATCAATCCCTCGACGCCGCGCAAGTTCGGCATCGGGCTCCTGCTCGTCGCCCTGAGTTACGGCGTGATGCTGGGCGCAACGCATTTTCTGCTGCGCCCCGACGGCCATATCAGTTGGTGGCCACTGCTTGTCTGTTATCTGTTCTCGACCGTGGGCGAGCTCTCGCTCTCGCCCATCGGCTACGCCATGATCGGCAAGCTCGCGGCGGCCAATGAAGCCTCGCTCGCCATGGGCGGTTGGTTCTTCGGCGTAAGTGTGGCCTATGACGTCTCCGGCCAGATCGCCGCGATGACCACGAGCGGCGGCATCGGCGGGTACTCACACGTGTTCGCGTTGCTGCTGGTGGTGGGTGTCGCGATTGCCATGGTCTATCTGGTGGCGGCACCCTGGATCGTGAAACTCATGCACGGTGTGCGGTGATTCTGCCGTTATGGCCTGGTTACGGGCGCCCCGACGATTTTTGGGCGGCGCGTAGACGTGCGCGTTTGCGCCAGCGCATGCGGATGGACACCTGCCAGAGCACGCTGAGGGTCACGTAACCAATAAGCGCCAGCAGCATGCCGCCGACGATGCAGCCGAGCCACAGCGGCTCCCAGATGCGCGACAGTTCCATGAACAGCCAGTCGAATGACAGGTGGCGCGGGAACGGGTGGTGGTGCACGTGCAGCAGCAGGGCACCGAGGCGGTAATTGCCGTAGTAGATGGCGCCGAAGGTCAGGGGGTTGTTGAACCACACCGTGAGCACGGCCAGTGGCAGGTTCAGTCGCCAGTAGAACGCCGCCAGCACCGCCAGCAGCATGTGGCCGGGGATCGGTAGACAGCAGATGAACAGCCCGATGGCGATGGCGCCGGTGCTGCCGTGGCGATTGACATGCCACAAAGCCGGGTCGTAGAGCTTTTTCCGGAACGGCCGCACGTACCATTTGCCGCTGAGCCTGGCGCGCAGCTTTTGCCGGTCCGGCATCAGCTTGTTGAGGAACTTGCGTGGCATCGGGCGGGAGCGTCTCCTGGGCGCACTCAGGGTTTGCAAGTGCTGTGGGACAAGCCTATAAACGGATGCGGGCTTGGCAGCATGCAGTTGCGGATGCACACGGCGTAAGCCCATTATTCCATGCTCCGGGGGCCGGGACGAAATCGTGGGAATCGCAGGGATCGCGATGTTGGCGGGCGTGCTGGCGGTGCTGGCACTGCCGGCATTACCTTCTGGGCAGGGCGTGCTGCTCATCGCTGCGCCCCTGGCAGTGCTGTTCTGGCTGTGGCGACCAACGCGCATCCTGATATGGGTGCTGGTCGGCTTTGCGTGGTGCTGGTTTTCCGCCCAGCAAAACCTCCATCTGCGTTTGGCGCCGGCGCTCGAGGGCCGTGATCTCAGCCTGAGCGGCTGGGTAGCGTCCATTCCCAGGATACGTCCGGAATACGCGAGCTTCGAGTTCGCGGTCGAGCGACTCGACGGCCGTGTACCCGGCCACGGGATTCCTCGCCTGGTGCGTTTAAGCTGGTCCGATCTGACATCGGTGCCCGGGGCCGGGCAGCACTGGCAGCTCAAGGTGCGCCTGAAACAGCCTCACGGCTACATGAACCCCGGCAGTTTCGATTACGAAGGCTGGCTGTTCCGCCATGGCATCGGCGCCACGGGATATGCGGTTCGCGGACAGGCCACGATGCTTGCGGACGGCGCACGCTTTCCGTTGTTGCGCGCGCGCGCCGCAACTTTACGGGCCATGCACACGGCGCTCGGTGATCACCCGTTTGCCGGTGTGGCGGCGGCGCTCGCGATCGGCGAAGGCGGCGCCATTGATGCGCAACAGTGGCGCGTCTTTCAAAACACCGGCACCGCACATCTGGTGACAATTTCCGGCTTTCACATCGGACTCGTGGCCGGACTGGTGTTTTTGCTGGTCCGATTCCTGTGGCGGCGCAGCGCCTGGTTGTGTTCGCGCGTGCCGGTGCCGGTGGCCGGAGCGTATGCGGCCTTGCTGGCCGCTTGTCTGTACGCCGCCATGGCCGGGTTCTCGGTACCGACGCAGCGTTCGCTCATACAGTTGGCGGCGATTGCAGGTGCGGTGCTGCTGCGCCGGCACGCGCGTCCCTGGGACATGCTCGGACTCGCGTTGCTCGGCGTGCTGTTGCTCAATCCACTGTCGGCGGGCGAGGTCGGCTTCTGGCTGTCGTTCGGTGCGGTGGCGGCCATCTTCTACGTATTCAGCGGCCGGCTGCACCTCACGCGCGGAAAATTCATGCAGTTGCTGCGCACCCAGTGGGCGGTGGGCATCGGTTTGCTGCCACTGCTGGTGTATTTCTTCCAGCGCGCCACGCTGGTGTCACCGCTTGCCAATTTCGTGGCCGTGCCGGTTTACAGCCTGCTGGTGGTGCCGCTGGTTTTGGTGGGCGTGGTGTTCCTGGGCGTCTGGCCCTGGGCCGGAGCTTTGATTCTCAAGCTCGCGGCCGGAGTCATGGCCATCACTTGGCCATTGTTCGAGCGTCTGGCGAATATGCCGGCTGCGCAATGGAGCGCGCCCGAACCATCCATGTTGGTGCTCGCCTGCGCCATTGCGGGCACGCTCTGGCTGCTGCGGCCGCGGCGCATGCCCGCGCGCTGGCTTGGCGCGCTGTTGCTCCTGCCGTTGTTCGTGCATCGCCCGACGGTGATACCGGAGGGCGGATTCAATCTCGCACTGCTGGACGTGGGCCAGGGTCTGTCCGCGGTGGTGCGTACCGCGCGCCACACGCTGGTGTACGACACCGGCCCGGCATTCTCCGAGTCCGATGCCGGGCAGCTGGTGGTGATTCCGTGGCTGCGCAGCCGCGCGCTTGGTGCGCCGGATTTGACCATCGTGAGCCATGGCGACAACGATCACGCCGGCGGCTTGCGCAGTTTGCGCGACGCCTGGCCGGACATGCCGGTGCTGTCCGGTGCGCCGGCGCGGGTGGCCGGGGCGCAGCGCTGTGTGCGCGGCCAAAACTGGGATTGGGACGGTGTGCATTTCGAGATGCTGTCGCCCGCCGCGGGAGATTCAACGCGTGGCAATGACGCGTCGTGCGTGTTGCAGATCAGCGGTGCCAGCAGCAGTGCGTTGCTGGTCGGCGACCTGATGCGCGAGGGCGAGCAGCGCCTGTTGCAGCGCGACGCGGTGCGCCTGGGCAGCGACGTGCTGGTGGTGCCGCATCACGGCAGCCGCACTTCGTCCGCCACGGAATTCATCGCGGCGGTGGCGCCGCACTTCGCACTGTTCCCGGTGGGCTATCGCAACCGCTGGGGTTTCCCCAGCCCGCAGATCGTGCAGCGCTATCGGGATGCGGGTGCGAGCGTGCTGGATACGGTGTCTTTGGGAACGGTGGAAATGCGCCTGTGGCCGGGACAGCAACCCGCGGTGGAGCGCCGCTGGCGCCTGGATCACGCGCGCTTCTGGACGGCCGAGTAAGCCGCCGGCGGCATTCGCCGGGCCGCTAAAATCCAGTATCATGCCCGGGGTTCGGCGGCGGGCGCGCAGTGCATGATTGAAATCATCAAATCCGGCGGTTGGCTGATGCTGCCGCTCATCCTGTGTTCCATCCTAGTGGTGGCCATCGTGGCGGAACGCCTGTGGACGCTGCAGATGCGGCGCGTGGCCCCGGAGCACCTGGCGGCGCAGGTGTGGAACTGGCTGAAAAACGGCGAGCTTGACGACGAACGCTTGCAGGCGCTGCGCGCCGGCTCGCCGCTCGGCCGCATCCTCGCGGCCGGACTGGAGCAGCGCCACGCGAGCCGCAGCGCCATGAACGAAGCCATCGAGGACACCGGGCGGCACGTGGTGCATGAACTGGATCGTTACCTGATCACGCTCGGCACCATTGCCAGCATTTCGCCGCTGCTCGGCCTGCTGGGTACGGTGCTCGGCATCATGCATGTGTTTGCCGCGATTTCGACTTCCGGACTGGGCAATCCGGCGATGCTGGCCGGCGGCATTTCCCAGGCGCTGATCACCACGGTGGCGGGTCTGACCGTCGCCATCCCCGCGTACGTTCTGTACCGCTACCTGCGCGGCAAGGTGGACGATCTCGTGGTACGCATGGAGCGCGAGACCACGCGCCTCATGCATGCGGTGCGCAGCGCGCACAATGAACCGCAGGCCCTGCCCGCGCTCAAGGCCGTGAGCGCGCGCGAGGGGCGCGCGTGAAACTGCGCGCGCGCCAGTGGGAAGAGCCGGAGCTGAACATCATCAACTTCGTGGACGTGATGCTCATGCTGCTGGTGTTCTTCATGATGACCACGCACTTCATCCAGAACACCAGCCTGAACTTGGAACTGCCGACCGCAAGCGTGGCGCCGGCGCCCACCGAGCTCAAGGGCATCGAAGTGACGATTGATGCCCAGGGCCACTATTACATCAATCAGCAGGCCGTGACCGGCACCAGTCCGGAAGCGGTACGCGCCGCGCTGCTGGCCGCGGCCGGTGCGCGTCGCGACGTGCCCATCATCCTGCGTGCCGATGCGCGCTCCAGTCACCAGTCGGTGGTCACAGTGATGAACGTGGCCGGTGAACTGGGATTCTCGCAACTGCAGATACTCACCACCCAGCCGCCCGCGGAAAACTGACATGCGTTTTCTGCGCCTCGACGGCGGCGTGCTCAAGGTTTACCGGCGCCTGTTGGGCTACGTCGTGCCCTTCTGGCAGGTATTCGCGCTCGCCGTCCTCGGCATGGTGGTGTATGCGCTCACCCAGCCGGCGTTCGCCGCGCTGGTTAAGCCGCTGCTCGACGAGAGTTTCGTGCAGCACAACACGCAAAGCATCAGGCTGATTCCGGCGCTGGTAATCGGGTTGTTCGTGTTGCGCGGCGTGGCGGGTTTTTTTTCCACCTATTTCATCAGCTGGGTGGGGCGCAGCGTCATCAAGCGCTTGCGCGGCGAAGCCTTCGGCAAACTACTGCGCCTGCCGACGCGCTTTTACGATGCCACCTCGTCGGGCGTGCTGGTTTCCAAGCTCACCTACAACATCGAGCAGGTGGCGGAAGCCACCACCAATGCCATCACCGTCATGATCCGCGATGGCCTCACCATCCTCGGCTTGATCGCATGGATGTTCTACCTGAGCTGGGTGCTGTCGGCGTTCATCCTGGTGGTGGGTCCGCTGATAGCGTTGCTGGTGCGCTTCGTGAGCGATCGTTTCCGCCGCTACAGCAGCCGCATCCAGGACTCCATGGGCGACGTGACCCGGGTTTCCGAGGAAGTCATCGCCGGCCACCGGGTGGTGAAGCTGTTTGGCGGTCTGGAACAGGAAAGCGCGAATTTCGAGCGCGTCAACGAGCACAACCGCTATCTCAACATGAAGCTGGTGCTGGTGAATGCCGGATCCAGTCCCATCATCCAGTTGCTGGCTGGCATCGGCATGGCGCTGGTGATCTACATCGCCACGCTGCCCACGGTGTTGCCGACGATTTCCGTGGGTACCTTCGGCTCGTTCCTGAGCGCGGTGTTGCTGCTCATGGCGCCGCTCAAGCACCTCACCGACATCAACGCGCCGCTGCAGAAGGGCATCGCCGCGGGGCAGAGCATCTTCGAGCTGCTGGATGAAGAGGGTGAAACGGCGGGCGGCAGCCGGTCCCTGACGCGCGCGCACGGGCAGCTGGAATTCCGTGAGCTGAGCTTCGCCTATACGGCTGCCAACGGCGCGGTGCTCAAGGATATTTCCTTCAGCGTAGCGCCCGGCGAGACCGTCGCACTTGTGGGCCGGTCCGGCAGCGGCAAGTCCACGCTCGTGAGCCTGGTGCCGCGCTTTTACGATCCGGGTGCCGGTGCGATTCTGCTCGATGGCCACGATACGCGCGAGTATGCGTTGTGCGACCTGCGCGAACAGATTGCGCTCGTCAGCCAGGACGTGGTGCTGTTCAACGATAGCATCCGCAACAACATCGCCTACGGCAGCCTGGGATGGCACACCGAGGCGGACATCGTCGCGGCGGCCGAGGCCGCGCACGTCATGGAGTATGTGCGGCAAATGCCGCAGGGGCTGGACACCATGGTGGGCGACCGCGGCGTGCTGCTCTCCGGCGGACAGCGCCAGCGCATCGCGATCGCGCGCGCGTTGCTCAAGAACGCGCCGCTGCTGATACTGGATGAAGCCACATCCTCGCTGGATAGCGAGTCCGAGCGCCACATCCAGGCGGCGCTCGAACGGCTCATGCACGCGCGCACCACGCTGGTCATCGCGCACAGGCTGTCCACGGTGGAGCGCGCGGACCGCATCATCGTGCTGGATCAGGGACGCATCATCGAATCCGGGCGGCATGCCGAGCTGCTGCAACGCAACGGCCATTACGCGCGCCTGTATCGCATGCAATTCCGCGACGTAGCCGTAGCCTGAGTTTTCACCGGACATGACGCGCACCGGGTGGCACCAATGGCTGTTGCGCCGCTGGTATGGTTCCGGGCCGATCCGCCTGCTGATTCCGTTCTCGTGGCTGTTCATCCTGCTGAGCGCGATGCGGCGCGCCTGCTACAGGCACGGGATTTTCAGCACCGTGCACTTGCCCGTGCCCGTGATCGTGGTCGGCAACATCACGCTCGGCGGCACCGGCAAAACGCCGCTGGTCATCTGGCTGAGCCGGGCCTTGCAGGCACGCGGCTATCACCCCGGCATCGTGACGCGCGGCTACGGCGGGAAATCGACGCACTGGCCTCTCGCGGTGACTGCGGCAACGGCCGCCTCGGTCGCCGGAGACGAAGCGGTGCTGCTGGCGTGCGCCACGGGCCTGCCGGTGATGGCGGCGCCGGATCGCGTGCAGGCAGCGCGACAACTGCTGCGTGATAAATCGGTTGACGTCATCGTGAGCGACGACGGATTGCAGCATTACCGCCTGGGCCGCGATCTGCGGATTCTCACGCTCGACGGCGAGCGCGGCTGCGGCAATGGCTGGCGGCTGCCGGCCGGCCCGTTGCGCGAGTCGGCGGCGGCCATCAAGCAGGCGGATATCGTGGTCTGCAAGAGCCGTTTGCCCGCCGGCATGGATTTGCCGCAGCACACACCCGTGATGCACATGAACATGACCGAAGCCGTGCGCCTGCGCGACGGCCTGCGCGTGCCGCTTGCCAACTTCCGCGGTCGCAGCGTACATTCGATCGCCGGCATCGGTCATCCGGAACAATTTTTTGCCTCGCTTGTGGCAAAGGGCATTGACATCGAACCGCATGCCTTGCCGGACCACGCGGCACTGACCCGAGGCGACCTGTTGTTCGGCGATCAACGACCGGTGCTCATGACCGAGAAGGACGCGGTCCGGTGCGCTGGCCTGGATCTGCCTGACCATTGGTACGTGCCCGCGCATGGCGAATTTTCACGCGCACATGCCGAGGGCATAATGCGCGTGGTGGAAGAGTGTCTGGCCGGTCGCAGCGCAGCCGGCGCGTAAACGTTCACAGTCTGCAACGAGGATAGAGTCGGATGGATGCGAAGCTGCTGGAAATCCTGGTGTGCCCGCTGTGCAAGGGACCGCTGGTGTACCACAAGACCGAGAACGAATTGATCTGCAAACCCGACCGCCTGGCGTATCCGGTACGCGACGGCATTCCGGTGATGTTGCAGGAGGAAGCCCGCGCACTCAGCAGCGACGAGCTCGCGTAAATGCGCTTCGCGGTGCTGATTCCGGCACGCATGGGTTCGCAGCGCCTGCCCGGCAAGCCGCTCGCGTCATTGCTGGGCAAGCCCCTGATCCTGCACGTGTGCGAACGCGCGCATGCCAGCGGCGCGGATCTCGTGCTGGTGGCGACGGATGACGAGCGCATCCAAGCGGCCTGTCAGGCCGGGGGATTTCGTGCCGAGCTTACGCTGGCCACGCATGTTTCAGGCACCGACCGGATCGCGGAAGCACTGACGCGGCTTGACTGGCCGGACGACGGCATCATCGTCAACCTGCAGGGCGATGAGCCGCTGATGCCGGCCGGCACCATTCGCCAGGTGGCGGCGCTGTTCGACCGCCGCGAGGATGCGGAACTGGCCACGCTGTGTACGCCGATCCACTCACTCGAGGAATTTCTCAATCCCAATGTGGTCAAGGTGGTGGCCGACCAGCAGGGGCGGGCGCTGTATTTCAGCCGCGCGCCGATTCCCTGGGACCGGGACGGGGCGCCGGCGGGGGTGCAATCCCAGCAGCACTGGCAGGGGGCGCTGCGGCACATCGGCCTCTATGCCTATCGGCCGGCGGTCTTGCGCCAATTGGCCGCCACGCCGGCCTGCGAACTGGAACGCATCGAACGGCTCGAGCAGTTGCGCGCCCTATGGCTCGGTATGCGCATGCTCGTGGATCCGGCGCGCGAAATTCCCGGTCCGAGCGTGGATACGCCCGAAGACCTGAAACGCGCCGCAGAATTGCTGCGGCAATCCGAGTGATGCGAGACTCCGCACATACCACCGGCGTGCTGTTCGTGTGCATGGGCAACATCTGCCGTTCACCGACCGCCGAAGGTGTGTTCAGAAAACTGCTGGCTGAGCGTGCGCCGAAATTAAAAGTGCATGTGGATTCCGCCGGCACCCACGATTACCACCTCGGTCAGGCGCCGGATGTGCGCGCCATCGCCGCGGCGCGCGCGCGGGGCATTGATATCCAGCGCCACCGCGGCCGCCAGGTATCGGCGGCCGACTTCGAAGTGTTTGATTACGTCCTCGCGATGGATCGCGCCAATCTCGCGGAATTGCGCGCCATCCAGCCGCGCGCGGCGCGCGCCGAGCTGAACTTGCTGCTGGCCTATGCGGCGCATAGCCCGGTGGACGAAGTGCCCGACCCGTATTTCGGCGGAGCCGACGGCTTCGTGCGCGTGCTGGATCTGGTGGAGCTGGGAGCGATGGGCCTGTTGGCCCACATCCGCCGCGGTGGCGCGGTGGAAGTCGGACCTTCCCGTCAGCGGTGAGGGTGGATCGGTCCGTCCGCGGCGCTGCGATCCGTGGTCAGTGCCGCTTGCATGGCAATGCGCAACCGCGGTCCGTGCGTGGCTGATCTACGTCACCGGTTGCACCGCGCGATGCCCCTGAGTTGCTCCCTTCGGAGCGTCCCGCCGATTATTCCGAACGTTGTTCGCCGGTGTTGCCCGGGGCGCTGGTGGGTTCTTCCTTAACCGGGGCCGCGACCTGTTCGCGCACCTGAAACAGCGGAATGGTGCGATCCCGCTGTGCAACGTCATTCGGCAGCGCCTGGGACTCAGCAGGTGCAGGAGCGGCTGCGTGCGGCGGGTTCACCGACTGCGGCAACTCGGACGGTGGAGCAGCCTGATAATTGGGATTGATATCGGTACGATTTTCCGGCGGCTTGCCCTCGGCCTGATGCCCGGCCTCGTAACGATGACGGCGGCGACCGCCACGGCGACCACGCCGCGTGCCGCGCCGACCGCCACGCCCGTCATTGCGCGCGGGTGCGCGATTGGCCTGCCCGTCGGCGGGGGCCGGCGCCGAAGTCACCGGTGCGGCGGATGGCGCCGGAGTTGCGACCGGTGGTGCACGCTCGGGAGCGGGCGCCTCTTGTACCGGCTGCGGGCGCTCGGCCGGACGCGCCTGGTTGTTCTCCTGTGCATAAGGCGGCATGCGATCCCGCGGCCGGGACTGCGGCTGGGGCCGCGACTGCGGACGCGGCGGCGGGCTATTGCGCTCCGGGCGGCGCGAGCCGGAGGAAGCATAGCGATCGCGATCGCGATTGCGACCGCGATCCCGATCCCGCGCGTGCGGCCGATCGCGATCGAAACGATTGTTGTCCTGCTGCCGCGGCGGCTGTGAGCGCGGAGCAGGCGCGGGCGGCCGTGGCCCGCTCGCAAACAGCGCACGCCACATGCGCACCAGGATTCCAGGGCGCGCGGGCGCATCCACGCGCGAAACCGGCGCAGGCGTGGACGGCACGATGGTCTTGACCGCCGGTTCCGGCGGCGCTTCGCGTTTGATTTCCGCGCCCGGAACTTCCGGCGTCGGCGGCTCGGTCACCAGTTTGTAACTGCTGGTGGCGCCTGCGGCGGACGGCACTTCATCGTCGCGCATGCGCTGAATCTCGTAACGCGGCGAATCCAGGTGCGGGTTCGGTACCAGCACCACGCTTACCCCACAACGCTTTTCCACTTCGGCGATGATGTGGCGCTTCTCGTTGAGCAGGAAGGTGGCCACGTTCACCGGCAGTTGCGCCACTACCCGGGAAGTGCGGTCCTTCATGGCTTCCTCTTCCAGCAGGCGCAGCACCGATAGCGACAGGGATTCCACGCCGCGGATGTGTCCTTCGCCGTTGCAGCGCGGGCACACCACCTGGGTGGATTCGCCGAGCGACGGGCGCAGGCGCTGGCGCGACATTTCCAGCAGGCCGAAGCGCGAGAGTTTCCCGACCTGCACGCGCGCGCGGTCCATCCTGAGCGCGTCGCGTAACCGGTCCTCGACATCACGCTGATTCTTCTGCGGCCCCATGTCGATGAAGTCGATCACGATCAGGCCGCCCAGGTCGCGCAGGCGCAACTGGCGCGCGACTTCGTCGGCGGCTTCCAGATTGGTGCGCAATGCGGTTTCCTCGATGTCCCCGCCCTTGGTGGCACGCGCGGAATTCACGTCGATGGCTACTAGCGCTTCGGTGTGATCGATGACCACGGCGCCGCCCGAGGGCAGGCGCACCTCGCGGCCGAAGGCGGCCTCGATCTGGCTCTCGATCTGGAAGCGGGTGAACAGCGGGATGCGGTCGGCGTAGTGCTTGAGCTTGTCGAGGTTCTGCGGCATCACCTGTTGCATGAAGTGCCGGGCTTCCTCGCAGGTCTTGGCGTCGTCCACCAGGATTTCGCCGATGTCGGTGCGCAGGTAATCGCGCAGCGCGCGGATGATGACATTGCTTTCCTGGTAGATCAGGAAGGGGGCGCTGCGGCCCTGCGACGCTTTTTCAATCGCATCCCAGATCTGGCGCAGGTAATCCAGGTCCCATTGCAGTTCCTCGCCGCTGCGGCCCACGCCGGCGGTGCGCACGATGACGCCCATGCCGTCCGGCAGCTGCAGCGTGGTGAGCGCGTCGCGCAGGTCCTCGCGGTCGTCGCCCTCCACGCGCCGCGACACGCCACCGGCGCGCGGATTATTGGGCATGAGCACCAGAAAGCGCCCGGCCAGGCTGATGAAGGTGGTGAGCGCCGCGCCTTTGTTGCCGCGCTCCTCCTTGTCCACCTGCACCACCAGCTCCTGGCCTTCCTGGAGCAATTCGCGGATATTGAGGCGTCCGGACAGATCGGCTCCGGACTTGAAATATACCCGGGAGATTTCCTTGAGCGGCAGGAACCCGTGGCGTTCCGAGCCGTAATCCACGAAACAGGCTTCCAGACTGGGCTCGACACGCGAAATCTTGCCCTTGTAGATATTGGCCTTTTTCTGTTCGCGGGAGGGGACTTCGATATCCAGATCGTAGAGTTTCTGGCCATCCACCATGGCCACGCGCAGCTCTTCCGGCTGCGTGGCATTCACCAGCATTCTTTTCATGTTGATTCTCGCAGACGCTCAACCACGGTCTGCGCAGGGTCACGATGGCCGGACGGCCCGGGGGCGGGATCTCAGACTTCGATCAACGGCGCCGCTTGCGGCGGCAGCCAAAAGCAATCCTGCCCAGGCACATGACCGGCGCATCCAGACCATGCGAGGCATGGGAGCGCAGTCGTTGGTGACGCTCGAACCCTGAAATCAGGGCGGCGACACCGTTTGAACACGGGGTTGCCAACCTCGGCACACCCCACCTGTAAACCTTCAAAAACCCCGTGACGGGGACTTCGCATTGCGGCGCCGGCATGCATCGGCAGAGGCGCGGCTACCTGTCGGGTACTATAGCAGCGCCGGCGCAGGCCTTCAACGACCTCAGGGCTTTTATTTTCAGGAGCTTAAGTGGAAAACCTGCGCCCCAAAGCCAGGCATGTGTCTGTCGCCGCCGAACAGGCGGAGCAACGCCTCGACAATTTTCTGCTGCGCGAACTCAAGGGCGTGCCCAAGGGACATGTGTACCGTCTGTTGCGTACCGGACAGGTGCGCGTCAACGGGCGGCGCGCCAAGCCCGATTACCGGGTCGCGGGGGGTGATGAAATCCGCATTCCGCCGGTGCGCCAGTCCGCTCCGGAGCCGCAGACCCGGCCCGGCAGCCGTCAGCAGGCGGTCTTGCAGGCGGCGATTGTGCATGAGGACGAATTTCTGCTCGTGCTCAACAAGCCGGCCGGTTGGGCGGTGCACGGTGGCAGCGGCGTGAGCCTCGGCGTGATTGAAGCCTTGCGTGCCATGCGTCCGGGCGACCGGCATCTCGAACTGGTGCACCGCCTGGATCGCGACACCAGCGGCTGTTTGCTGGTGGCCCGCAAACCGTCGGCCCTGCGCTCGCTGCATGCCGCACTGCGCACCGGGCAGGTGGACAAGCGCTATCTCGCCCTGCTGGCCGGCGCATGGACAGGCGGCCCGTGTCAGGTGCGCGTGGCTTTGCAGAAAAACGTGCTGCAGAGCGGTGAGCGCATGGTCAAGGTTGCCGAGGACGGCCGCGAGGCGGAAAGTCATTTCCAGCCCATCCGCAGGTTCCGCGATGCGACCCTGATGGAAGTTGCCATCCGCACCGGCCGCACCCATCAGATCCGGGTACACGCAGCGCATCTCGGCCATCCGGTGCTGGGCGATGAAAAATACGGCGCGCGCGAAGCCAACCGGCATTTCCGTTCATTGGGTCTGAAGCGCATGTTCCTGCACGCGGCCAGTCTCGGCTTTGTGCATCCCGCAACGGGGGTACCGATGCAGGTGAGTGCGCCACTGGATGCGCAATTGCAGATGCTGCTCGACCGGCTTGAACCGATTGCCTAGGGCAGGGTGACGCCGAGTTCGCGCAGAAATCGGCAAACGGCAATCAACGGCAGGCCCATGAGTGCGGTTGGATCCCGCGATTCGATGTGCTCAAACAGGCTGATGCCCAGGCTCTCGGACTTGAAGCTGCCGGCACAGTCATACGGTTGCTCGGCGCGGAGATAGCGTTCAATTTCCTGCGCCGAAAGTCTGCGGAAATAAACCCGTGTGGTGTCCAGGTGCGCAAACTGGCGGCCGGTGGCTGCCAACTGTACGCACACCGCGGTATGGAAGATCACGGCCTGTCCGGACTGGGCGCTCAATTGTTGAATTGCCCGCGTGTGATCTCCGGGCTTACCCAGGATTTCTCCGTCCAGCTCCGCTACCTGATCGGCGCCGATGACCAGACTGTCGGGATAGCGCTGCGCAACGGCCGTCGTCTTGGCCTTCGCCAGGCGCGTGACCAGAGCCGCGGGCAGTTCGCCGGCCTGGGGTGTCTCGTCGGTGCCTGGAGCCATGCACTCAAACGTCAGGCCCAGACGTGCGAGCAGCGCGCGGCGGTAGGCGGAAGTCGAGGCGAGCAGAATGTGCATGGTTTCAGTGCGGGCGTTGAGTGCGTTCCAGAACAGGGGCCAAGCGCAATAAAAACAATGGCTTGGAGCAATTTTACTTTGACAAGCGCAGGGCTCAAACGTATCATACCGCGCCTATGTCAGGCGGCCTGCCGGAATTTTTGGACCTGACGAAAGCGGGTCATACGCCACAGATGGTGGCGGGCCGATTGAGCCTGAGTCGCATGCCGCGCTTGTGTGCAGCGCTTGCGGACGCTGGCGGTCAAGTCGACATTGACCTGCAGGTTTTCAAGGAAGGCGGACTCGCGGTGGTGAATGGCAGGCTGCAGGCCAGCTTGGGTCTGAGCTGTCAGCGCTGCTTTGGATTGCTGCGCCATCCGGTGGATGTGCACATGCGGCTTGGCTGGGCGGGCAGCAGTCAGGCGCAGCACTGGCCGGACAGCTACGACACGCTGGATTCCAGCAGCGGAAAGATACGCCTGGCGGAACTGGTCGAAGACGAGTTGCTCCTGGCGTTGCCGCTGGCGCCACGCCATGCCAAGCCGGAAGACTGCGCGGCACTGCGCATGCCGACCGTAAAGCCCAAAACCATGGCGCCTGCTGCCGAAGCTAGGCGACCGTTTGAAATTTTGAAGACGCTCCGGCGTCATTGAGCTTGAAAAGCATTGTCAGCAGGAGCCCAACATGGCAGTCCAGAAAAGTCGCGTTTCCCCCTCCCGTCGTGGCCAGCGCCGTTCACACGATGCGCTCGACGGGCCAACCCTGGCGGTCGACAAGACCACGGGTCACACCCACCGCCGGCACCACATCGGCGCCGACGGGTTTTATCGCGGCAAGAAAATCCTGAGCATCCCGCAGGAAGACTGATACCGCCGTTGTCGGCGCCCATGCGATGATGCACGTCGTTGCACCGGCATGGCAGCGGATCTCCGGCTCGCAATGCATACCGGATCGCGCGCCGACCGAATCCCACGGGCCCAAGATATCTCCAGCCATGGCATGAGCAACGACACCGTCACGATTGCGCTGGACGCCATGGGTGGCGATCACGGGCCGTCCGTCGTGGTGCCGGCCGCCATCAGCATGCTCAACAAGCATGCCTTTCTGCACGTCATCCTCGTGGGGGATGCCGCCATCATCAATCCGATGGTAGCCGGCGATGTCCACGCTTTTGCGCAGCGCCTCAAGGTTCAGCATGCCTCGCAGGTGGTACTCATGGACGAGTTGCCCTCGCAGGCGTTGCGCCACAAGAAAGATTCTTCGATGCGCGTGGCCATCAACCTGGTGAAAAACGGCCAGGCTGACGGCTGTGTGAGCGCCGGCAACACCGGTGCGCTCATGGCCACCGCGCGCTTCGTGTTGAAGACCGTCCCCGGCATAGACCGGCCGGCGATCTGTACGCTCATTCCTTCGCATGGCGGCCACACCCACATGCTGGACCTCGGCGCCAATGCCGACTGTACTCCCGAGCAACTGTTCCAATTCGGCGTCATGGGTGCAGCGCTTGCCGAATCCGTATATCACATCGAGTCACCGCGCGTGGGCTTGCTCAACATCGGTGAAGAGGAAATCAAGGGCATCGAGAAGGTACGTGATGCCGCCAAGCTGCTGGAGACCAGCCATCTGAACTACATCGGCTTCGTGGAAGGCGACGACATCTTTTCGCGCGACGTGGATGTGGTGGTGTCGGATGGCTTCGTCGGCAACGTGGCGCTCAAGACCATCGAGGGGCTGGCCAAACTCATCAGCCAGATGCTGCGCGAGGAATTCCGGCGCACTGCGTTCACACGCCTGCTGGCGCTGGCCGCGCTGCCGGTGCTGCATGCGCTCAAGCGTCGGCTGGATCCGCGCCATTACAATGGCGCGAGCCTGCTGGGTTTGCGCGCGGTGGTGGTGAAAAGCCACGGCAGTACCGACAGCGTGGGCTTCGCGAGCGCCATCCGCGTGGCGATACTCGAAATCCAGAATCAGGTCCCGCAGCGCATCGGCCGGCTGCTGGAAGTGCAGCTGCCCAACACCGGCACAGGTGCCGCATGAAGAACATTTACTCCAGGATTGCCGGCACCGGCAGCGCATTGCCGGAAAAGGTGCTCACCAACCAGGACCTGGAGAAGATGGTGGATACCACGGACGAGTGGATCCGCACGCGCACCGGTATCGAGCGCAGGCATATCGCCGCCGAGCACGAAACCAATCTGGATTTCTGCGAGCAGGCCGCGCGCAATGCCATGCAGGCCGCGGGCGTCGGACCCGGGGACATCGACCTCGTGATCGTCGGCACGACCACACCGGATCAGGTATTTCCCAACATGGGCTGCCTGCTGCAGCAACGCATGGGCATGCACGGCTGCCCGGCCTTCAGCCTGGAAGCCGCGTGTGCCGGGTTCATTTATGCATTGGACATCGGCGACAAATACATCCGCGCGGGCAGCGCGCGCTGCGCGCTGATCGTGGGCGGCGAGACCCTGTCGCGCATGACCGACTACACCGACCGCGGCACCTGTGTGCTGTTCGGCGACGGCGCCGGTGCCGTGGTGCTGCAACCCGCCGACCAGCCGGGCATCATCTCCACGCACCTGCATGCCGACGGCCAGTACGCGGACTTGCTGTACTTTCCCTCCGGGGTATCGAAGAAGCCGCAGGATTTTCTTGGGGGCCGCGACTTCATCCGCATGAAGGGCAACGAGGTATTCAAGATCGCGGTGCGGAAACTCGGCGACATCGTGGTGGAAGCGCTGGCAGCAAACCACATGCCGCCTGAGCAGCTCGACTGGCTGGTGCCGCACCAGGCCAATCTGCGCATCATCGAGGCCACCGCGCGCAAGCTGAAAATGCCCATGGAGCGCGTGATCCTCACCATCCAGGAGCACGGCAACACGTCCACCGCCTCGGTACCGCTGGCACTGGATGTGGCGGTGCGCGACGGACGCATTAAACGCGGCCAGACGATTCTCCTGGAAGCCTTCGGTGGCGGTTTTACCTGGGGGGCGGCGCTGATCCGTTATTGAGTGTCCGGGCCAGCCAGTCCAGCACTGGCTGCTGGTATTTTGGGAATTCAATCGGCAAGGTCATGTGGTTTGCAGCCGGGATACCGAGATGCTCGGTATGCCGGGTGGCGGATATCAATTCCTGTTGGTCGGTCGCCGGTACAAATTGATCCTTGCCTCCGTAGATATACATCACGGGGATGTTCAGTGAGGATGCCGCTGGCAGTGCGGTTGCCGTCTCCAGTCTGGTATCCGCCAGTTGATCGGCCTCTTTGACGGCTTCGTTCATGCGCGCAGCGCTGACAAAATGGCTGAGCGTCGGAAACATGATGCGCCCACCGCGATGGATGACGTCCACGGCATTCACGAAAGGCTCGATGGCGACTACCGCCTTGACTTGCGAATCCAGCGCAGCCGCGCGCAGTGCGACCGAGGCGCCATACGAGACGCCCATCAACACCAGGGGACCGTACACGATGTTTTGGGCGTAGAGCCAGTGGATGAGCTGTTGCACGTCACGGGATTCGACATTACCCCAGGTAATCCAGTTACCCGTTGACAGGCCCTCGCCGCGCAAATCCACCAGCACGCATTGATACCCCGCCTTGGCCAGCACAAAAGCCCAGGGCAACATCATGAATTTGCCGTTTTGGAACGCAGGCAGGAGCACGATAGTGCCTTTTGGTCTGCTGGAGTAACGCTGCAGCTTTCCGGGCTTGAAGTGAACGGAGGCTTGATGCTTTGTGATGTCAGTGTGATATTCCATATTGGCATCGCCGGGTGGCATGACGGCAATGGAAAGCTGCGCTGGCGGTGGTCCTACCGGAACCATGTCGGTGCGGCTGAAGTCCTGGTCGCGGACCTGATCGAAAAACGCAGCTATCTCCGGCTGCTGCTCCGGTGGTGTCTGAAGTTTGTTGGGCGCTTCCACCATCTGGCGGGCGAGAAAGCTCGTGCAACCGTCCAGGCATGGCAACACCAGTGCCAACGCCAGGCAAACAAACCGCGCCGATGGACTGAACACGCTTATCTCCGGTTCGTGGCCGGTGCAGTATAGATAAAAAAGGGGAGGGCATGGCCCTCCCCGTGATCTGCGCGCAGCGATACGCGTTTACATCTGCACCGGTTTGACGCTGATCGGCTGACCCACCATGAGCGTGGGCGCGCCGGCGGTGTAGGCGGTCTTGTTGTAAGCCGGTACGTCGGTTGCGAGGATGGCGTTGAACTCGGCGAGCTTGACGTTCAGCTTCGAGCCAACCTCAGCTGCAGCATCCCGCATCGGCGCAGTGGGCATCTGCCCGATCAGCGTTGTTATCCCGCTCAGCGACTGAAGCTCGCCGTTCAGGCGCGCGAGATAGTGGATGTTGTCTTCCACCACCATGTGCTGCAGACCCTGGTTGTAGACGCTGTTCTTGAGGTCCGTGAGCTTCTTGTCGAGAGCTTTCGCCTGGCTGAGCACAGCCGCGTATTGTGGCTCGCCGGCCGCAGTGCCGGTCTCGAAGGATCCCAGCGCATTCTGCATGGCTACGATGCGGTTCAGCATTTCATTGAACGCGCTGGTTTCGTTGCGCACTTCCAGGCCAATTTTGAGGTCGGCTTGCATCACTTCCAGCGGAATGCGCAGGTTCGGGTCGCTGTGCACCGTCACTGTGGTGGTCTGGGTCTGGCCGCCGACGGTCACCGCTACATGGTAGGTGCCGGGCAGCACCGCGGGGCCGGATGGGCTGAATGCGGCGAAAGCCGCCGGGATTTTTTCAAAGTCCAACTGCGTGGGCGCGTCATAGCTCATGTTCCACACGAACTGATTGACACCGGCCTTGGCCGGGCCGTAATCGGTCGCCACGCTGTTGCCGTTGGCGTCGGTGACCACGATCTTGACCGGCGAATGATGTTGGGCTGTTTCAGCCGGCGTGGCTTTCAGCTCGGTCTTGAGATAGTAGTCAATCATCGGGCCATCCGGTGCATTGGGTGTGGTGAATGAAGGTTCCGCGCCTTCACCACGTGACCAGCGTACAAATTCCGTTCCCTCGGACGGCGTGAACAGATGGAATGCCTGCTTGGCGATGTCGTCGTTCATCTCCTCAATGGGCCGCAGATTGTCCAGCACGAACAGGCCGCGGCCATGGGTGGCGACGGCGAGCGCGTGGTGCACGAATTTGAGATCGAATACTGCGGCGGTGGGAAAATCGGCCTTGAGTTGCTGCCAGTGGCCGCCGTCGTCGCGCGAGTACCACAAGCCCGTCATGTTACCGAGCACCAGCAGGCCTTTCATGTTCGGATCTTCGCGCACTACCAGCACCGGCTCGTCCGGCAGGCCCTTGGCGATGGAATGCCAGGACTTGCCGTAGTTGTCGGTCGCATAGACGTAAGGCTTGGTATCGTCCATTTCGTGGTTGTCGAAGGCCACGTAGGCGGTGCCGGCATCGAAGGGCGACACGCCGATCTGGTACGCCCGGCCCCAATGCGGCGCGCCGGAGGGCGTGACGTTGGACCAACTGCCACCGTCGTTGCGGCTTACCTGCACGAGACCGTCGTCGGTGCCCGCCCAGATCACGTTCTGATCGGTGGGTGCGAGCGTCAGCGACAGGATGGTGTCGTAGGTTTCGGCACCGGAGAGATCCAGATTCACCGGCCCGCCGGAGTTCAACTGCTTGCTCTTGTCGTTGCGCGTCAGATCCGGACTGATGATGGTCCAATGTGCGCCGCCGTCCGTGGACTTGAACATCACGTTGCCGCCCATGTAAACGGTGTTGGCATCGGTGGGCGAGACTGCAATCGGCGAGGTCCAGTTGTAGCGGTATTTCTGATCTTTGGTTTCGAGACTATTGATGCCACTGGGGCCGTAGACGTACGGCATGAGGTTGGGTGACAGGTGAGTGCGCAGGTCATAACGCGTGATGGCGCCATCTTGCGCATTGCCGTAGATGATGTCCGGATCGCTGGGTGCGGGTACGACGTACTCGCCGTCACCACCCACCACCGTGTACCAGTCATTGCCGCTCACTACGTTGTCAGCCAGTGACGAGGACGGCCCGCACCAGCCGCTGTTATCCTGCAGGCCGCCGCACAGGTTGTAGGGCGTTTTGCCGTCGGCCGCGACCATGTAGAACTGCTCGATGGGCAGGCCGTCCAGGAAGCGCCAGCTTTTGCCGCCGTCAAGGCTCAGATACGCGCCGCCATCGTTGCCCTGAATGATGCGCTCGGGATTTGTTGGATCCTGCCAGAAAGCATGGTGGTCGGGATGCATGCTCATATCAATGGGATGCGCGCTGTGTCCGCCGTCGTCGGATTCCATGAGGAAGAACGAGGCGAAGTACAGTTTGTTCTCGTCGTTGGGGGCGACGTACACGTGCGAGAAATAGAACGGTCGCACGTCGAGGTCGTAGTTGTCGCTTACCTGCTGCCAGTGATCACCGAGATCCGTGGATGTGAACAGCAGGCCGTTGCCGCGGCGGGTCTCAATGAGCGCATAGAGGTGCTCGGGATTGCTCGGAGCGGCCGCGATGGAGATGCGGCCGATGGGCGGCTTGGGCAGGTCGGTGGTGAGCTTGGTCCAGGTATCGCCGCCGTCGGTGGAGCGCCACAGGCCGCTGTCCGGTCCGCCGTTGTCGAGCTTCCAGGGATAGCGTTGCGCCTGCCATAGGGCGGCGAACAGCACCTGCGGATTGTCACCGTCCAGGGTGAGGTCAATGGCGCCGGTGTGATCGTTGACGAACAGCACTTTCTTCCAGGTCTTGCCGCCGTCGGTGGTCTTGAACACGCCGCGCTCGGGGTTCGGGCCCCAGGCGTGGCCGAGCACTGCGACCCACACGGTGTCGGAGTTGTGTGGATCCACCACTACCTTGGCGATCTGGCCGGCATCCTTGAAGCCCATGAGCTTCCAAGTCTTGCCGGCATCGGTGGACAGATACAAACCGGCGCCGTCCAGCACGTCGTTGCGGATGTTGACCTCGCCCGTGGCCACCCACACCAGGTTCGGGTTGGAGGGCGCGAGCGCAATATTGCTGATGGAACTCGTGGCTTCTTTGGTGAAAATCGCCTGCCAATGCAAGCCGCCGTCAGTGGTTTTCCACACACCGCCGCCAGCGGCGCCCACGTAATAAATCTTGGGATTGCCGGGAATGCCGACTACCGAGGTCACCCGCCCGCCGGCGATGGCCGGACCCAGATTGCGGAATTGGAGGCTGGCAAAAACGTCAGTCGCTTTGGCCGGTGCAGCTGCGGCCCGGGCCAGTGCCGGCAGCGCGCCGCAGGTGAGCATGGCCAGCAGAACCGCGATGCCCGGGACCAAGCGCAGAGTTTTCATGGTGCTACTCCAGGTGAAAACGGCTGATGATTATTGCTTCATCGGCAGCCACAAGCGGTGCCGACCCGTATCCCTGGGAAAGGATTCCTGGAACTGGTGCTTAGGGTGTCAAGGTATCACGAAAGTTCCGGGGCGGTTCAGAAATACAAGCGCAGGCGCGCACTCGCGGTGTTCCCGGTGACGCCGTTGTGACTGTAGCCCAGCCCGGCCGCCAGCCACGCGGTGGCATTGAACAGCAGCCCGAGGCTGACATCGTTGGAAGACTGGGTCAGCCAGTTGTGGCCAATGCTGCCGTCCAGTTCCACCCGCGGAGTGAACAAGTGCCGAAACCCGAACGCCAGCCGGTACCCGTTGTCGGTGCTGGAGGCGCCTGACACCGTGGCGCGATTGTCGAGATACAGGATGTCGGTAGTGAAATCCGTTTGCTCGCTGAAATTGCTGTCGCCGCGGATGCCGGCGGAATAATTGCCGTAGCGGATGTCAGGCGAGGATTGCGTGAGCCGGTCATAGCTGCCGATGATCTGCAGTTCGTTGTATGCAGTCCAGGAAAAATCCAGGACCGGCCCGTTGAGGGTGGAGCCTCCGGGAGTCGCCTGGCGCTGATAACCCAGCTCGGCGTAGTTGTAATTGAAGTTGCCGGCGGCCAGCGCCGTCAGTGGAAATAACAACGCACAGCAGCACAGCAAAGCGGATATCTTCACGGCAGCCTCCCGGTCAGTGAACCATCTGGTCGAGATCGAAAATCGGCAGCAGAATGCCGAGCACGATGAGCAGCACAATCAGTCCCATGACCAGGATCAGCCCGGGCTCCATGATGCCAAGCATGGTGCCGGTCAGGGTTTCGAGTTCGCGCTCCTGGCTGATGGCGGCGCGTTCCAGCATGCTGTCGAGCTTGCCGCTGGCCTCGCCGCTGGCGATCAGATGCACCGCCATGGGCGGAAACAGGCCGCTTTTGGCGAGCGACTGGCTGATGGAAGCGCCTTCGCGCACGCGTGCTGCGGCTTCATCCACGGCCTCGCGCATCGGCAGATTCACCACGACTTCGCCGGCAATGCGCAGGGCTTCGAGCACCGGCACGCCGCTGCCCGCGAGAATGCTGAGCGTGCGCGTGAATTGTGCGGTGTTGATGCCGCGCACCAGGCGCCCGAACAGCGGCAGGCGCAGCTTGTAACGATCCCAGCGCCGCCGCACGTCGGGTTTGCGCAGCATGCGGCGCCACACGAAGAACGCGATCACCAGGGCCACGATCAGCCAGATGCCGTAGGCGTGCAGGAAGTGGCTGACGGCGATCAGGGCGATGGTCAGGAACGGCAGCGTCTGGCCGGTGTGTGTATAGACTTCCGTGACGCGCGGTACCACGTACGCCATGAGCCCCGCGACCACCACGATCGCCATGACGGTGAGTAGTGCCGGGTAAATCATCGCCAGCAGCATGCGCTGGCGCAGCACCTGGCGGTTCTCCGCATAGTCGGCGAGCCGCTCGAGCACGCCGTCCAGGTGCCCGGTGTGTTCGCCAGCCGCCACGGTGGCGCGGAAAATCTCGGGAAACACGTGCGGAAATTGCCCCAGGCCGTAGGCCAGCGTGTGCCCCTCCATGACGCGTCCGCGCACCGCAAGCAGCATGGTCTTGAGACGCGGCTTTTCACTTTGCTGCGAGGCCACGAGCAGCGCTTCCTCGACCGGCAGTGCGGAACGCACCAGTGTGGCCAGTTGGCGCGTAATCAACGCCAGGTCCGCGGCGCTGATGCCGCGCCGCCAGCCGAGGCCGATGCGGCCCCGGGCTTCGTGCTCGGCGGCCTGCGCCACCGCAAGTGGCGTCAGGCCCTGGTCACGCAATTGCTGGCGCACCTGACGCGGGGTGTCGCCTTCGAGCACGCCGCGGCGCTCGCGGCCGCGGTTGTCGATAGCGGTATATTCGAACGCGCCCATGTCAGTAAGAAGTGAAGGGTGAGGGGTGAGGGGTGAGGGGCAAGAACGTACTGAGAAGATACGAAAATACACGCGGGTTAAGCGCCGCGGAAAACCGTAGTTTTTGCGTCATATCCGCGAAAGCGGGTATCCAGGTTTTAAAACATTCTGGATTCCCGTTTATGCGGGTCTGACAGAAATGAAATAAACCCGCACTACTCGTGCAGATATTCTTAAGCGCCTCACTCCTCACTCCTCACTCCTCACTAGTCTTCTCTAGTAACCCGCAGGACTTCCTGGATGCTGGTCTCGCCGGCTAGCACCAGGCGCCGGCCATCCTGGCGGATGCTGGGTGTCTTGGTGCGCGCGTAGCGCTCGAGTTCCTGTTCGCTGTTACCGTCGTGGATCATGCCGCGCGTGTGCTCGTCCACCACCACCATCTCGTAAATACCGGTGCGCCCGCGATAACCGGCACGGTTGCAGTGCTCGCATCCCTGCGGGCGATAGAGAGTCGGCGGCTGATTGCGCGGCAGATCCAGCGCCTTGCACTCGCGTTCGCCCGCCGCGTACGGCTGCTTGCACTCGGGACACAGGATGCGCACCAGGCGTTGCGCTAGCATGCCGAGCAGCGAAGATGAGAGCAAAAACGGCTCTACGCCCATGTCGCGCAGCCGGGTGATGGCGCCCACCGCGGTGTTGGTATGCAGCGTGGAAAGCACGAGATGCCCGGTGAGCGAAGCCTGCACCGCGATCTCGGCGGTTTCCAGGTCGCGGATTTCGCCCACCATCACCACGTCCGGGTCCTGGCGCAGGATCGCACGCAGGCCGCGCGCGAAGGTCATGTCCACGCGCGTGTTGACCTGCGTCTGGCCGATGCCGTCAATGTAGTATTCGATCGGATCCTCGACCGTCATGATGTTGCGGCTGCGGTCGTTGAGGCGCGCGAGCGCCGCGTACAGCGTGGTGGTCTTGCCCGAGCCGGTCGGGCCGGTGACCAGGATGATGCCGTGCGGTACGTGGATGAGTTCGTCCACCAGCGTGCGCGTGTCCTCGGGCATGCCGAGGTGTTCGAGTTCCAGCCGTCCGGCCTGCTTGTCGAGCAGGCGCAGCACCACGCGTTCACCGTGGCCGGAGGGAATGGTGCTCACGCGCACGTCAATCGGCCGGCCGGCGATGCGCAGCGAAATGCGGCCGTCCTGCGGCAGGCGCTTCTCCGCGATGTCGAGCTTGGCCATGACCTTGACGCGCGATACCACCAGCGGTGCCACCGCGCGCCGCGACTCCAGTACCACGCGCAGCACGCCGTCCACGCGGAAGCGCACCACCAGGCGGTTCTCGAACGGCTCGATGTGAATGTCGGAGGCGTTTTCCTTGACCGCCTCGGTCAGCAGCGCGTTGATCAGCCGGATGATGGGTGCATCGTCCTCGCTCTCCAGCAGGTCTTCGGGTTCGGGTAGCGCCTGCGCCACGCTGAACAGGTCCACGTCCTCGTCCAGACCTTCCATCATCTGCATGGCGTTGTTGGTCTGTTCCTCGTAAGCCTGTTGCAGCAGCGCGTCGAATTCCTCGTTGCTAACCGCGCGTGCCGTGAGCGGCAGGCCGAGCACGCGGCGCGTCTCAAGCAGGGCTTCGGAGGTCACATCCTGCCGGTGCACCACGTGCGCGATGCTGTTTTCGACGGCCTCAACCAGCACGCCGTGGCGTTTGGCAAACGGGAACGGAATGCCGCGGACCGCGACCTGGGCTTCGGACAACCGCGGGCTGAGCGTGCCGGAATCGGAGTCGGGGGTGATCGCCATGGAACTTACACCGATGGCGGGTGCGTAGCCGCGGGCGGTGTGTGGTGGCTGGTGGCTGCGGGTGCCGCAGTCGTGTGGGTTGTGGCGGCGGGAGCGTGGGATGCCGGTGCAGCCGGACGGCTTGTGTTGTTGAAGTTCGGCAGTACCGGGCGCCGCTCCTGGGGCATGAGTTGCACCGGACCCTGATTACGCAACTGGATGTCGCGCAACTGGTTGTAGGTGCGGTTGGTGTACTGGTCCGCGGTCTCGGGATTGCGCAGGATGGTGGGCTGGATGAACAGCATCAGGTTGCTCTTGGTATTCGTGGTGCTGCGGAATTTGAACAGGTTGCCGAGCAGGGGAATGCTGCCCAGCACCGGCACGTGTTGCTCGGATTCGATGAGCTGATTCTCGATCAGGCCGCCCAGCACCACGATCTCCCCATCCTGGGCCATGACGCTGGTTTTGATCTCGCGCGTATTCGTCACCGGCTGGCCGCCGATGCTGGTGCCGGTGAGGTTGGAAATCACCTGGTCGATCTTCAGCAGTACGGCATTGCCTTCGTTGATTTGCGGCGTGATTTTGAGTTCCAGGCCCACGTCCTCGCGCTGTACCGTCTGGAACGGATTGATGACCGGGGTGCCGGCGGTGCCGGTACCGCTGGTGTTGGTGTACTGGCCGGTCACGAACGGCACCTGCTGGGCCACCTTGATGTCGGCTTCCTGATTGTCCAGCGTCACGATGCTGGGTGTGGACAGGATGTTGGTGTCGGAATTGCCGGCCAGCGCATTGATGAGTGCCGCCCAACTGAATCCGCCGGTGACGATCTTGCCGACGCCGAGCGTCAGGCCCTGCGGCAGCCCGATGCCGGGCGCACCGGTGGTGCCAAGCGCACTGCCCGTGCTGGCGCCCGCGCGTGCGGCCAGCGCCTGCTGCGCCAAGCCGCCGATGCTCGGGCCGGTGTTGCTGAAATCCGTGATGCCGGCGGCACCGGCGTTGTTCAGGGCGTCCGCCACCCAGGTGATGCCGAGTTGTGCCGACTTGTCCGAGGTGAGTTCCGCTTCGATAGTCTGGAGCAGCACCTGCGCGCGGCGGATGTCGAGCTTGGCGATCACGTCTTCCACGGCATGCATGATCTTGGGCGGCGCGGTGATTACCAGCGCATTGGTGCGCTCATCCGGAATCAGCGACACCTGCGGTTCAGTGGCGCCCGCGCCGGCGGCTCCGGTTTTTGCCGCCGACTGTTTTTGCAGATCCTGGACGAAGCTCTTGAGTTCGTCGGCGATGTCCTTGGCCTTGGCGTAACGCAGGTAGATCACCTGGGTATTGCCGGTTTCCGTCGGCGTGTCGAGCCGCGCAATCAGCGCGCGGATGCGCAAGCGGTCATTCTTGTCGCCGCCCACGAGAATACTGTTGGTGCGCGTGTCGGCCACGAGTTTCAGCGGCGGTCCGGCTTCCGCACCTTGCTGGTTCTGCAGCAGTGAATTCAACACCTGCACCACGTCGCTCGCCGAGGCGTTCTGCAGCGGGATCACTTCGACTTCGCTGGACGTCGGCTGATCGATGCGCTCGATGATATTCAGCAGCCGCGTGACGTTGCTCGCGCGGTCGGAAATGATGAGCATGTTGGAGGCCGGATAGGCCGCAAGCTGCGCTTCGGTGGACATCAGCGGTCTGAGCACCGGCACGAGTTGCGCCGCGGACACGTTGTTGATCTGCACCACGTCCGTGACGATCGCGTCACCCGGCGTACCGGAGTTGAAGCTGGATCCCGGCATCTGGCGCGCTTCGAGCGCTGGCACGATCTTGATCATGGCGCCGGCTGGCACCGCGGCCAAGCCGTGCACCTGCAGCATGGACAGAAACGTCGCGTACACCGCATCCGCGCTGATGGGCTTGCTGGAAATCACCGTGACCCGGCCCTGCACGCGCGGATCAATGATGAAATCCTTGTGGGTGATCTGGCCGATGGTAGCCGCGACTTCACGGATGTCGGCATCCTTGAAGTTGAGCGTGATGCCGGCGTTCTGGGCATGCACCGCCGCGGCTGTGCACAGCAGCAATCCGATGAGCAGGGCATGCAGCCAGGAGAGGGGATGACGGCGGTAGGCGCGCGGAAGTTTCGGCACGGTAGTCATCTCGGTGGGCCGTTGGGGCTCTGTAATGAAAGGATGCGGGTTTGCTGCTGGCCGTTGCGTATGAAGGTAATGGATACCTGATCGGAGGTGCGGATGTTGTTCAGCACCTGCAGGCTCTGCGCCGGGTTGTCCAGCGGCATGCCGTTGACCGCGGTCACCACATCGCCGGGGTCGAGCCCGAGCTTGGAAAACGCGTCGGAGTTGCCCACCGGGAACACCCGATAGCCCGTGAGCTTGCCGTCCTCCATCACCGGCATGGCACGCATCATGTCCATCAGGCGCTCGGGGTGGCTGACCAGTTCATTGCGTAACTGCAGGAGATTTTGCGTCGCCGGAAGGCTGCGCCCGTAAACCACGGGCGGTACGCCGGGCGTCGTGAAGCCCGCGTCCGCAGCGCCCGAGCTGCCGCTGAATTTCGGCAGGCTCAGCGTCTGGGTGCGACCATTGAGGTTCAGCAGCACGTGATCCGGATATACGGATTGCAGCCGCGCGCCGCCCGGCAGTTGCGCGCCGACGGCATACATCTGCCCGACACCGTTCGAGGCGATGATGGCCAGGGATTGTTTCATGTCCGGGTTGGCGGCCACCACGCCGCTCAGGGTCAAATTCAGCGTGGTCTCGGGCGCGTTGGTGACGGCGTTGCCGCCGGCCACGCCGAACAAGTGCAGCGCGGCGGCGGCATCGAGATTGGCTGCGGGGGTGGCGGGCACTGACGTCTTATATATAGGTGCGACGGATTGCGGGCGCGGCAGCAGCGCCCAGGTCAGCTGCGCCAGGGTCCAGGCGATGAGCACGCCGAGGATCACGCTCAGCCAGAACGGCAGGCGGTGTTCCAGCGCCGGCCACCAGCCGTGCATGAGCGCACTTGCGTCTGCCATGCGCAGGTTGTTCAGTTGCATGATGCTGTCGAATCTTTGCGGCTCATGACCGGGAGCAGCTGCGGGCAAACGGCCCTGAGCTGCGGCTGCATCATACTGACAGGGCTGGCCGTGCCTCAAGGGCCACCGGCGGCAGTGTGGCCTGAGCGCAGGTTTCGGCAGTCATTTCCGGCTGCTGACCGGGGATGAGGTTGCGTTTCCGGTTGCGCCCGGACCGTTCGTCGTTACGGCTGCCCGCCGCGGGAAATCGGGCTAAAATCAGTCCATGAGCGAGGAACGGCAGGACACTGAATATCAGCGCGGCTTGGTGGTCGAGGAGGTCAAGCCGCGCCTCAAGAAACCGCCGCTGTACAAGGTGGTGCTGCTGAACGACGACTACACCCCGATGGAGTTCGTGGTCGAAGTCCTGCAGACCTTCTTCCGCCTGGATCGCAGCCGCGCCACCCAGATCATGCTGCACGTGCACACCCGGGGCAAAGGCGTGTGCGGTGTATTCACCTACGAAATCGCCGAAACCAAGGCTGCACAGGTGAACGACTACTCGCGCGAACACCAGCATCCGCTGCTCTGCACCCTGGAGGAAGCTTGAGCATGCTCAGCAAGGAACTGGAATTCTGTCTGAACACCGCCTTCAAGGAGGCGCGTGCCAAACGTCATGAGTTCATGACCGTCGAGCACCTGTTGCTGGCGCTGCTCGACACGCCGCGGGTGGCCGAGGTGCTGCGTGCCTGCGGCGCCGACATCCAGTCCATGCAGCATGAGCTCACGCGTTACATCGACGAGAACACGCCGCGCCTCGATCAGCCCGATCCGGACGTGCAGCCCACGTTGGGTTTCCAGCGCGTATTGCAACGCGCGGTGTTCCACGTGCAATCCTCCGGTCACAAGGAGGTCTCGGCGCTCAACGTGCTGGTGGCGATTTTCGGCGAGAAGGACTCCAACGCGGTGTATCTGCTCGGCCGTCAGGGGATCACGCGTCTCGACATCGTGAACTGCATCTCGCACGGCATTTCCAGAATCCACGAGGACGAGGCTCCCGCAAGCACCACGGAATCCGGCGACGAGGAGGGCGAGGCCGGCGCCAAGCCCGGCCGCACGGCTTTGGAGATGTACGCCAGCAATCTCAACCAGCGTGCCAAGGAGGGCCGGATCGATCCGCTCATCGGCCGCGAGCACGAAATCGAGCGTACCGTGCAGGTGCTGTGCCGGCGCCGTAAGAACAATCCGTTGTTCGTGGGCGAGGCCGGAGTCGGCAAGACCGCCCTGGCCGAGGGTTTGGCGCTGTTGATCGTCGAAGACCGCGTGCCGGAAATCCTGCGCGACAGCACCATTTACGCGCTCGACATGGGCGCACTGATCGCCGGCACCAAGTACCGCGGCGATTTCGAAAAGCGTCTCAAGGGCGTGATCACCGAACTCAAGAAGGATGCCGGCAACATCCTGTTCATCGACGAAATCCACACCGTGATCGGCGCGGGCTCGGCCTCCGGTGGCGTCATGGACGCGTCCAACCTCATCAAACCGGTGTTGCAGAACGGCGAAATCAAGTGCATCGGCTCGACCACCTATCAGGAATACCGCGGAGTGTTCGAGAAGGACCGGGCGCTCGCGCGGCGCTTCCAGAAAATCGACGTGCCGGAACCGACGGTGGAGGAGACCGTGCGCATCCTCAAGGGGTTGCGCCACAAGTTCGAGCAGCATCATGCAGTCAAATATCCCGCCAAGGTGCTGGAGAAGGCCGCGGAGCTGGCCGCGCGCTATCTCAACGACCGGCACCTGCCGGACAAGGCTATCGATGTGATTGACGAGGCCGGCGCCAACATGCGCCTGCGCCCGCCCGGCAAGCGCCGCAAGACCATCAGCGTGCAGGATGTCGAGGAAATCGTCGCCAAGATGGCGCGCATTCCGGCCAAGAGCGTGTCGGCTTCCGACAAGGAGGGCCTGCGCAACCTGGAACGCGACCTGAAGCTGGTGATCTACGGGCAGGACAAGGCCATCGAGACCCTGGCGACGGCCATCAAGACCTCGCGCTCGGGCCTCGGCCCCGAAACCCGGCCCATCGGCTCGTTCCTGTTTGCGGGTCCGACCGGCGTCGGCAAGACCGAGGTCACCAAGCAGCTGGCGCTGATCCTGGGCATCGAGTTCCAGCGCTTCGACATGTCGGAGTACATGGAGCGCCACACGGTATCGCGCCTCATCGGCGCGCCGCCCGGCTACGTGGGCTTCGATCAGGGTGGCCTGCTGACCGATGCGATCCTCAAGCACCCGCATTGCGTGTTGTTGATGGACGAAATCGAAAAGGCCCACAACGAGGTGTTCAACCTGCTGTTGCAGGTCATGGACCACGGCACGCTCACCGACAACAACGGCCGCAAGGTGGATTTCCGCCACGTCATCGTCGTCATGACCACCAATGCCGGCGCCCAGGACATGGCGCGCCCGTCCATCGGCTTCACCCAGTCGGACAACACGCCGGACGGCATGGAAGCCATCCGCCGCTTGTTCAGCCCGGAATTCCGCAATCGCCTCGACGCCATCATCCACTTCAACAGTCTGGATGCGCGTACCATCGCCAAGGTGGTGGACAAGTTCGTGATCGAGCTGGAGCATCAGTTGGAGCAGAAGGGCGTGGCGCTGGAAGTGGACGAAGCCGCGCGCCGGCTGATTGCCGAACGCGGCTACGATGCGAAGATGGGCGCGCGTCCCATGGCACGCGTCATCCAGGAACACCTCAAGAAACCGCTCGCCGAGGAATTGCTGTTCGGCAAACTTGCCGGCGGCGGCCGCGTACACGTGGGAGTCAACAACGGCGAGTTCGATATCGCCGTGGAGCCGTCAGCGGCCGTCCCGGCAGAAGCGCATCCGGCCGAAGCCGAATAACTTTCCTGCTGCCGCTGTGTTTGACTTGCCCCGCGATACGCTATCGCGGAGCCGGATGCGTCCCCGGGTAAACTTCAGAAAGCCGGCACCAGGTGCAGGTCGCCGATTTTCCCGCTTGTGTCGAACGTCACACACAGGCCGACGATCTGGTTCTTGAATTGCGTATTGACGATGACGTTGGTGCAGCCGCCCAGGTTGACGGTCTTGGTGCCGGTGACCTTATGATAGGCGCCGCCTTGCAGCACGAGTGCCTGCCAGAACTCCTGCAATTTGCCCGGTATGCATCTGCGGTAAACGCGCATGCCTGTCATTTGCCGCGGTAGGTGATGCGGCCTTTGGTGAGATCGTAAGGGGTCAGCTCGACCGTGACGCGGTCGCCGGTGAGGATGCGGATGTAGTGCTTGCGCATGCGCCCCGAGATGTGCGCCAGGACCACGTGGCCGTTGTCCAGTTGCACGCGGAATGTGGTGTTGGGCAGGGTCTCGACGACCTTGCCTTCCATCTCGATGTTTTCTTCTTTCGGCATACGTTCCCGGATCCGCGGCCCTTTCAAGGCGCGCAGATTCTGCCGGAATCCGGCGCGGACTTCAAATCAAGGGCCGGTTCGGGAGATGCGTTGCCAGCGGTTTTCCGTCAAACGTTCGTGGGGGAGAAAGCGCTCCTTGTAGGCCATTTTTTGGCTGGCCGCGATCCAGTAGCCGAGATACAGCCATGCCAGGCCGCGGCGCCGGGCTTCGGCGATTTCCCAGAGTATGCCGTAGGTGCCGAGGCTGCGCCGCGGCATATCGGGTGTGTAAAACGTATACACCGCCGACATGGAATCGCCCGACACGTCCATGACCGCGACGGCCAGGAGTTGCCCAGCCAGGCGCATTTCCGCGAGCAGCGAGCCGTGCGGTTGCATGAGCAGGAAGCTTGCGTAGTCGTCAGGCGAGGCTTGATCCATGCCGCCGCCGGGATGTTTCCAGCGCTGGTAACGCCGATACAGCGCGAAATGCTCGTCCTGGAATTGCGCCGCACGCAGGCGCACATCGAGATCGCGATTCCGGTTCCACACGCGCCGCTGGGCGCGATCCGGCCGGAATTCGTGCACCGGGATGCGCAACGGCACGCAGGCTTGGCAATCCCGGCAGTGGGGCCGGTAATAGAAAGCGCCATTGCGCCGGAATCCCTGCGCCAGCAGCTCCGCGTACGCGGGTCGCGCAACCATGCGTGGGTCGAGAAACAGGGTGCGCGCGGTTCGCTCTGGGAGATACGCGCAGGGATGTTCCGGCGACAGCAGCAATACGCGCAGGGAGCGTGTCATGGTGAGCCTGGCACACCGCTTGTGCGTGCCTGCGGCCACGCTGAGCCGTGACCGGATTCCGCGGCTGCGTGCTGCAGGCGGCGGATGAATTCAGCCCGCGGGATCAATAGCGCGCCCATGCGCTCAAGGTGCGCGGAATGCACCTGACAGTCAAACAGCTCGTAGCCCCACTCGGAAAGCTTTGCTGAAAGCCAGACCAGTGCGATCTTGGACGCGTTGGGGCGCTGGCTGAACATGGACTCGCCGAAAAACGCCCGGCCGAGCGCCACCCCGTAAATGCCGCCCACGAGTTCGCCGTCCATGCGCACTTCAACGGAGTGCGCGTGTCCCAGGTGGTGCAATTCCAGGTACGCCGCCTGCATGGCATCAGTGATCCAGGTGCCGCCATCCGGTTGATTGCGTCGCGGGCCTGCGCAACCGCGCACGACTTCTGCGAACGCCGTGTCGGTGCTGACATCGTAACCGCCCTGGCGCAAGGTCTTGCGCAGTGACCGCGATATGTGCAGCTTGCCGGGAAGAATCACGCAGCGCGGATCCGGCGACCACCACAGGATCGGCTGCGGGTCGCTGTACCAGGGGAAAATTCCGCGCCGGTATGCGTTGAGCAGCCGGTCCACCGAAAGGTCGCCGCCCGCGGCCAGCAGGCCGTCCGGCTCGCGCAGGGCATGTTCCACGGGCGGAAACGTATCCGGCGCGGCGCGGGATGGAATCCAGAACAGTTTGAAGCCAGGTTCCCGCATGTTTTGACGTGGCGCTGGTAAACGTCCGGAACAATCATGCAACCATGGCTTAAGTATCACAAGCGCGGCCCACGGGGCATTCGCCAGAGTTGCGTACAACATGGGTACTTGAGGCAAATCCCCCCGTGCGTAAAGCGCCCGGCCCCCTTTGCAAAGGGGGCGAAGCATCGAGTGGTAGCCATTGGTGCACGGCGATGTCATGCGCCGGTTGCGAAGCGCAGTTCCCCCCTTTGGAAAAGGGGGGTGAGAAGCAAAGCTCCGAGCGGGCAGTCATGGGCACAGCGCGAAGCGCTATGCGGGAGACCAGGGATGGTCTCCCTGGACCTGAACACGGCGCAGGATGGCAGAGTGTTCAGGACTGCCCTGGACTTTCGGACGAAGCATGATTGCGGAGTTCGAAAGGGGGGGATTTAACGTGTGACAGCTGTCATTGCGTGTGTTTCGTTGGGCGCTCTACAGGATGGTGGCGGTTTGATCGGTGTGTGACCTATAGTTGCGGAACGGCAGATGCTGCGTCGCGGCCTGAATGTAAGCCTCCATCATGCGGGTTTCGCGTTGCAGAAAATCCGCGATTGCGCCGCGAAAGGCGGGTTCCGCGATGTAGTGCATGGACCGGGTGGCCACGGGCTCGAAGCCGCGGGCGAGTTTGTGTTCGCCCTGTGCACCGGGATCGAAGTGGCCGATTCCCTCACGCATGCAGTATTCAATCCATTGGTAATAGCAGGTTTCGAAATGCAGGTCGGGGTATTCCTGCGCACAGCCCCAGTGGCGGCCGTAAAGCGTGTCGCGATTGCGGAAGCAGACCGCACAGGCCACCGGCTCGCCGGAAAGACTGGCGAAGTTCACCAGCAGGCTGTTCGGCATGGTACGCGCAATCTCCTTGAAGAAGCTCAGGTTCAGGTAAGGCGTGTGACCATGCTTGGCGTAGGTGATCGCGTAAAAGCGATACAGGATCTTCAGCAACCTTGCATCCAGATCGCCGCCGCGACAGGTCTGAAACGAAATCCCGGTCTCCCGCACTCGCCGACGCTCGCGTTTGATTTTCTTCCTTTTCTCCGCCGACAGCGCGGTCAGATATTCATCAAAACTTTGATAGCCATGGTTGTGCCAATGGAACTGGCAGTCCTTGCGCAGCAGAAATCCCTTTCGTTGCCAGTCGTCGGTTTCGGTTTCTTCCGGGAACAGGCAGTGTACGGATGACGCTTGGTGATTGGCCGCGAGCGCCACGGTCTGGGCCACGAGTGCCTCACGAATCGCGCGGCGGTCCGTTCCCGCGAGAGTCAGCAGGCGCGGGCCGGTCACGGGCGAGAACGGTACGGCCGCCACGAGCTTGGGGTAATAAGGCCGGCCAGCGCGCTGGTAAGCGTCGGCCCACGCCCAATCGAACACGAATTCTCCCCACGAATGGGTCTTGAGATACAGCGGCAGCGCGCCGGTAAGTCGTCCGCTGTCGTCGGTGCAGACAAGATGCTGTGGCTGCCAGCCGGTGTCCGCGCCCACGCAACCACTGTGTTCCAGCGCGGCGAGAAACTCGTGCCTTACGAAGGGATTGTCGCCGGCGAGCTGGTTCCAGTCAGCCGCGGGTATGGCGTCAATGGAATTGTGGACCTGAACACGCACGCGCTCAGCTTAGCGCGGCGCCCCGGCCATTTGTAGAAATGGCTTATAGCCGCGATTCAAAAAACCATCGCGCTAGGAATGGCGCTCCTAAGGTAGGAGCGGCCAATGTATAAGGATGTACGTATGCTTGAGGCAGGATGCCCGGAGCCGCCTCGGTCACGACTCTTCAAGATTAAGCAGAGGGCGGTATTCCCGCAGTTATTTTCGTGCTAGCGAGTCCAGGTACTTTTCGGCATCCAGCGCCGCCATGCAGCCGCTGCCGGCCGAGGTCACGGCCTGACGGTACACATGATCCATGACGTCGCCGGCGGCGAATACGCCCGCAACGCTGGTCGCGGTGGCATTGCCTTCGATGCCGCTCTTCACCTTTATATAACCGCTTTTCATGTCGAGCTGGCCTTCGAACAATTGCGTGTTCGGGGTGTGGCCGATGGCAATGAACAGGCCCTTGAGTTTCAGATCGCGCGTACTCTTGCCGTCTTTGGTGCTGCGCACGCGCACACCGGTGACGCCGGAGTCGTCGCCTAGCACTTCATCCAGGGTGTGATCCCAGAGAATATCCACGTTCCCGCCCCGGGTTTTTCCGATGAGTTCGTTGGCCAGGATTTTCTCCGCGCGGAAACGGTCGCGGCGGTGCACCACGGTCACGCGCTTCGCGATGTTGGCGAGATACAGGGCTTCTTCGACCGCGGTATTGCCGCCGCCCACCACCGCCACGTCCTCGCCCTTGTAGAAGAATCCGTCGCAGGTCGCGCAGGCGGATACACCGCGGCCCTTGTAGGCTTCTTCCGAGGGCAGCCCGAGGTAGCGGGCGGTGGCGCCGGTGGCGATGATGAGGGCATCGCAGGTGTATTCGCCCTGGTCGCCGCGCAACTCGAACGGGCGTGCGCTCAAATCGGCGTGGCTGATCTGGTCGAGCACCACCTCGGTCTTGAAACGTTGCGCGTGTTTCAGCATGCGCTCCATGAGCGCGGGTCCCATCAGGCCTTCGACATCGCCCGGCCAGTTGTCCACTTCGGTGGTGGTCATCAACTGCCCGCCCTGTTCCACGCCGGTAATCAGCATGGGATTCAGGTTCGCGCGTGCGGCATACACGGCCGCGGTGTAGCCGGCCGGGCCGGAGCCGAGGATGATCAAGCGGCGGTGTTTGGGCTTACTCATGTATAATTTGACCTCCGGGCGGGTCACTTGGTGGCCGTGGAGCCAAATTCAAGTCCCCGACGGCGTTTTCCAGGTGCTGGACTGAACAAAAACGGGCGCACTCCGCGCCCGGTTTCGCGTCTGGAGCCTTGCTCAGAGTAGAGTTCGCGCACGCCTGATCGTCATTACGACTGACAGCGTTGCGCGTGCACACGCTTTTTTCATGGTATCGAATTTTGACTGCAAGCTAAAGGAGCCATCATGCGCATCGGTATTCCCCGTGAATTGAAACCACTGGAGGGCCGGGTCGGACTGATCCCCGCCGCGGCGGCCGAACTGGTTCGCCATGGCCATCAGGTATGCATCGAGAAGGATGCCGGCATCAAGAGCGGGTACCGCGATGAGCAATACCGCGCCGTGGGCGTGGAGGTGCTGCCCGGCGCCGCCGACGTGTACGCCAAGGCGGAAATGATCGTCAAGGTCAAGGAACCCATTGCGCCGGACCTGAAGCTGCTGCGCAAGGAGCACCTGCTGTTCTGCTATCTGCACCTCGCGGCGCTTCCCCAGCTTACCGAGGCACTCAAGAAGATCGGTCTGACTGCAGTGGCGTTTGAAACCGTCGAAGTGGATGGGCACACGCCATTGCTCGCTCCCATGAGCGATATCGCAGGCCGGCTTGCGATTCAGGTTGGTACGCATCTGCTGCATCAGCCGCAGGGCGGCAAGGGCATATTGCTCGGCGGCGTACCGGCCGCGAAGCGTGGGCACGTCGTGGTTGTGGGCGCGGGTGTGGCGGGCGGTGCCGCGGCCGCCGTGGCGGCCGGCTTGGGCGCCGAAGTCACGGTGTTCGACATTTCCCGCGAGCGCATGGAGCGCATGCGCGCTCTGGGCGCGAACGTGACCGCGCTGTATGCGCACAAGGCGGATATTGCCGAGGCCGTGAAGGCGGCCGATATCGTGGTGGGTGCCGTGCTGGTGACCGGTGCCAAGGCGCCGCACGTGGTTTCGGCCGACATGGTCAAGGCCATGCAGCCCGGCAGCGTAGTTGCGGATATCTCCGTGGACCAGGGCGGCTGCGTGGAAAGCACCCGTCCCACCACCTGGGACAAGCCGACCTACGTGTGGGAGGGTGTGATCCACTTCACGGTGACCAATATGCCGGGGGCGGTGCCACGCACCTCGTCGCAGGCGCTGTCAGCGGCCATCACGCCGTATGCGCTTACACTGGCCGCCGGCAATTGGCGCGACTCGGACGCCCTGCGCAAGGGCATCAATGTCGAGGGCGGCAGGGTAGTTCACCCCGCATTGCTGACTTGATTGAATTTCTTTGTAAACTGCCGGTTACATTTTCTTAACATCAGGACGAAACGTGGCGCAGGCGACGCGCAAGGCCAACACCCGCTCACCCCTCGCCATCCATCTGGTCCAGGGCCTCAAGGAGGCTTTGCTGTGGGTGTTGCTCGCCATTGCGGTGCTGCTGTTCGTCTGCCTGCTGACCTACAGCCCGCAGGATCCCAGCCCGTTCTTTAGCGGGGAGGGTGGCCGGGTACACAATGCCATCGGTCCGGTGGGTGCATGGCTCGCGGCCGCGCTGTATTTCCTCATCGGCTATCCCGCCTATCTGGTTCCCGTGCTGCTCGCCTGGGCGGGCTGGATGGTGTTCCGCAACCGCAAATCCGGCCAACCGGCAAACAAGCTGCAGGTGTCGCTGCGCATTGGCGGGCTGGTTCTCGCGCTGCTAACCGCCGCCGGGCTGGCCTCGCTCAACTGGCACATTGCACCCCACAGACTGCCGGCGGACGCGGGCGGCATATTCGGCGATGTCATCGGCAAGGGCATGGCGCACGGCCTGAGCGATCTGGGTGCGACGCTGCTGCTGCTCGCATTGTTCCTGAGCTCGGTGACGGTGTTTACCGGCTTGTCGTGGATTGCGCTCATGGATCGCATCGGCCGTTTCTGCCTGCTGGCCGCCGAGCGTACGCGCAATCGCTGGGGTTGGCTGCGTGAAGCCATCCAAGCGCGCCGCAGCCGCGAGCAGCAAATCGAAATCGTGCGCCTGCACCAGGAAGACGTGCAGAACCGGCCCAAGCCGCGCATCGAGCCGGTGCTGAAAACCGTGGAGCCGAGCCCGCGCGTGGAGCGCGAGCGCCAGGTACCACTGTTTGAGCCGGTTTCCGATGCCAAGCTTCCGCCGCTGGCCTTGCTCGACGATCCACCGTCGAAAGTGGCCGGCTACTCGGAAGCCGCGCTGGAAGCCATGTCGCGCACCGTGGAGTTGAAGCTCAAGGATTTCGGCGTGGAAGTGCAGGTGGTCGCGGTGAATCCCGGCCCGGTGGTCACGCGCTTCGAGTTGCAGCCGGCGCCGGGCGTGAAGGTCAGCCAGATTTCCAATCTCGCCAAGGACCTGGCGCGCGGGCTTTCCGCCATCAGCGTGCGCGTGGTGGAGGTGATCCCGGGAAAATCCGTGATCGGGCTGGAAATTCCCAACGAAGTGCGCGAACTGGTGACGCTCGGTGAAATCCTCAAGTCGCGCGAATACGACGAGTCGCGCTCGCCGCTGACGCTGGCGCTTGGCAAGGACATCAGCGGCAACCCGGTGGTGGCGGACCTCGAACGCATGCCGCACCTGCTGATTGCCGGCACCACCGGCTCGGGCAAGTCCGTCGCCTTGAATGCCATGACGCTGAGCTTGCTGTACAAGGCCACGCCCGAGCACACGCGCTTCATCATGATCGACCCCAAGATGCTGGAGCTTTCGGTGTATGCAGGCATTCCGCACCTGCTGGCACCGGTCGTGACCGACATGAAAGAGGCCGCCAACGCCCTGCGCTGGTGCGTGGTGGAAATGGAGCGCCGTTACCGGCTCATGGCATCGGTAAGCGTGCGCAATCTCGCGAGCTACAACCGCAAGGTCAAGGACGCGGCCGATGCCGGCCGGCCGATTCGCGATCCGTTGCTCACGCCCGAAGCACTCAACGAACTGGACGATGCCGACATCCCGACACTTACACCGCTGCCCAGCATCGTGGTGGTGGTGGACGAGCTGGCCGACATGATGCTGGTGGTCGGCAAGAAAGTCGAAGAGCTGATTACGCGACTCGCGCAGAAGGCGCGCGCCTCCGGGATACACCTGATCCTCGCCACCCAGCGGCCGTCGGTGGATGTGATTACCGGCCTCATCAAGGCCAACATTCCGGCGCGTATCGCCTTCCAGGTATCGGCACGCGTGGATTCGCGCACCATCCTCGATCAGCAGGGTGCGGAATCGCTGCTTGGCCACGGCGACATGCTGTTCTTGTTGCCCGGCACCTCGGTACCGATGCGCGTGCACGGCGCGTTCGTGAGCGACCAGGAAGTCCACAAGGTGGTGGATTACCTGCGCAAGGGTTTGAAAGGCAATGCCCCAAATTATTTGGAGGAAATCCTGCAGGCACCGGCCGAATCCCTGCCGGGAATACCCGGACTGGGCGACGTCGGCGGTGAAGGCGGCGATGCCGAGTCCGATCCGCTCTACGATCAGGCGGTACGCATCGTGACCGAATCGCGCCGCGCCTCGATCTCGGGCGTGCAGCGGCGCCTGAGGATCGGTTACAACCGCGCGGCGCGCATGATCGAGCAGATGGAAGTCGCGGGCATCGTCGGGCCGCTGCAATCCAACGGCATGCGTGAAGTGCTGGTGGCGCCGCCGCCGGGTATAGAGGAAGGTGAGGGGTGAGGCGTGAGGCGTGAGGCGTTAAGAGTGAGGACCAAGATAGCATGTTGGAGAAGATGGTGCACATCATGACCTTCAAGCAAGCGGCCTTGTTGTTTCTTGTCTGCCTGCCTTCGGCGGCGTTGGCGGCGCCATCCGGCGACGCGGTGGCGCGCATGCAGGCGTTCCTGAGCCGGGTGCACAGCTTGAAAGCCGATTTTACCCAGGTGGTGCTGGACGCCAATCTGCAAACCATCAAGCAATCCTCGGGAACGCTGATCCTCAAGCGACCCAACCGTTTCCGTTGGGACTATGCCGCGCCCAACCGGGAAATCATCGACGCCGACGGCACGCGCGTGTGGATGTACGACGTGGAGCTGCAACAGGTGACGGTCAAACCGCTCACCGGTACGCTGGCCGCGAGTCCGGCGGTGTTGCTTGCCGGCTCCAACGACGTGCAGCGGAACTTCATCGTCAAGAACCTGGGCGTGGAAAACGGCCTCGAGTGGGTGGGCGTGACGCCCAAGATCAAGGACACCGATTTCGACAGTGTAAAGCTCGGCTTCCGCGGCAATCTGGTCGCGGTCATGGAACTGAAGGACGCGCTCGGCAACCTCACGCGCATCACCTTCAGTCACGTGCAGGTCAATCCCGCGTTACCCGACAGTCTGTTCAAGTTCACGCCGCCACCCGGCGCCGATGTGATCGGTGATGCCGGCAAGCCCGGCAGCTGAACCGCGGTTTACAACATGCACCGTCTCTGGATTTACCGCGGCTGGCTGGGAGCGGGCTGGCTGCTGGTGATCTTCGTCATCTGGATCACGCTTACGCCCAAACCGCCCGATGAATTGCAGCTCATCCCGCATCTGGACAAAATCGGTCATTTCCTGGCTTACGCTTTGTTGGCGGCATGGTTCAGCGCCGTGTTGCCCGGGCGGCGCTGGTTGACCGGCCTGACGCTTGCGTTCATCGCCATGGGCGGGATTCTGGAAATCCTGCAGGGATACACGGGCCGTGACCCGAGCTGGTTTGACTGGTTGATAGACATCGGCGGAGCCCTGCTGGGAGCGGGGCTGCCGCGCATTTGGCTCGGCAGTGTATATGCATGGATCGGCGGACGTGAACATGATCTTGTCCGAAAGCCAACCGCTGGCTGACCGCATGCGGCCGCGCAGCGCGGCCGAATTCGCCGGTCAGGAACATTTGCTCGGGCCAGGCAAGCCGTTGACGCGCGCTCTGGAAAGCGGGCATCTACATTCCATGATCTTCTGGGGGCCGCCGGGTACCGGCAAGACCACGCTGGCGCGCATGCTCGCGCAAGCCAGTCACGCGGATTTCATTGCGCTCTCTGCCGTCATGGCCGGAGTCAAGGACGTGCGTCAGGCGGTGGAGCGCGCGCAGGCGCGCCGCCGCGAAGCAGGCGTTGCCACCGTGCTGTTTCTGGACGAAGTGCACCGCTTCAACAAGAATCAGCAGGATGCGTTCCTGCCGTTCGTCGAGGACGGTACGCTGACTTTTATCGGCGCGACTACTGAGAATCCCTCGTTCGAACTCAACAACGCGCTGCTGTCGCGTGCCCGCGTTTACATCCTCAAGCCGCTGACCGTGGCCGACATCCGCCATGTCATTGACAATGCGCTGGCTGACAAGGAACGCGGGCTGGGCGCGCGGCCGCTGGAACTGGCCTTTCCCCTGCGCGATGAGCTTGCGGTTGCCGCCGATGGCGACGCCCGCCGCGCGCTCAATTTTCTGGAGCTCGCGGCCGATCTGGCCGAGCCGGCGCACGGCCGCGAAGTCATCGGCGAACAAACCGTGCATGAGGTGATCTCCGGCGGCCTGCGTCGCTTCGACAAGCACGGCGAGCTGTTCTATGACCAGATTTCCGCGCTGCACAAGTCGGTGCGTGGTTCGGCACCGGACGCCGCGCTCTACTGGCTGGCGCGCATGCTGGACGGCGGCTGTGATCCCCTGTACATCGCGCGGCGCGTGGTGCGCATGGCTTCCGAGGACATTGGCAATGCCGATCCACGCGCGCTGGCCCTGGCGCTGGATGCTTGGGACGTACAGGAACGGCTGGGTTCACCGGAAGGCGAGCTGGCCATTGCTCAGGCCGTCGTGTATCTCGCCTGCGCACCCAAGAGCAATGCCGTATACACCGCGTTCGACGCCGCCATGAGCGATGCGAGGCAATACGGCACGCTGGAAGTGCCTCTGGCGCTGCGCAATGCGCCGACGCGGCTGATGAAGGGACTGGGCTATGGACGCGAGTACCGCTATGCGCACGACGAGCCGGATGCGTATGCAGCGGGAGAGAGCTATTTCCCTGAGGCAATGCCGGCCAAAACCTATTATCATCCAGTGGCGCGTGGCCTCGAAATGAAGATCGCGGAGAAGCTCGCCGAGCTGCGCCAACGCGACGCGGCGGCCATTAAAAACACCAGCAAACCAAAATAATGCTCGACCCGAAATTGCTCCGCACCGAACCCGAAGCCGCAGCGCGCAATCTGGCGCGCCGCGGATTTGCGTTGGATACCGCGGCCTATGCACGGCTGGAAGCGCGGCGCAAGGAATTGCAGACGCGCATGGAGCAGTTGCGCAGCGAGCGCAACAGCCGCTCGAAAGAAATCGGCGTGGCCAAGAGCAAAGGCCACGATGCTGCGCCACTGCTGGCCCAAGTCGCAGATCTGGGTGACAAGCTCAAGACTGCGGAGCAGGATTTCAGTACCGTGGAGTCGGAGCTGAGGGCGTTTCAGCTCAACCTGCCAAATCTTTTGCATGCCAGCGTGCGGGAGGGCCGCGACGATACCGCCAACACGGAAGTCCGCCGCTGGGGCCAGCCGCGCAAATTCGATTTCACGGTGCGCGACCACGTGGACCTGGGCGCGACCGGTGGGCGCATGGATTTCGAGAGTGCTGCCAAGCTCTCCGGTGCGCGCTTCGTGGTACTCAGGGGTACGCTCGCGAAACTTCAGCGCGCGCTGACTCAGTTCATGCTCGATCTGCACACGCGCGAGCATGGCTATGAAGAGGTGTATGTGCCGTATCTCGTGACTGGCACGGCGCTCACCGGCACCGGTCAGTTGCCAAAATTCGAGCAGGACCTGTTTGGCGTGCAGGGCGAGCAGCACTATTTCCTGGTGCCTACTGCAGAGGTGCCGGTCACCAATCTGGCGCGGGATGAAATTCTGGAAGCCAACAGCTTGCCGCGCCGCTATGTGGCGCACACGCCGTGTTTCCGCGCCGAAGCAGGCGCGGCCGGCAAGGATACGCGTGGCATGATTCGCCAGCACCAATTCGAGAAAGTGGAACTGGTGCAACTCGTGAAGCCGCAGGATTCATGGCAGGCGCTGGAAGAACTCACCGGCCACGCGGAAACGATTTTGCAGAAGCTGGAACTGCCGTACCGCGTGGTGGCGCTGTGCGGCGGTGACATCGGGTTCGCGGCCGCCAAAACTTATGATCTTGAAGTCTGGCTGCCGAGCCAGAACCGCTACCGCGAGATTTCCTCGTGCAGCAACTGCACGGATTTTCAGGCGCGACGCATGCAGGCGCGTTGGCGCAATCCCGAAACCGGCAAACCGGAATTGCTGCACACCCTCAACGGCTCGGGCGTGGCGGTCGGTCGTGCGCTGATTGCGGTCATGGAAAATTATCAGGAGCAGGACGGCAGCATCCGGATCCCCGATATCCTGCGGCCCTACATGCACGGAGTCGAAGTCATTTAGCCGCGGTTTCCGGCTGGTGCAGGACTTGCAGCACTTTCAGGCGGATCTTGCGTCCGCCCGGCACCTGCCATTCTATGGTTTGCCCCACCGACATCCCGATGAGCGCGCTACCAGCCGGTGCCGTGATTGAAACCTTGCTGCCGGAGCCGTCCATATCCTTCGGGTACACGAGTGTGAGTTGGTGTGCGGTGCCCGCGCTTTCGTCCTCGAAGCGCACCGTCGAATTCATGGTCACCACGTTCGCGGGAATCTTGTCGGCGGGTACCACTTGCGCCCGGTGCAGTTCCTGCCACAGCGCTTCAATGCCCTCCAGCTTGCGCACCTCCGGCGAATCGAGCAGGTCTTCCAGAGCGTCAAAGTCAGCTTCGGTTACATAAATTTGTGGTGCCTTATTCATCGACGATCTCCGCTTCGGACAGGAATGGAAAGCGACGGCTCTCTCCGCCGCCAGCGCGCTACCAAGTAATAAGCCTTTGGATGGCCAATTTCAAGCGAATTATGGCCGCGCTGCGGCGCTTCCGTTATGCTTGCACTCAGCTATGGAGGGGTGGCCGAGTGGTTTAAGGCACCGGTCTTGAAAACCGGCAATGGGCAACCGTTCGTGGGTTCGAATCCCACCCCCTCCGCCACAGCATTTGAACAGCATCAATGGGCTCCATGTGAACGACGGTGGAACTACTGACAAGGATTCGAACCCACGAAGGAATCAATCAGCCCGGTTCGACAAAATCGCCGGGAGCGATTTTGAACGCCGCAAGGTGGCGGCCCCGAAGGGGCGGAGGGCAGGATGCCCGGAGTAATCCCACCCCCTCCGCCAATATAAATCCATATCGCGTGAAAACTTCACAGCGCATCCTCGTCATCCGTAACGACAAGCTCGGCGATTTCATGCTTGCCTGGCCGGCGTTGGCACTGCTGCGCGCGAGTTTGCCGCAGGCGCACATCACCGTGCTGGTGCCGGCCTACACTGCGCCGTTGGCGGAGATTTGTCCGTTTGTCGATGCAGCCTTGATTGACCCGAAGCTGCATGGCGATTTGCGCAACGCACGAGCCTTGGGAAAGTTGCTGACAGCAAGCGGCTTTGACGCGGTCATTACGCTGTTCTCGCGCTTCGATACCGGCTTGGCGGCCTGGCGAGCAGGCATACGGTGGCGGCTTGCTCCCGCTACCAAGCTTGCGCAGGTGTTTTACAACCATCGGTTGAAACAACACCGCTCGCAGTCCCTCAAACCGGAATTTGAATACAACCTGGATCTGGTGAAGTTTTTCCTGAATGAACAGGGCTGCCCGCAGGCACCATTACCGCCACCGCCATATTTGCAGTTTGATGCCGCACTGATCCAGCCACTGGAACGCAATTTCAAGCGCACCCATGCGGTGCCGGGTGGTGCGCGGTTGGTGTTCGTGCACGCCGGTCACGGCGGTTCGGCCAACAATCTGTCGGTTGAGCAATATGCGCAGTTGATACGCAGCCTGAAATCAGCGGGCGGCCAACATGTGGTGCTGACGGCCGGGCCGGATGAGGAAGCCAAAGCCCAGGGGCTTTCCGCGCTGCTCGATGGATTACCCCACACGGTCTACGTTTCGCGTGAAGGCTTGGTGGATTTCGCCAAGCACCTGCAATTCTGTGATTTATTCATCAGCGGCTCGACCGGGCCTTTGCATGTTGCCGCCGCGCTGAATTGCCGTACTGCGGCGTTCTTTCCGCGCCGGCGCTCGTCCACGGCACTGCGCTGGCAAACGATCAACGCACCGGAACGACGCCTGGCATTTGCGCCGCCCGCAGGCAGCGCGGAGAATGACATGCGCGCGATTGACGCGTGCGCCGCCGCGGCGGAAATCAGCCGCAAGTTCCTCGCTTGATATGAGTCTGAAGAGCCGCTATCGCCTCATGCGCATACGCAGCCGAACAGGCGGTGGAAGCGTGCGCCGGCTGGCGTCCATGGTGTTGCTGATGGCCGTTGCCGCATTGGTAATGGTCACCGGGCTGGTTGTAGTCGTTGCGCTGTTTTTTGCAGCGGCGGTGGTCGTGTCGGTCCTTTTTATCTGGAGTCGGCTGCGCCGGGTGGATTCGCGCCGCCGGAAGAGAACCGGACGCCACGCTGGAGTCACCCTCGAGGGCGAATACACAATCGAAAGCCCGGATTCGGACCGGCACGATTCCAAGCGGTGAATCAACTTACGCCGCCGGCGCGCAGGCCCGGCGCACCAGTGCAGGCCCACTCAATCCCAGCGATCGTCCTTGACCTGCACCATGCCTTCATGCACGCGCACCGGAAAAGTCGCCACCGGTTCATAAGCGGGCGGGGCGAGCACCTCTCCGGTGAGAATGTCGAACTGGGCGCCGTGGCGCGGGCAGGTAATCACCTTGCCCTCGACGGTGCCGCCGGTGAGGATGCCGCCGTCGTGGGTGCAGACATCTTCGATGGCATGGAACGCGCCGTCCACGTTGAAGACGGCGATCAGCACGTCATTGATGTCTATGGTTTTGTGTTGGCCCGGCGGGATTTCTTCCACCGAGCCGACGTTCACCCATTCGGCCATGGTTAAACTCCGGTGTTCGTCAATACATGCCAAGCTGCAGCTTGGCTTCGTCCGACATCATGCCGCGGTTCCAGGGCGGATCAAACACGATCTCGACATGCGCCTGTTTCACGGACGGCACGGACTCGAGTTTCTCCTTGACGTCGCGTGACAGCACTTCGCCCATGCCGCAGCCGGGCGCGGTGAGCGTCATTTTAACGTCCACGCGCTTGCCGCCCTCCGGCAGATCGTTGAGCTTGCATTCGTACACCAGCCCCAGGTCCACCACGTTGATGGGTATCTCGGGGTCGTAGCAGGTCTTCATCTGCTCCCAGACGAGCTTCTCCACGTCACTTTCGCTGTGGTTTGCGGGCAGCGTGGGCTGCTCGGGCGGATCGAGGCCGAGCGCATCGGCATCCTCGCCGGCAACGCGGAACAGGTTGCCCTCGACGTACACGGTGAAGCTCCCGCCCAGCGATTGCGTGACGTTCAGAATGATGCCTTCGGGCAGGATCACCTCGTTGCCCGAGGGCACCATGCGTGCCTTGCAGGCGCGTCGCAGCGGGATGGGCGTGCGATCGTACATGGCTATTCGGTGGACACTTCGGCGGGCCGCGCTTGGGCGGGGGGCCGCAATGCGGCATTCAAGGCGTGCCAGCACAGGCTCGCGCACTTCACACGCGATGGATATTCGCTTACGCCGGAGAGCGCAGCGAGATTGCCCAGTGCTTCCAGATCAAGGTTCTGGCCGTCTCCGGTAAGCAGCGCGCGCATCCGGCCAAAGAGCTGTTCGGCTTCCCGAATAGTCTTGCCCTTGACGTTCTGGCTCATCAACGAGGCCGAGGCAACCGAGATCGCACAGCCGGAGCCTTCGAAGCTCACATCGCTGATGCGGTCACCGTCCAGCTTGAGATACAGCATGAGCTTGTCGCCGCACAGCGGGTTGAAGCCTTCCTGGGTGCGCGTGGCGTCGGGCAGCTTGCGGAAATTGCGCGGACTGCGGTTGTGATCCACGATCACGTCCTGATAAAGCTCCCTGAGGTCCATCAGCGGAACACCTCACGCACTTTGCCGAGCGCCGCGACCAGCGCATTGATGTCCTCGCGAGTGTTGTAAAAGGCCAGCGAGGCGCGCGCGGTGGCGGGGATGCCGAAGCGCTCCATTACGGGCATGGCGCAGTGGTGGCCGGTACGGATCGCCACGCCCTCCTGGTCCACGATGGTGCCGATGTCATGCGGGTGGATGCCGTCCATGACGAAGGACAGCACGCCGACCTTGGTCGGCGCCGTGCCCACGAGTTTGAGGCCGTGGACGCGCCGCAGGTGCTCGCTGCCGTAGTCCAGCAGTTCCTGATCGTGGCGCGCAATGCGCTCCATGCCGATGTTCTGCAGATAATCCACGGCCGCGCCCAGGCCGATGGCGCCGGCAATGTGGGGCGTGCCGGCTTCGAATTTGTGCGGCAGCTCGTTCCAGGTACTTCCCGAAAAGCGCACCGTGCGGATCATGTCGCCGCCGCCCTGCCACGGGGGCATCTCCTCCAGCAGCGGCTGTTTTCCGTACAGCACGCCGATGCCGGTGGGACCGAACATCTTGTGGGAGGAAAAAGCATAGAAATCGCAATCCAGTTCCTGCACGTCCACGGGCAAGTGCGGCACGGCTTGCGCGCCGTCGAGCACCACGAGTGCGTGGTGACGATGCGCGAGCGCCGTCATCTCCCGTACCGGGTTGACGGTGCCAAGTGCGTTGGAGACGTGCGCAAGCGCGACCAGCCGTGTGCGCGGGCTGAACAGATGCTCGTAGGCGCCCGGGACCAGGGTTCCCTCATCGGTAATCGGAATCACTTTGATATCCAGGCGCAACTGTTCCGCCAGCAGTTGCCAGGGCACGATGTTGGAGTGGTGCTCCATGTGCGACACGATGATTTCATCGCCCGCGCGCAAGTGGCTGCGGCCGTAGCTCTGGGCCACCAAGTTGAGCGATTCCGTGGTGCCGCGCGTAAATATGATGTCACGCACCGAGGCCGCGTGGATGAAGGCGCGAACCTTTTCGCGTGCCGCTTCGTATTGCACTGTGGCAAGTTCACTGAGCGCGTGCACACCGCGGTGCACGTTGGCGTTGGTCTCGCGGTAATAACGTGCGACCGCGTCTATGACGCTTTGCGGCTTTTGCGCGGTGGCGGCACTGTCGAGATACACCAGTGGCTTGCCGTGCACGCTCTGCTGCAGAATCGGGAAATCCCTGCGCCAGCGGAGCGGATCAAGGCCCGTGGTTGTCTGGCGGGGGGCGGCGCGCGGAGTGCGGACCGTGCTCATGCGCATTCTTCGGCTGCCTGAGGCAGCGCAGTGGCGAGTTGCGCCTGCGCAAAGCTGCGCAGTGCGGGTGGGGCGATGCGCTCAGCGACCACGCGGGCGAATGCGCCGGTCAGCATTTCGCGCGCGGTTACGAGGTCCAGTCCGCGCGAGCGCAGGTAGAATAGCGCCTGCTCATCCAGTTGCCCTATGGTGGCGCCGTGACTGCATTTCACGTCGTCGGCGTAAATCTCGAGTTCCGGCTTGGTGTCGATCTCGCCGTTGCGCGTCAACAGGAGATTGTTGTTGGTCTGGGTGGCGTCGGTCTTGACGGCCGCTTCGGCCACGACCACCTTGCCGTTGAATACCGCGTGGCCGCGGTCGCTGATGATGCCGCGGTACAGCTCATCGCTGGCGGTGTGCGCCGCCAGGTGATCAATGCGCGTGTGATTGTCCACGTGCCGGCGCCGGTTTGCGAGATACAGGCCGCTCATGTGCACCGACGCTCCGGGGGCTTCCAGGCGCACGCGCAGGTCGTTGCGCACCCATTGGCCGCCCAGATTGTAGATCTGCGAGACCAGGCGGCTGTTCTCCTGTTGTGACACGTACACGCGGCTGACGTGAAAGTCATCCGGCGCTTCACGCTGCACCGCGAGATAGTCGAGCTGCGCTCCGGGACCGAGCATGATCTGCGTGCAGCTGTTGGCGAAATTGGCGGCACCGGTCAGGCCAAAATGACTTTCGACGAGGGTCAGGCGCGCGTTCTCGCCGAGCGCGAGGATCACGCGCGGATGGCTGGCGCAAGGCTTGGCAAGCGGCGTGGAGAGGAATATCAATTGCAGCGCAGCGGGAACTTGTGTGCCTGCGGATACCTCAATCAGGGTGCCATGGGCGAGAAACGCCGTGTTCAGCGCCGTGAACGGATCGTTGTCCCAGAGCGCCTGGGGTAGAAGCAGGTCGCGAATGCGCGTGTCCCGCTCCCGCAGCGCGACGTCCAGGGACGTGATCCGCAATCCTTCGACATCCGGCGCCCCGGCGTTGAGTGCGGGTGCCGGCACGCCATTCACGAACACCAGTCGCGTCGCACTGGCCTGGGGCAGCACCACCGGCGCGAGTGACTCTGGCTGTACGTTCACTGGCTGCGTGGCCGCCGGACTGAAGCGCAGTTTCTGCAGCGCGCGCGTATTGCTGTACTTCCAGTCCTCGTGTCGCTCCGGTGGGAAGCCGCGTTCGGCAAACTGCGCAAACGCGTTGCGGCGCAGCGCTGCCAACCAGTCCGGTGCCGGTCGGCCTTGCAGCGCCTCGAAGCTGTCGGCATACGCCTGCACGGGTTCGGCCACGGCGTTCATGCAACGGCCTCGGCCGTCACCCACTCGTAACCGCGCTGTTCAAGTTCGCTGGCGAGGGTCTTGTCGCCGGATTTGACGATGCGGCCGTTGGCCAGCACGTGCACATAGTCGGGCACCACGTAATCGAGCAGGCGCTGATAGTGAGTGACCAGCAGCATGGCGTGCTCGGGGCTGCGCAAGGCATTGATGCCCTGTGCCACGACCTTGAGCGCATCGATGTCCAGCCCGGAATCCGTTTCGTCGAGCAGTGCCAGCCTGGGCTCGAGCACCAGCATCTGCAGAATCTCGTTGCGCTTCTTTTCGCCGCCGGAGAACCCTTCGTTGACCGCCCGGTTCAGGAACGCCGCATCAATATCCACCAGTTTCATCTTGGCCTTGACCAGCGACAGGAACTTCACTGCGTCCACTTGTTCCTCGCCGCGGTGTTTGCGGATGGAGTTGTAGGCGGTCTTTAAAAGGTAAACGTTGTTGACGCCCGGGATTTCCACCGGATATTGCAGCGCCAGGAATACACCTTCACGCGCGCGCATTTCCGGGTCCAGTGCGAGCAGGTCCTTGCCCTGGTAACTGACGCTGCCCGCAGTAACGGTATAACCGTCGCGCCCGGCGAGAATGTTCGCGAGCGTGCTCTTGCCGGAGCCGTTGGGGCCCATGATTGCATGCACTTCACCGGCCTTCACCTCGAGGTCTATGCCCTTGAGGATTTCCTTGTCTGCGACCTGGGCATGTAAATTCTTTATGACCAGCATGTTTCAACCTTGCTTACGTTAACCGTCCCTGGTGTACTAACCGGCCATGACTTCCAGAGCATGGCGTTCGCGGGGGCGAAGCACAGTGCCTCGCCTGATTCCCGCTCACCCCACCGCGCCTTCCAGCGAGACCGCGAGCAGGCCCTGGGCCTCCACCGCGAATTCCATCGGTAATTCCTTGAACACGTCCTTGCAGAAACCGCTTACCACCATGTTCACCGCATCCTCGGCGGAAATGCCGCGGCTGCGGCAGTAGAACAACTGGTCGTCGTCAATCTTCGAGGTGGTGGCTTCGTGCTCCACCTTGGCGGTGGGATTCCTGACCTCCATGTACGGAAAAGTGTGCGCACCACAGCGGTTGCTGAGCAGCAAGGCGTCGCACTGGGTGAAATTGCGCGCGTTGTCGGCGCCGCCCAGCACTTTCACCAACCCGCGGTAACTGTTCTGCGAACGACCGGCGGAAATACCCTTGGACACGATGGTGCTGCGGGTGTTCTTGCCGATATGCAACATCTTGGTGCCGGTATCGGCCTGCTGGAAGTTGTTGGTGACCGCGACCGAGTAAAACTCGCCGATCGAGTTATCGCCGCGCAGGATCACGCTCGGATACTTCCAGGTGATGGCCGATCCGGTCTCCACCTGGGTCCAGGCGATGTGTGAATTGGCGCCGCGGCATTCGCCGCGTTTGGTGACGAAATTGTAGATGCCGCCTTGGCCGTTGGCGTCGCCCGGATACCAGTTCTGCACCGTGGAATACTTGATGTGCGCGCCTTCGAGTGCGATCAATTCCACCACCGCGGCGTGCAGCTGGTTGTTGTCGCGCATCGGCGCGGTGCAGCCTTCGAGATAGCTCACGTAGGCGCCGTCTTCCGCGATGATGAGCGTGCGCTCGAACTGGCCGGTGTTGGCGGCATTCATGCGGAAATAGGTGGACAGCTCCATGGGGCAGCGCACTCCCTTGGGCACGAACACGAACGAGCCGTCGCTGAATACCGCGGAGTTGAGGCTGGCGAAGAAGTTGTCGGAATAGGGCACCACCGAACCGAGATACTGTTCCACCAGCTGCGGGTGATGCTGCACGGCATGCGAGAACGAGCAGAAAATGATGCCAACCTCCGCCAGCTTCTTGCGGAAAGTGGTAGCGACCGAAACCGAATCAAACACCGCGTCCACGGCCACGCCCGCCAACTTGGCGCGCTCGTGCAGCGGCACGCCCAGTTTCTCGTAGGTTTCCAGCAGCTTGGGATCCACGTCCGCAAGGCTTTTCGGACCCTCTTCTTTTTTTTGCGTCTTGGGCGCCGAGTAATAGGAGATCGCCTGATAGTCAATCGGCGCATGCTGGACGTGCGCCCACTGCGGCTCACGCATACTGATCCAGTGACGGTAGGCCTTGAGGCGCCACGCGAGCATGAATTCCGGCTCGGCTTTTTTGGCCGAGATCAGCCGGATCACGTCCTCGTTCAGGCCGGGCGGCACCGTATCGGCTTCGATGTCGGTGACGAAGCCGTGGCGGTACTCGCTGCGCATCAGCTTTTCCAGGTCAGTTGCGCGTTTGGCCATGCGCTTGCCTCGTTCAGGTGCGGGAGTGGCGCGCGTGCGTGAGTAGCGCGCCAAAATCCATGTGCAGCGGTACCGCGGCGGTCGGCCGCGCGAGCTGCGCCAGCGTTACGGTACGCAGCGCTTCGCGGATCGCCATGCTGATGCGCTGCCAGTTGTGACCGACGCCGCATACCGCTTCCAGGTTGCAGCGGTCGTGCCCGAGGCTGCACTGCGTGATGGCGACCCGGCCTTCGACGGCGTCGATGATCTCCACCGCGGTAATGCGCTCCGGCGCGCGCGCCAGGCTGTATCCGCCGCGTGCGCCGCGCTGCGAGGTCACCAGGCCGGCGCGCGTGAAACACTTGAGCAATTTGCTCACCGTGGGCACGGTCAGGTGCGTTCCGGCGGCCACGTCGGAGGCGGCAAACACGGCTTCCGGCTTGAGCGCCATGTGCGCCAGCACCACGGTGCCGTAATCGGTCAGTTTGCTTACACGCAGCATCGGCCTTGGACTCGTAAACGATATGGGACTATTCTAGTCCTGTAAGCAGCAATAACCAAATTCAACCCTCCCATGGAGACCCTGCGTGTTTTATGAAGTCCGGCTGGCCCACATGATTTTCGCGGGCGGCAGCATTGTGCTATTCGTGTTGCGCGGCGGGTTTACCGTGCAGGGCGCCCGGCCGCTGCCTCAGCGCATCTGGAAGGTGCTGCCCCACATCGTGGACAGCCTGCTGCTCGCCATGGGCATCTGGCTTGCGGTGATGCTCAGGCTCAATCCCTTCCACGTCACCTGGCTGGGCGTGAAGATCCTGTGCGTGATCGGCTACATCGTGCTCGGCGTGTTGGCGTTTCGTCTGCAGCGGCCACGCTGGCTGCGGTTTACCCTGTTCGCCGCTGCCATCCTGCTGTTCGCGTTTATCGTGAGCATTGCGATTTTCCGGGATGCACGCGGTATATTTGTGCTTATGGCTTGACCCAGGAGCGCGCCATGGCACAGGAATTCGCCGACTTCCGCACGTTTTACGGGTTCTATCTGAGCGAGCATCGCAATCGCAGCAACCGGCGGTTGCATTTCATCGGCAGCTGGCTAGTTCTGCTTACCTTGATCGGCGTGTTGGTCAGTCAATGGTGGTGGGGTTTCATATTGATGCCGGTTTTCGGCTATGGCTTTGCCTGGGTCGGGCACTTCTTCTTCGAAAAGAATCGTCCTGCCACTTTCAAGTATCCATTGCGCAGCCTCGCGGGCGATTGGGTAATGTTCCGCGACATTTTGTTGCGCCGCATTCCGTTCTAGACTGATTCTCAAACTTCGCTTACTTAAGTAAAATACCCGCCCTCCGATAACAAGGAATCCCGCGGCTCAGGGGAGAGTGTGCGCATGCATCCGTGGTACGCAAGCTGGCTGTTGTGGCTGGCGATCGCAGTGCTGGCCTGCCTGTTGGCGGCCGTTATTGCCCTTTTCATCTGGCTGCGCCTCACGGCGGCGCGCCGCAACATGCTCGGGACCTTGCGCAATATTGCCGACCGGCTGATGCGCGACGTGGTGTTGCCGGACGGTGTCGGCGGCCACATCGGAGTGGACGCGCTGCTGCTGCGCGACGGCAAGCTCTACCTGCTGTTGCTGCGCCACGCCGATGGCGCCGTGTTTGCCGGCAGCAAAATGGACCAGTGGAGTGCCGTGGGACGGCGGCGTTTCGTGTTCCGCAATCCGTTGCACGCATTGCAGGATCGCAGCATTGCGCTGCGCGCATTGGCCCCGGAACTGGACATCGTGCCGCGCGTGCTGTTCACGGGCAAGTGTCAATTCCCCAAAGGCTGCCCAGCCGAAGTGCAGTTATTCGACGATTTTGCCCGCCCACTGCGGCGCAAGAAACAGCCGGCCGTTGCGCTGGACGCCAAGCTCAAGGCTGCGTGGACGAAGCTGTGTACAGCCGCTGGTGTTCATGCCGACGAGGAATTGCCGGCAGTCAAGACCCAATCGTCCGATGCGCCGATGGTCTGACAGCGCCACCCATCAGCATCGCCGCAATATCCATCTGCGATCTTCATGGCTACGGCGACTACACGCGCCGCCCGTTCATCATGCACATCACCCGGGATTGTGCACCCGGTGGTCAGCCAGCACTTGCGCCACGCAGGCAGTGAGTTTCTTGGCCGTGGGAATGTGCAGGAATTCGTTCGGGCCGTGCGCATTGGCATGCGGACCGAGGAGACCGGTCACCAGGAATTGGGCCTTGGGGAATTTCTTGCCGAGCATGCCCATGAACGGAATGCTGCCGCCGGTACCCATGTACATGGCGTCCTTGCCGAAAAATGCTTTCGAGGCGGCCTGCATGGAACGCTCCAGCCAGGGAGACACGGGCGAAGCATTCCAGCCACCCATGGCTGCTGGATCGGATGTGAATTTAACGCGCGCGCCATAAGGCGGATTTTTTTCCAGCAAGCTTTTGACTTCGGCCATCACTTTGCGCGCGTCCGCCGTCGGAGGAAGACGGAAAGACAACTTCACCGCTGTACCCGGACGCAGCACGTTGCCGGCGTTATCAATCGCTGGCAGTCCCTCGGCGCCGGTAACGGAAAGGGTTGCGCCCCAGGTGTTTTCCGCGAGCAGCTTGGCCGGATTCGTGGAGGTCGGCCGCATGCCTTTCACGAACGGGAATTTACCGTAAACGCTTTTGCCGAGCACTTTCGCGGCGCGCTGCATCTGGGTGCGGCGTTGCGCGGGAATCACAAGTTTCAGGCTTTTGAGTTTGCTGGCGCCAGTGGCGCTGTTCTCGACGCGGTCCAGCAGAGTGCGCAAAATCCGGAAACTTGAGGGCACGATCGGGCTCGCGGCGCCGGAATGCACGCCCTGGGTGAGCACGTCCACGGCCAGAGTGCCGGTCAGATTGCCGCGCAGCGAGGTGGTGCACCAGAGCTGGTCGTAGTTGCCGCACTCGGCATCGAGACACACCACCAGACTCACTTTGCCGAGACGCTCGCCCAATTGGGAAATGTAGAACGGCAGATCCAGACTGCCGGATTCCTCGCAGCACTCGATGACCACCACGCAGCGCGCGTGCGCAAGGTTCTGATCGTGCAAGGCGCGGATCGCAGTGAGCGAGGCAAATACCGCGTAGCCGTCGTCGGCGCCGCCACGGCCGTAAAGCTTGTCGTCGCGGCGCACCGGCGTCCACGGATCCAGACCCTCGGCCCAGCCGGTGAATTCCGGCTGCTTGTCGAGATGGCCATAGAGCAGCACGGTGTCCGTGCCTGCGCCGGGAATTTCAATGAACAACAGCGGGGTGCGGCCTTCAGCCCGCAGGATTTCAAGCTGCATGCCCGGAACTGCATTACGGCGGCACCACTCGGCTGCGAGTTGCACGGCGCGCTCCATGTGGCCGTGCTGCTGCCAGTCGCGGTCAAAGGCGACCGACTTGTTGGGAATGCGGATGTAATCCTGAATCGTAGGCAGTATGGAATCGTCCCAGTTGCGGCCGACGAACTGCTGGATTTTTTCTTGATTCACTGTGATCTCCGGACGGGTAGAGCGATGCGTGTACTCATTTTAACAGGATGTTGAAAAAACGCCTGGCGTTGGCTGTGGTTTCATCGGCAACCTGCGCGCGGGGTTTACCCACGCACTCCGCCACAGTCTCGCATATATGTGCGAGATACATCGGCTCGTTGCGATGCGTGTGTGGTTTGGGTTTGAGGTCACGCGGCAGCAGATAGGGCGCATCGGTCTCCAGCATGAGCCGGTCGCCGGGAATCAGTTTGACCAGTGCGCGCAGATGCGCACCACGGCGCTCATCGCAGATCCAGCCGGTGATGCCGATGTGGCAGTCGAGTTCCAGGTAATCCTGCAGTTCCCGCTCGCCATCGGTGAAACAATGTACGACCGCGGCGGACAAGCGCGGCCGCCAACGCCGTAACATCGTGGTGAAATCCGCGTGCGCGTCGCGCTGGTGCAGGAATACCGGCTTGTGGGTTTCCGCCGCCAGTTCCAGTTGCGCTTCGAACACCCGGCGCTGCTGGTCCTGAGGGGAGAAATTGCGGAAATAATCCAGGCCGCATTCGCCTACCGCCAAGACTTCTGGTTCGGAAAGCAGTGCGCGTAGTGCAGCTGGCGCGCCTAGATCAAAATCTTTAGCCTGATGTGGATGCGTGCCGGCGGTGGCAAACAATGTGCCCGGCCATTGGCGGCACAGTTCGAGCGCCTTGCGGCTGTGCTCCGCGTCACTGCCGGTGACAATGAATTGTTGGACGCCGACTGTTTGTGCGCGGCCGATCACCGCTTCGCGGTCAGCGTTGAAGCTGTCGTGCGTCAGATTGGCGCCGATATCTAACAGTGCGTGGTGCGCGTTCACAAGCTGCTGGGATCCTGACGGTAGAAGAGACACAGTTGCCGATAAAGCTCGGGCAGACGCGTGCGCAATATAACCGGTGTTTCAAAAAATGCTTCACTCGCCACGGCGAAAAATTCGCCGGGGTTTCCCAAACCGTAAGGATCGAGTGGCGTGGGTTCGCCGGTTTGCCAGCGGCGCCGCAACTCGGCGTAGGCCTGTTTGAAGGCGCGCGTCCATTCGCCGCGGCGCATGTTTCGGTGCAGGGGTGGAAAGCCGTTGGCTTCGCCGTTCAACATGTCGAGCTTGTGTGCGAATTCGTGGATCACCACGTTGTGTCCGGGCGGCGTGCCGGCTTGCATCACCGATTCCCAGGACAGGATCAGCGGGCCTTGTTGCCAGGATTCGCCGGCCATGACGCGCTGATCGTGGTGCACCACGCCGGCCGCGTCCACAAACTGGCGATTGGGAATGAACAGACCGGGATAGAGCACCACGCCGTGCCAACCGCGATACCATCTGAGACCGAGATTCAGGATCGGAATGCAGGCATGCGCCGCGAGCAGCGTGCGCATGCCATCGTCAAGCTGCAATCCCCGTACCGGCTCCAGTGACTTTTCCGCCAGGAACAGCGTAGCCAGCACGCGCAGACGGGCTTGCGCATCGGCGCTGAGGCGGCGCGCTGGCGCGCAATGGTCGAGCGCCTGCCGCCAGGCACGCTCGCCGATCGGCCGGCGTTTGAGAATGGAACGTTCACGCCATTGGCGGAGAAGGGTCAGCATGGGTGTACAGTGCCGAGCGTCAATCCATTATCCAATGGTGCCCGCGATTGCCCGCTGTCGGCATCAGGTCCGGCACACTGTACGCGAGGAGGTGGAGCATGTCTCCGGAGATGACAGTTTTGGCGGTAGTCACCTTGTTCTACCTGTTTTCCTGGTTGCCGCCACTGATCGCCCAATCCCAAACGTACGGGTTTCCGTGGAACGCAGGCAAGCGCGTGGGCGAAGTGCGGCCGGCGTTGCCGGCAACCGCCGAACGTGCGCTGCATGCGCACGACAACCTGCGGGAAAATTATCCGCCGTTTGCCATCGCCGTCCTGCTGCTCGCTTTCACCGGCGGCTTTACCCAATATACGGCCTGGGCCAGTCTGGCCTTCCTGGCTGCGCGGCTGGTGCATATGCCGGCCGGTATTTTGGGTGCGTCCTGGTTGCGCAGTTCCAGCTGGCTGGTGGGCCTGGCCGCCACCCTGTACCTGCTGATTATGGCCCTGGTGGCGCTGGTCTAGCCCAGCCATGGGCGATGCCCATAGAATCATGGGGTCCCGCAATTTATCGTTTCGCTGACCCGTGAAGCAGGCTTGGTGCGTGCGCCGTGCGCGGAATGCGGCGACAGTTTTTCCGCGGGGCTGCGCTTGCTGTTACTGGCGACACGCGTGAATCGAATAGCGCTACCGAGCTGAAATCCGGAAAGTGGAACAACCAATGGGCATGTTGGAATCGATGGAATACCGCTGGCGCCGCAGTACGCGCGCGAAGCAGTTGCAGGTGCGCATCACGCCTTGGCAGGGGATCGAGGTGGTGATTCCCACGCACACCAGCAAGGAGCGGGTGCGCGCATTTCTTGCCAGGCAGCGGCAGTGGATACGCAGCACCTGGTCGGAGATGCAGTCACAGCTCACGGACGCGGACCGGGAGTTGCCCAGCGAGCTGAACCTGCTGGCGCTTGGGGAACATTGGCAGGTGCATTACCGCAAACAGACGGCGGCCGCTGTCCGCTTGCACACCGCAGCGGGTAGCCTGACTGTGCTGCATACCGATGCCGATGACGCGCGATGCCGTGCCGCGCTGCGCCGCTGGTTGACGCGGCGTGCGCGTGTCAGTCTGGAGCCCCAGGCCTTGCGACTGTGCGCGCTCATGCAGGCCAGCTACCGCCGATTGCAGATACGTGGCCAGAGCAGCCGCTGGGGCAGCTGTTCTTCCAATGGCACGCTCAGCCTGAATTACAAATTGCTGTTTCTCGAGCCGCGGTTGGTGCGTTATCTACTGGTGCACGAACTGGCACACACGCGCGTGCTCAGTCACTCGCCGCGGTTCTGGAAACTGGTGGCGCGCTACGAGCCGCACTGGCGCGAGCTGGATCGGGAATTGGGCGAGGCCTGGCGCGATGTGCCGGCGTGGGTGGAGTTGAAGTAACGAGGTGCACCGGTCGAGAGCTTTGCTGATTTCTTCCTGACCCATAGTGGCATCGCGCTTCCGAGACAGCCTGAGTGAAGCGAGAGCTCAGTCGAGAAACAGGTCAGGCGTCAAGGGGCTGCCGGGTCTGACAGCATACTTGTCCAGTTCGGTTACGCCTTCCTCGCGCAGCACTTCGTCATCAATGAAAAAATTACCTGAACAGGTCCGGGCATCCCGCGTAAGGATGGCATGCGCGGCATCGGCGACGATTTCCGGTGTACGGCATTGCTCCGCCGCCACGCGCCCGCCAAGCATGGCGATGGCTGCCGTGGCGATCACGGTGCGCGGCCAGAGCGCGTTAACCGCCACGCGTCCGGCAAATTCCGTGGCCATGCCGAGCGTGCACAGGCTCATGCCGTACTTGGAAATGGTGTAGGCGGTGTGTCTCGCGAACCATTTGGGCGCGAGATTGGGCGGTGGCGCAAGATTGAGAATATGCGGATTCGCGGCCTGCAACAACTGTGGCAATGCGGTTTGTGAACACAGGAAGGTTCCGCGCAGATTCACCGCTATCATCAGATCGAAGCGCTTCATGGGCGTATCGGCGGTACCCGCGAGCCAGATGGCGCTGGCGTTGTTCACCAGGATGTCAATGCCGCCGAAGTGTTTCGCCGCCTGGGCGACCGCCGCATGCACGGATTCCTCGTTGCGCACGTCGGTCTGAATGGCCAGCGCGCGTCCGCCGGCCTTTTCCACTTCGGCCGCCATCGTGTGGATGGTGCCGGGCAGCTTGGGATTGGGCTGTGCGGATTTGGCGGCAATCACGATGTTGGCGCCGTCGGCCGCCGCACGCAGTGCAATGGCTGCGCCGATGCCGCGGCTCGCGCCGGTGATGAACAGGGTTTTGCCCTTAAGCGTGTGTTCCATGAATGCGCTCCTTGCGGGTGCCCGGAATTATACTTTTCCGCGACGCATTTATGAGGAAACGACATGCGATACACCACGCTGATTGATGCGAAAACCCTGGCACGGCAGCTCAATTCCGGCTGGTGCATCTTTGATTGCCGTTTTGCGCTCAGTGATCCATCCGCCGGTGAGCGCGCGTATGCCGCCGGACACATTCCGGGTGCGCGCTATCTGCACCTGGATCGGGACCTGGCTTCCCCAGTGACGCCTGCGAGCGGGCGTCATCCCTTGCCCGATGCGGAGATTCTGGCAGCGAAACTTGCGGGTGCTGGCGTGGGGGCCGACACCCAGGTGGTGGCCTACGACGATGCGGCCGGAGCTTTTGCTGCGCGGCTCTGGTGGCTGTTGCGCTGGCTGGGTCATCCGCAAGTCGCGGTGCTTGACGGCGGCTGGGCCGAGTGGCTCAGGGAAGGTCGGCCGGTCAGTCACGAGCCACCGCCAGAGTCGGCACGGGGGAACTTCCGGGCCAGACCGGATGACCGTAAGTGGCTCAGTTCCGGGTCCGTGCTGCGACGCGTGCATGCCGGCATCGGCCGGCTGCTGGACGCGCGCGCCGCCGAGCGCTTTCGCGGTGAGCAGGAACCGATTGACGCAGTGGCCGGCCATGTACCGAGCGCCGTCAACCTGCCGTATTTGGGGAACATTTCGGGGAATGGACGATTCCAATCAGCCGAGACGCTACGTACGCGCTTCTTGGCGGCCTTCGCCGGCGCGGCATCCGGCGAGACAGTCTGTATGTGTGGTTCCGGCGTCACCGCCTGCCACAACCTGCTGGCCATGGAGGTGGCGGGACTGAGTGGCGGCAGGCTGTATGCGGGTTCCTGGAGTGAGTGGATTCGTGACCCATCACGACCGGTGGCGCGGGGTCCGTGGTGACTTTACTGTAACAACGTAATTCTTCGTATTTTTGAGCTATACTTTGAGTGTGTTCCGGGTTTGGCCCGGAGGAGGTGGACGATGAATGCTCGATTCAGTGCATGGGTGCTCGGCTTGGTACTGGCAGCCGTAGGCGTGACGGCCACGGCGGCTTCGCCGTTTGTGGGTTCGCGCAGCGAGCCCCATGGCGTGCTGTATCTCAATGTGAACCAGACCGCGAAGCAGATCTGGCCGGTAAAAATCTGGGCGGTGGATGGCGAGCTGACCAACCGTTCCGACCAGGGCGTGTTGTGGGTCAAACCCGGCGACTACACGTTCAATATCAAGCTGGGCGCAGTCAACATCGCCGATGTTCCGGGCCTCTCGCGCAATGCCGCGTATGGACAGAAGGCGCATGAACTGAAGCTGAATGTGCAGGCCGGCACCGCCTATTACATCGGCGCCAAATTTGCGGCTTCGGGCAAATGGCAGCCCGTAGTGTGGAAGACGGAAGCCGCCAAGTATTAGGTTTTTGCTTGCGGGTTTCACCTGCGCGCAGGAGGCAATCCATGAATATCGCAATTCGCAATTCGCTAGCCTGGTGTGCGGGTGTGCTGTGTGCGGCGATCTGCGTCACGGCGTTTGCCGCAGTTTCGTCCGCGTTCGTGAACTCGCGCAGCGAGCCGCATGCCGCTCTGTATCTGAATTACAAGATGGTGCCCCAGCAGATATATCCGGTGCGCATCTGGATGGTGGATGGCACGCTCACCAACCGTTCGGACCAAGCCGTGGTGTGGATGAAGCCGGGCGACTACACGCTGCGCATCAAACTCACCAAGGTCGTGAATCTCGACTACGTGCCGGGTCTCAAACAGAAACTGCCCGATGCCCGCCAGATGCAGGACCTAAAACTCGCCCTGCAGGCCGGCAAGGCCTACTACATCGGCGCCAAATTCGATGCTTCCGGCAATTGGGAACCGGTGGTGTGGAAAACCGAAGAGCTCAAGTAAGCGCGCGACCCGTTGCATTCAGCCGCTGTTATCAGTCAGGATAACGGCGGTTTTTTATGCGTGGTCAATGGGGTTTGACGAGAGAGGCTTGTCATGCAGGACACCGCCAACGCACTCACCGACGGCATGCTCGATTCGCTACGCCGCACCCGGCCGTGGGTGATTTTTCTGGCCATACTGGGTTTTATTCTCACCGCCTTCATGATCATCGGCGGAATCTGGATGTTCGCGGCGTTCAGTCTCATCGGCGCCATGCCTGGGCAACAGCCCCTGCCGCGGGTTTTCAGCCCCGCGCTTGGCTTCGGTATCGGCGCGGTGGAAATCGTGGCAGCGGTATTCATGTATCTGCTGCCCTGCATCATACTGTTCCGCTACGGCTCGGCCATCGGGCGCATGGCACCGGGGAACATCCAAGTGGCTGTGGAAGACGCGCTGGCGCGGCAGAAATCCTTCTGGAAGTACCTCGGTATGCTCATGATCGTGCTGCTTGTCGTGTATGTGCTGCTGATCGCTGGAATGATTGTCGGCTTTGGAATCCTGGCGGTACACGGCGTGCATGCGGTACCCGCCACGACCGCCTGAGCGCATAAAAAACCCCCGCCGGTGGCGGGGTTTTGCACATCAGAACGGAGCTTTGACCCCCGCTGAACTGGAATTGCGTTCTGTGTCGCGCCGTGGGACGGATTACGCTGCCAGCTGACGCAACACGTATTGCAGGATGCCGCCGTTGCGGTAGTAATCGCGTTCCTTGGGTGTATCCAGGCGCACGCGTACCTTGAAGCTCGTGACCTTGCCGTCGTCGGCCTTGGCCTTGACGGTAACTTCCCTGGCGTTGGCACCATCCATGCCTTCGATGGAATATTCCTCCTTGCCCGTCAGGCCCAGGGATTTGGCATCCTCGCCCTTGTGGAATTGCAGCGGCAACACGCCCATGCCGATGAGGTTGGAGCGATGAATACGCTCGAAACTCCTGGCGATTACCGCCTTCACACCCAGCAGCAGGGTGCCCTTGGCGGCCCAGTCGCGTGAAGAGCCGCTGCCATATTCCTCGCCGGCGATTACCAGCAGCGGCGTTGCGTCCTTCTGGTATTTCACCGAGGCGTCGTAGATGGACATGACTTCACCGCTCGGGATATACGTGGTCACGCCGCCTTCCGTGCCAGGCGCCAGCAGATTGCGCAAGCGGATGTTGGCGAAGGTGCCGCGCATCATGACTTCGTGATTGCCGCGCCGCGAGCCGTAGGAATTGAAGTCTTTGGGCTGCACGCCGTGTTTGATCAGATATTCGCCCGCCGGTCCGTTCTTCTTGATGCTGCCCGCGGGTGAAATGTGGTCGGTGGTCACCGAGTCGCCGAGCAGCGCCAGTACGCGTGCGCCCGTGATATCGGCAACCGTTAGCGGCTGCATGCGCATGCCGTCGAAGTAGGGCGGGTTGCGCACATAGGTGGAATGCTCGTCCCATTGATAGATCTCGCCTTCGGGAACGCGCATGCCATTCCAGTGCTGGTCGCCCGCGTAGACCTTGTCGTACACCTCGGTGAACATGTCGGACTCGATGTTGTTTGCAATCAGGTCGGATATTTCCTTCTGGCTGGGCCAGATGTCCTTGAGATACACGGCCTTGCCGTCTTTGCCGGTACCGAGCGGATCCTTCGCCAGGTCCACGATCATGCTGCCGGCAATGGCGTAGGCTACTACCAGGGGCGGCGATGCCAGGAAGTTCATTTTGACTTCCGGGTGAATGCGCCCTTCGAAATTGCGGTTGCCGGACAGCACCGCACAGGCGGACAAATCGCCCGCGTCGATGGCCTGGCTGATTTCCGGACGCAGCGGGCCCGAGTTGCCGATGCAGGTGGTGCAGCCATAGCCCACGAGCGCGAACCCGAGCGCGGCGAGATCCTCGAGCAACCCGGCTTTACGCAGATAGTCGGTCACGACCTTGGAGCCGGGTGCGAGGCTGGTTTTGACCCAGGGCTGGGGTTTCAGTCCGAGCGCACGTGCACGGCGCGCCAGCAAGCCGGCTCCGATCATGACTTCGGGATTCGAGGTGTTGGTGCAACTCGTGATCGCGGCGATGACGGCGGCGCCATCCCGCAGCGTGAAGCTGTTGCCGTCCATGCTGACGGCAGACGCGCCGGGCGTAATTACGGGGTGCGCTTTTTGCGACACGGTCCCGCCTTCATCCTCGAAACGCGCTTCATCCTGTAGACGCTGCGCGCGTTCCGCGGCGAGCTTGGCCGCGTACTTGCCGACGGTCTCCTTGGCGGTTTTCAGCGGGATGCGGTCCTGGGGACGCTTCGGGCCGGCGATACTCGGTTCGATGCTCGCGAGATCCAGCTCCACAATCTGGCTGTACTCCGCGGGTTTCTCTCCCGGTTCGTGCCACAGCCCTTGTGCTTTTGCGTAGGTTTCGACCAGCTGGATGCGTTCATGGCTGCGGCCGGTGAGCTTGAGATAGCTCAAGGTCTCGGCGTCAATCGGGCAGATGGCGCAGGTTGAGCCGAATTCCGGCGACATGTTGCCCAGCGTCGCGCGGTTGGCGAGCGGCAAATTGGGCACGCCGGGTCCGAAATATTCCACGAATTTTCCCACTACGCCGGTCTTGCGCAGCAGTTCCGCGATCGTGAGCACCAGATCGGTGGCGGTGGCGCCTTCGGACAATTTGCCGGAAAGCCGCACGCCCACGACTTGCGGAATGAGCATGGTCGAGGGCTGGCCGAGCATCGCGGCTTCCGCTTCGATGCCGCCTACGCCCCAGCCGAGCACGCCCAGGCCGTTGACCATGGTGGTATGTGAATCCGTGCCAACCAGCGTGTCTGGGTAGGCCTGCAGCTTGCCGTTCACCTCGCGCTCGAACACCACGCGCGACAGGTATTCCAGATTGACCTGGTGGCAGATGCCAGTGTCGGGCGGGACCACCTTGAAGTTTTCGAAGGATTGCTGGCCCCACTTGAGGAATGAATAGCGCTCCTGATTGCGCTGGAATTCCATCTCGGCGTTCCTCGCGAGCGCGTCGGGGCTGGCGAAAAAATCTACCTGTACCGAATGGTCGATGATGAGTTCGGCGGGCGCCAGCGGGTTGATTTTTTCCGGGTTGCCGCCGAGATTCTTCATGGCATCACGCATCGCGGCCAGATCCACTACCGCGGGCACACCCGTGAAGTCCTGCATCAACACGCGTGCCGGGGTAAACGCGATTTCCTTGCTGGGCTCGGCCTTGGGATCCCACGACGCCAGCGCCTCGATGTCGGCGGCTTTGACGCTCACCCCGTCTTCCAGGCGCAGCAGCATTTCCAGCAGCACCTTCAGCGAGTAGGGCAGGCGCGAAACCTGATACTTCTTTTCCAGGGCATCGAGTCTGAAGATCTCGTAGTTCTTGCCGCCGACACTGAGTGTGGCGCGGGATTTGAAACTGTCTTTCATGACGACTCCGGCGGGGACGCAGCTCCGCAATCACGTTGCAGGCAGAGCAAAAACAGATGGTCTACGTGCGCATTATAAAGGATGGCTGCCTTCAGGCGTAACGTCCGCGCTCGCCAAGCAGGCGCGTGGCTTCCCGGTGCAAATGCGCGCGCGTGAACAACAGCATCCAGCGCGAACCGCCGCATTGCCGCCACAGTACCGCGGCACGCAATCCGCCGAGCAGCAGACTGCGTACCAGATTGATGATGCGCGGGTTCTGGAGCTGCGCGGCGTCTCCGGTCACCATGATGCGCGGTTGAATGGTGCCCGCGCTGCGCGCATAGGTGTCGGCGAGACTGGCGAGCACGTTGGGGTGCAGTGGACCGAAATGCTGGAATTGGCCGTGGGCTCTGCGGATGCCTTCTTCCAGCACCTGGCGCAGCGCGCGACGGCGTATCACCTTGGCCTGCAACTGCATCAGACTGAGCGTGTAGCGCAGTACCACCAGATCACTTTGCTGATCGTGCGTTCCTAGCAAGGCCGCCAGGCGCCGCAGACCGAGCCCCAGGCCGCGCAAGCCGCCAAACACCTCCGGCACGTCGCGGGTTTCGGTTTTGATGATGCTGCCGAGGGTGGCGTGCAAAGCCAGTTCGTCGGATTGTTGCGCACCGGTGGCCACGTCGTTCACCAACGCGCTGGCCTGGACCACGCCGGCCAGTGCCAGCACCCGGTCCGACAATGATCGGCTCATGCGGCGTGCCGCGTACGTGTGCCGGCAAAGGCTGTCGTTTCCACGGCGCGAATCGCGCCGCCGCCCAGACACTCTTCACCGCGGTAAAGCACGACATACTGGCCCGGCGTCAGCGCCCGCTGCGGCTCGTTGAAGTTCACGCGCGCCGTGCCGTCCTGCAAACTTACATGGCAGAGTTGGTCCGGCTGGCGGTAACGACTCTTGGCGCTGCAGTCGAACTCTGTCGCCGGGGGAGTGCCCGCGATCCAGTGGAGTTGTTCCGCCACCAGCCAGTGCTGCGTGAGTGCTTTGTGCTCCGGTCCCTGTACGACCACCAGTACGTTGCGCGCTCGATCCTTGGCGGCCACGTACCAGGCCGCATCGACGGCATCCTGCCGGCCGCCGATGCCGAGGCCGCGGCGCTGGCCGAGCGTGTAGTACATGAGTCCCTGATGCCGGCCGATGATTTCCCCTTCCGGCGTTTCGATGTCACCCGGTTGTGCCGGCAAATAGTGCGCCAGGAACTCGGCAAAACGGCGCTCACCAATGAAGCAGATGCCGGTGCTGTCGGGTTTGGCGTGATTGGCGAACCCCGCGGCGCGCGCCAGCGCGCGCACTTCGCGTTTGTGCATCTCGCCGAGTGGAAACTGCGCGCGCGCCAGCGCCGTCTGCGGCACCGCGTGCAGGAAATAACTCTGGTCCTTGGCGGCGTCACGGGCTTTCAGCAACCGTGCCTGCTGGCCGTCGCGGGTGAGGCGCGCGTAATGTCCGGTGGCGATGGACTCCGCGCCCATACGCAGCGCGTAGTCCAGAAACACCTTGAACTTGATCTCACGGTTGCAGACTACATCCGGATTGGGTGTGCGGCCGGCGGCGTATTCGTCAAGGAACAGGCGGAACACGCGCTCGCGGTAATCAGCCGCGAAATTGACCTTGTGCAGCGGGATACCGAGCGTGTCGCATACCTGGCGGGCGTCCTGGAAGTCCTCGGCGGCCGTGCAGTAGGTCTGCTCCTCGCCGTCCTCCCAGTTGTCCATGAACAGACCTTCCACGGCATGGCCCTGCTGTTTGAGCAGCAGGGCGGCGACCGCGGAATCTACACCGCCGGACAGGCCGACCAGCACGCGAGATCCAGTGCTCCCATTCATGAGCCTATTTTACCTGCCGGAAACACCGCTCAACTGCGCGCCTGGGTAGCGTGTGGCGTGACGGAGTCCAGCGAGGCGAGCATATCCAGGGGAAAACGCCGGCCGCCGAGATAGTCGTCAATGCAGCGCAGCACCAGCGGGCTGCGCAGTCGCACGCTGCGCGCACCAAGTTCCGCGCGTGTCATCCACCTGGGAGCGACAATTCCCGTATCCAGCGTGCGCTCGGGATGTTGGCGGAGGCAACGGCCGCAAAAGGTAATGCGCAGAAAGGTAGTGTGAATGTCAGCATTCGTCCACAGATAAATGCCGGTAATAGCGTCGGGCTCGAACTCCCAGCCGGTTTCCTCCAGGGTTTCACGCCGCACCGCGGTAGTGAAACTTTCGCCGGCCTCCAGGTGGCCAGCGGGATTGTTCAGCACCAGGCGGCCGCGCACGTTCTCTTCCACTACCAGGAAGCGCTGGTTCTGCTCGGCGATCGCAGCCACGGTGACGTGTGGCGACCAGGTCATGCTTTCACCGTGGTGCCCGACAGATGGCTGTGGCAAACACACATCCGGCATGGCGTGACTGGATTCACAGGCCCAGGCGGCGGAATTCCTGCTCGGGCTCCGCCGCCTCCCAAATCTCATCGAATTGCCGCAGACGGTTGCGGGCCTGGAACGGATCATCTAGATCGGCGAAGCCCTCAAAGCGGCTGGCCAGTGGCCGGAACATCAGGCCGGTATCGTCACTGATCAGGAACGCTTCAGCGATTTTCGCGTGGTCCTCCGCAGGCCGGCGGATTTCCATGTAACTGCTGAGCCGCCGCGTCAGCTCGATGAGGCGGTGGCCGTCGCTGACCGCGAGTTGCGGATCAATCACCGCCATGCGAATGCGCGTATACCGGCTGCGCAGCGCCAGCTGTTGTACGGCAGCGATAAAATCCGCGGTGTCGTAAATCACCGGTTCCAGATCACGCGAGAACAGCGCCAGACTGCGGCGCGCCTGAGTGGCCAGTTGCAATGCGGCCTGATGACAGTCACCGGAGGTTGCGAGAATTCGATAGGTGGGTGGACGGTCAGTCATGTTCCGGCACTCGGCTCAGGCGCTGTTGCCCGGTATTGTAACGAGCCATCAGACGAAAGCCGCAGCTGCAGTAATACCTGGCACGGTCTGAAGGCGTATTGTGTCAGCTCACTGATCGGAACGACGCCGGGCATTCAGATGTCGTGGGCCAAGCGGGTTGCAAGCCCCGTATAGCTGGCGGGCGTCAATTCCAGGAGGTGTTTTTTGGCCGCATCAGGCAATTTCAGCTCGCGAATGAACTGCTGCAGCTGTTCACGATCCAGCCGCTTGCCGCGCGTCAAGGCCTTAAGTTGTTCGTAAGGGGAAGGCAGGCCGTAGCGCCGCATCACGGTCTGCACGGCTTCCGCCAGGACCTCCCAGTTGTCATCCAGTTCCTGTTGCATGCGTGCGGCATCCGCTTCCAGTTTGCTCAATCCCTTTGTGAAGGACTCATACGCCAGCAGGCTGTGGCCGATGGCTACGCCTACGTTGCGCAGCACCGTGGAGTCGGTAAGGTCGCGTTGCCACCGGGATATCGGCAGTTTTTCGGCGAAATGCCGCAGCAGCGCATTGGCAATGCCCAGGTTGCCCTCGGCGTTTTCAAAATCAATGGGATTGATCTTGTGCGGCATCGTGGACGAGCCGACTTCGGCACTCACGGCTTTCTGGCGGAAATAGCCGAGCGCGATGTAACCCCAAAGATCCCGGCAGGTATCTAGCAGCACGGTATTGAAGCGCGCCAACGCGTCGAAGTATTCCGCCATCCAGTCGTGTGGTTCGATCTGGGTGGTGTAGGGCGACCATTCGAGCTCCAGCGCCCGCACCATCTGATTGCCGAGAGCCGGCCAGTCAAGGTTCGGAGCGGCAGCCACATGCGCGTTGTAGTTGCCGACGGCACCATTGAATTTTCCGTTGATGCTGACCGCTGCCAGTTGTGCACGCTGGCGGCGCATGCGCGCAGCGAGGTTGGCGAACTCCTTGCCCAGTGTGGTGGGCGAAGCCGGCTGCCCGTGAGTGCGTGCCAGCATGGCCATGTCGGCGTATCGATGTGCCGCGTCGCGCATGCGATCCAGGATGTTTTCCATAGCCGGCAGCAGGTGCAGGTTGCGCGCCTCGCGCAGCAGCAGGGCGTAAGCGAGATTGTTGATGTCCTCGGAGGTGCAGGCGAAATGCAGAAACTCGCCAACGCGCTGCAGTTCGCTGTCGCCGTGCACCTGCTCCTTGAGGTAGTACTCAACAGCCTTGACGTCATGATTGATTGTGGCTTCGATTTCCTTGATGCGTGCGGCGGAGGTTGGATTGAACTCCGTTACCAAGCGATCCAAAGTGCTGCTCGCTCGCCGGCTGAGTGCCGGAATCTCGGGCAGTTGCGGGTGTCCGGCCAGCGTCCTGAGCCAGGCGACTTCCACGCGTACCCGCTGGCGCATGAGTCCCGCCTCGCTAAACAGCCCACGCAGCGAGTCGAGACGTGTGGTGTAGCGCCCATCCAGCGGGGAAATCGCAGTCAGCGGCGTGAGCGGCATGTGGTTTCCGTGCAAACCCCGGGGGTATTGCGGATAATAACCGAGTGGTTACGACGTTTTCGCAGGCACCGAGTAATCTGTATCTTTGAAAAGAATTATATCATCAGATCATGACGTTACGATATATATATGAGCTCACTTCTTGGAGAAAAATCATGGCCGACACTGGATTCCGGCTAGAACACGACAGCATGGGCGAACTCAAGGTGCCGGCCAAAGCCATGTGGGGCGCCCAAACCCAGCGCGCGGTGCAGAACTTCCCCATCAGCGGCCTGACTTTGCCACGTGCCTTTATTCGTGCGCTTGGCCTCATCAAGGCTTGCGCGGCAGGCGTCAACCAGGAACTCGGCATGCTCGACGCCGGGCGCGCCCATGCCATAGAGGTGGCCGCACTGGAGGTGGCCGAGGGGCAGCACGACCGCCAGTTCCCGATCGACGTGTTCCAGACGGGCTCCGGCACCAGTACCAACATGAATGCCAACGAGGTGATTGCGCATTTGGCGGCACGTGCGCTGGGTCAGCCGGTACACCCGAACGATCACGTCAACATGGGTCAGAGCAGCAACGACACCATCCCCACGGCCATACATGTAAGCGCCGCGCTGGAGCTGAAGGAGAAACTTCTGCCGGCTCTGGTGCACCTCGCCGAGGTTATTGAATCCAAATCGCGTGAGACCGCCGATATCGTGACTACCGGGCGCACGCACCTTATGGATGCGATGCCAGTCACCGTGGGGCAGGAGATGTCCGGCTGGGCTGTGCAGATTCGCCGTGCCGTTGAACGGCTCAATGCCGTGACGCCGCGTCTCTACGCGCTGGCTCAAGGTGGCACGGCGGTCGGTACCGGCATCAATGCCCACCCGGAATTCGGCCGGCGCATGGCTGCGGAGCTGGTCCGGCGCAGCGGCGTGGCTTTCAAAGCCAGCGCGAACTATTTTGAGTCCCTGAGTTGCCAGGACACAGCCGTGGAGCTTTCGGGTCAATTGAGGACGCTGGCGGTCAGCCTCATGAAGATTTCCAACGACTTGCGCTGGATGAATAGCGGGCCGCTGGCAGGACTTGGAGAACTCGTGCTGCCGGCGCTGCAACCCGGATCCAGCATCATGCCCGGCAAGGTGAACCCGGTGATTCCGGAGGCGGTAACCATGGTCGCGGCCCAAGTCATCGGCAATGATGTGACCATAACGGTGGCGGGACAATCCGGCAATTTCCAGTTGAACGTGATGCTGCCGGTGATTGCCTACAACCTTCTGCAAACCATTGAATTGCTGGCGAATGCAACTCGCTTGCTTGCGGACCAGGCCATCAGGGGATTCAGCGTGAATCGGGAGCATATCGAGGCGGCACTGGCCAAGAACCCAATCCTGGTAACCGCGCTCAATCCGGTCATCGGCTATGAAAAGGGCGCCGAAATTGCCAAGCAAGCCTATAAGGAGAAGCGGTCTGTCCTGGAAGTGGCCAAGCGCTTAACGTCATTGTCTGAGGCGCATCTGCGCGAGCTGCTGGATCCAGCAGCCCTCACCCGCGGGGGCATAAAGAAGTAGTTAGAATTAACAGTATATATAGATTATTAATACTTGATAAATAATGGATATATATGAGCTTATCCGGATCAGTCTGAAGGATTCCAGGCCGCCGCGCAATTTCAGTCCCCGGCGCGTGATGGGTGACCTGCCTGCTGACATGCTCCCGCGTAAACCATGGAAGCCGGCAGCAGTGCTGGTTCCCCTGGTTATGCACCGGCTTGAGCCGACCATCCTTCTCACCGAGCGTACCCAAGGTTTGCTGGATCACGCCGGGCAGGTGAGCTTTCCGGGAGGCAGCCACGAGGACCGGGATGCGGATGCGGTACAAACGGCGTTGCGCGAGACCGAGGAGGAGACTGGCCTGAGTCATCAGCTGGTGGAGCCGGTCGGCTATCTGGACGGCTACCTGACGATCACCGGCTATGCGGTGACTCCGGTGGTGGGACTGGTCAGTGCGGGTTTTGAACTCAAGCCCGACCCCTTGGAGGTGGCCGAAGTTTTCGAGGTGCCACTGACATTCCTGCGCGACCCGGCCAACCGTCAGGTGCGCCAGCGGCGGGTCGGAGAGCGTGAACTTGGGTACTACCTGTTTGAGTACCACCACCACAGCATCTGGGGAGCAACGGCGGCCATGCTGGTGAATTTCCTGCAGAAACTCGATCGCGCGGAAGCCGCATGACTACACCGCGCGCCGGTTTGCTGGACGGCGTCCCCACGGATCAGCCCGAGCTGGCGTGTGCGCTGGAACTGCAGCAACGTGCCGCACAGGTGGGTTTTGACTGGAATTCGCTGCCTCCGGTGCTGGCCAAGGTGCGCGAGGAGCTAGGTGAACTGGAAGCCGAGGTTACGCGTGGAGCCCGGCGGGAGCGCATGCTGGACGAGCTTGGTGACCTGCTGTTTGCGGTCGCCAATCTGGCGCGCAAACTTGGCCTTGATCCTCAGGCCGCGTTGCACAGTACCAATGCTAAATTCCGCCGACGTTTCGCGGTGGTGGAACAACAGCTTGCGCAGCAGGGCCGGCGACCTCAGGACGCCAGTCTCGCCGAAATGGACGCTATCTGGGAGCGGGCCAAGCACGAGCAGCGCTGAGCCCGGGATTACGCATTGCAGGGTCTTTGGGTTTTTCAATGACGGCAAGGCCTTGTGTTGGCTACCGGGCTGGCAGACCGGTCGGCGCCAGCCGGGGGGGATTAACATTACATATTCCAGCTTGGTACTCTAACGCCCAGTGACCACCAAGTCATGACGGACGGGCAAGGGGATGGGGCCGGAAAGACTCATGCAAAATCTCGTGCGCTAGCTCAAATAATCCCGCCAAGCTCAGGAAAAACAGGAAGAAATTTGCTGTATTACAGTCGGTTGCGCTATGCTTTGCCGCCCGCGGGATCCGCGAAAACCGGCGGGTAGAGCTGGGCATGCCCAGACAGTCGCTCGGGAGCACTTATGCCACAGAAGATCGGCCTGGTCGTTGATTCCAGCTGCGATTTGCCGCGCTCCTTCATCGAGCAGCACGGCGTTGAAATCATGCCGGTACTGATGCGTTTCGGGCATATGAGCTTTAAGGACCTGCGCGACCCTGAACAGACCATGGACTTTTACCGCCGGTTTGTGGCGGACAAGAACCTGGAAATCACCACCACGCCACTGTCTGCCAAGGCGATTCGCGACCTGTTTCTGGATCAGCTGGTACTCAAATACGACCGGGCATTGGTCGTCACGGTCTCCAGCAACCGCAGCGCCACCTTTGAGAACGCCACGCAGGCGTCCTTCATGATCCTCTCAGGTTACAAGGAACGCCGTCGCGCCGCCGGCCTGGACGAACAGTTCGGCCTGCGTGTGATTGACAGCAAGACCCTGTTTACCGGTCCCGCGGTGATCGTCTACGAGGCGCTGCGGGCAATCCAAGGCCAGGAGGAGTTCCTGTTCGACAAATTGCGCCAGCACGTCGAATCTTTTTCGCAGCACGTGCAGGCGTATGTGGTTCCGCAGGACCTGTTTTACGTGCGCAGCCGTGCGCACCAGAAAGGTGACAAAAGCGTGGGCTGGTTCAAATACCAGATGGGCAGCATGCTGGACATTAAGCCGATCCTGAGGGCCTATCGCGGTGAGACCGAATCGGTGGCCAATGTGCGTGGCTACGAACACGCGGTCGAGAAGTTGTTTGGCATGGCTATCGAGGCCATTGAGCGTGGACTGCTCAGCAAAGTAGTGTGCATGAGCTACGCGGGTAATCCGGACGCGGTGAAATCGCTGCCTGGCTACGATGCGTTCATTCAGTGCGCCACGAGCAACAAGGTCGAAACCCTGTTGTCGGTGATGAGCACGTCGGCGGGCATCCACGTCGGACCCGGTGCCTTCAGCCTTGCTTACGCCGCGCGCTAGGCGCGGTGCAGGTATTCAAGCCTGCTCATCAAGCGCGGCGGTTCATCCTGCTGCACTTGTCATAGCGCCCGTCAGGTCCAGATGCAACAGCGCGGTTAACTTCAATTCTTTTTTAACTTGGCTAGCAGCGGCTCCACCAGGTCCATGGGCAGCGGGAACAGGATGGTGTTGCTCTTGTCGCCGGCGATCTCCACCAGTGTTTGCAGATAGCGCAGCTGAATCGCCTGGGGTTGCTGCATCAGCGTTTGCGCCGCCTCCATGAGTTTCTGCGAGGCTTGCAGTTCGCCTTCTGCATTAATCACCTTGGCGCGGCGCTGACGTTCGGCTTCCGCCTGTTTGGCGATGGCGCGCACCATGTTTTCATCCAGGTCCACCTGCTTGATTTCCACATTCGTGACTTTCATGCCCCAGGCGTCGGTGTGCTGGTCGAGGATGGTTTGGATGTCGGAGTTGAGTTTGTCGCGTGCGGCGAGCATGTCATCCAATTCGTGCTGGCCGAGTACCGAGCGCAGCGTGGTCTGGGCCAGCTGGCTGCTGGCCTCGAATACGTCCGCAACCTGGATTATGGCTTTTTCCGGATCGATGATGCGCACGTAAATAACGGCGTTGACCTTCACGGATACGTTATCGCGCGAGATCACGTCTTGGGGCGGCACCTCCATGACCACCACGCGCAGGTCCACCTTGCTCATTTGCTGGATGAGCGGCCATACCACCACGATGCCCGGGCCGCAGACACGCCGGAAGCGTCCGAAGTGGAATATCACGCCGCGCTGATATTCCTTCAGGACCTTGAGCGAGCTGATGACAACGAGTGCCAGTATGATGATGATGACGAGGATCGCGATGGCCATTCAGATCTCCTTGCGAGTTGTCTGTTCCAGAGGTTCGACGATCAATTTTAATCCTTCGCGGCGCACTACCTTGATGCTGTCGCCGGCCTGCAGCGGCCGGGAGCTGTGTGCGTTCCAGAGTTCGCCGTGCACACGCACGCTACCGTCGCCCGCCGGCGAGAAATCGCTTACCGCCGACCCGTTGCTGTTGAGCAGTTCTTCAGCTCCGCTGACCACCGGGCGCCGGTGGGTTTGCAATGTCAGCCATACGGTGCCGGCAATGATCAGCGCAGCCGCCACGCTGATGCCACCGATGAGACCGCGGGAGACCTGAAAGCCCGGGACATTGGTATCCATGAGTATGATGGACCCAAACACGAATGCAGCCAACCCGCCGATGCTGAGGGTGCCATACGCATGCACGAAAGTCTCGGTCACAAACAGGATAATGCCGAGGATTATCAGCGCCAATCCGGTGAAATTCACCGGCAATACGTGGAACGCGTACAGCGCGAGCAGCAGCGCGATGGCGCCGACCACGCCCGGCAGCACACCACCCGGGTTATAGCCTTCAAATACCAGGCCGAAGATTCCGATCAGCAGCAGCAGATAAGCCACGGTCGGATCGGTAATTACCTCGAGGAATTTGACGCGCGGCCCGCGTTCATACTCACGTACCACGATACCGGTGGTATGCAGGGTCACGGTGCCGGCCGCGGTAGTCACTCTGCGACCATTCAATTTTGCCAACAGGTGCGGCACATTGGCGGCCATGAGGTCAATCACATGTTGCTGCAGGGCTTCCTCCGCCGTGAGGCTTGCGGCATTGCGCACCGCCTGCTCGGCCCATTGCGCATTGCGGCCACGCTGTATGGCCAGGCCACGGATATACGCCAGAGCATCATTCAGGATCTTGCGCTGTTCCGCGGTTTCTGGCTTGACCGGCGTGGACGAACTGCCACCCGCGAGCTCCACCGGCGTGGCCGCCCCCATGTTGGTGGCCGGCGCCATGGCCGCGATGTGGCTGGCGTAGAGAATGTAGGTGCCGGCACTCGCTGCGCGCGAACCGCTCGGAGCCACGTACGCCACCACCGGCACCGGCGAGGCCAGGATCGCTTTGATGATGCTGCGCATGGAGCTGTCCAGCCCGCCGGGCGTGTCCATTTCCAGGATTACCAACTCGGCATGTTGCTGGTGCGCCGCGTCGAGACCGTGCACCACGTAATCACTCATGGCGGGGCTGATGGCGCCGTCCACGTGCAAAACCAATGCGCTGCTGGCCGCGTCACTGGCGGCAAGCGCCGCACTGGGACCGAGCAGCAGTGCCACCAGCGGAAGAATCAGCATGCTCGGCGCGCGCCACATGCCAACATGTAATCAGAGGCGCGGTCCAAAGGCAACCGGCAGCAAACTGTTCCGCTCCCCGAGCCATCCGGTAACATGGCGTGCATTGGCAATCACCATTTTTTCCGTCTCGCGACCATGGCAAAAATTCCTTCCAGCTGGGTAGCGGGCCTATTTCTTGGTATCGGCATGTGCGGATCTGCGCTGGCGCAAGCGGATCCCGCACAGGTGCCAACCCCGAACACCGGGTCGCGGCCACGCATTTGCCTGGCGCTCGGCGGTGGCGGCGCGCGCGGCGCTGCGCACGTAGGCGTACTCGAAGCCCTGCAGCAGCTGCGCATTCCGGTCGATTGCATCGCAGGCACGAGCGGTGGGGCCATCGTCGGCGGTCTGTACGCTTCCGGGTTCACCGCGCAGGAGCTGCAAGCGACATTGGAACGCCCGGACCTGCAGGCCAGCATGGCCGGCCAGCAGCCGCGCAGCCTGTTGTCCTACCCCGACAAGCAGTATCAGCTCGAGTATCTGCTGCACGTGGAGTTTGGCTATGCTCGCGGCCGGTTCTTTTTTCCGGAGGGCATCATCGCCGGCGGTGATCCGGAACGCATACTCAACGTGTTGACGCTTACCACGCAGCCGAATACAGATTTCAGCAAACTGCCCATTCCGTTCCGCGCCGTGGCCACCGACATCGACACCGGCGCCGAGGTGGTGCTGGATCACGGCAGCCTGGCCGAGGTCATGCGCGCCAGCATGTCGGTGCCCGGTGTGTATCCGCCCGTGCAGATGGACGGGCGCCTGCTTGTGGACGGCGGGCTGGTGGACAACTTGCCGGTGGACGTGGCCCGTCAGATGGGCGCGGACGTGGTGATCGCGGTCAACGTGAGCACGCCGCTCGCCAAGCCCGACAGCTTGAACAACGTCGTCGGGGTTTCCCTGCAGGTCATCATTCTGATGGGGAACCAAAACGTCACCCGTTCGATCGCCAGTCTGAAAGAAGGAGATGTCCTGATTCAGCCGGACCTGGGTGACATCAGCGCGGTGGATTTCAAGCGTGCCGCCGATGCCATCCGCATCGGGCGCGAAGCCGCGCTCAAGGCGCTTGCACCGCTGCACGACCTGCAGCTGTCTCCCCAGGCCTATGCGCAGTATCAGACGCAGCACCACCATGTACCGGAGGCGCTCGGCAACGTGGATTTTATCGAGATCCGCGGCAATCATTACATACCCACAGACATGATCCGCGCACGCATGGTGACGCAGGTGGGTGAACGCTGGGACTTCAAGCGCATTAACCGTGATCTGGAGCACGTATATCGCCTGAATTATTTCACCAAGGTGACGGCTTCCATCGGTCACCAGGGCGGCCGCACCGGTCTGGTCATCACGGTGGAAGAGAAGCCGTGGCAGCCAAACTACCTGTATTTCGGCCTGCGGATCGCGGATGATTTTGAAGGCGGTAGCGAGTACGGGTTGTTGTTTGGCTGGACGCGCACCGAGCTCAACGAGTTTGGCGGCGAATGGCGCAACCAGTTCCAGATTGGCACCGCGCGGCGCGTGTACACCGAACTTTACCAGCCGCTGGATTATTCGGGCGAGGTATTCGCCGCCCCACATGCCGAGTATCTGAATACGCTTTCTTACCTATACAGCGGTGAGGACTTGGTGGCGCAATACGGTACGCGTGTGATTCGCGGCGGATTCGATTTTGGCGGTGAATTCGGCAATCTTGCGGAACTGCGGTTCGGGCCATCCTATGGCCACGTGATATCCCAACCGCACGTGGGTGCATCCACGCTGCCGAATTACCACGACACCCTGGGAGGGCTGCGGCTGCGCTTCGGTTTGGACAGCCTGCAAGGCGACACCGGATTTCCGATGTCGGGTTCTTACCTGACGCTCAACGGGTTTTGGGCACGCGATTGGCTGGGAAGCGATGTCAACTACGACAAGCTGGAATTGACCGGCGTCCAGGCCTTCGGCGATGGCACCCACAGCCTGGTGCTGACCACCGACATCGGCACCTCCATGCATACCCAGATGCCGTTCTACGATGAATTCACTTTGGGCGGATTCCTGTCGCTCTCGGGTTTGCGCAACCAGCAACTGCGTGGCCAGCAGGTTTTTTCCATGCACATGATTTATCTGCAGCGCGTCGGCAACCTGCCGAGCGTGCTGGGCAACGGCTGGTATGTGGGCGTGAGCCTCGAAGGCGGCAACGTCTGGGACAGTACCCAGAACATCAGTGCCCACGGCCTGCAATACGGTTCCGCACTGTTCGTGGGCGCCGATACCGCGCTCGGCCCGGTGTATCTGGGCACCGGCTTTTCGCAATCCGGTCATCAGACCTTTTACCTGTACATCGGCTTGCCGTTCAACCTGAATTGAGGACCGTGAGCATGCAGGCGTTGCGCATCTTTACCACCGGGGGAACCATAGACAAGATTTACTTCGATGCCCAAAGCGAATACGAAGTGGGTGAGCCGCAGATCGGCGAAATCCTGCGCGAGATGAATGTGCTGTTGCGCTTCGAGATCACGCCGCTGATGCGCAAGGACAGCCTGGATATGAACGACGCGGATCGCGCGCGCATACGCAGTGCGGTGGCGACTGCCGGCGAGCAGCGCATCGTCATTACCCACGGCACCGACACCATGACCCAAACTGCCGCAGCGCTGGCCGGCATTCCCGACAAGACCATCGTACTGACCGGCGCGCTCAATCCGGCGCGCTTCCGCAGCAGCGACGCGATGTTCAACATCGGCGGTGCGCTCGCGGCGGCGCAAATTGCGCCGCCCGGCGTGTACATCTACATGAACGGGCGGGTGTTTGACGCGCGCAAGGTCAGGAAGAACCGTGACCGGAATCGGTTTGAAGACACGGCTTGATGCTGATCAACGAGGATCCGCGGCTAGCGGTGCTTGAGGCCGTAGCGGGACACCAGTGCCTGAAATTGCAGATCGGCGTGCAGTGTCGTGTAGTGATTGTCCACCGCGATGTCGTTGCAGGAATCGGGAGTGCTGCTGCAAAACTGTGCGATCTGCTCGATGGCGAGCTGGTTTTCCCCTAACACAATGTATGCGGTGGCTACATAATAGTGAAAGAACGCACTGTTCTTTTCACTGCCAAGCTTCTTCAACGTGGTGAGCGCCTGTTTCCTCAAGGCGGGATCCTGCAAAGTTTCGTAGGCCAGCAGTGACGCATCCACGATGCGCGCGTCACCTTTGTTACTTGGCTTTACCGCGCGCAGTGTATTCACCGCATCGGCATGTTTGGCTTGGGTGTGATACAGGAAGGCGATTTCCAAGGGCGATTCGATATTATCGGGCGATAGACTCTGGGCGGCCTGGAAGGCCTGTAAGGCTTGTTGGGGTTTACCGAGTTCTGCGTAGGTTGTGCCCAGATTCTGCTGGGCCGCCCAACTATCCGGATCCAGCAGCGCGGCCTGCTGATACTGATAGAGCGCCTCGGACAGCGGCAGCATGACTCCATAGCTGTAGTGGGCGGAGGCATTGTTGGGGTCCAGTGCCAAGGTTCGTAACAATTCCGCTTTGGCTTGGTCCAGTTTCTGCTCCGACGTGTAAATGTTGGCCAATACCGCATGCGCGGCCGCCAGGTTCGGGTTGATGGCCAGCGCTTGCTTCACGGCCTGCATGGCCTTGTCATTGGCTTCTTGCAGCGGAATGTAAGTCACCTCGGGCAGCGTGTTGTACACACCTGCGAGCTGTGCGTAAGCTTCGGCAAATTGCGGATCCAGTTTGATGGCACGCTGAAATTGTTTGATGGCTTCGCGCAGACCTGCGGCCGTGCGTAGTCCGAAAGCGGCTTTACCTCTCAAATACGCGTCGTGTGCCCTGGGATTTTGAGTGGCGGGGGCGACCAGTTGACTGCTGCCCGCGATTTTCAGTTGCATGACGCTAGCGATGGCCTTGGAGATGCTGTCCTGCATGGCAAACACGTCTTTGAAGTCCTGGTCATAACGCGACGACCACACCTGGTTTCCGCTGGTGGTGCTGGCGAGCGCAGCAGACGCGCGTAGCTGGTCACCATTGCGCATCACGCTGCCGCTAAGGATGTAGGCGACGTTGAGGCGCTTGCCGATTTCCTCCACCGACAAATTGCTGTCGCGGTAGCCGTTCATGGTCTGCCAGGCAATGACCTGCATGCCGGGGAACTGGCTGAAGTCGTCGGTAAGCTCCTGCGTCAGCCCGTCGCTCACATACTGCTGCTTGGGATCACTACTCAGGTTGCGGAACGGGAGAATCGCGATGGTGTTCGGCGGCGGTGAAAATGTCGGTACGGAAGCAATCGTCGGGGCTTGCGCGGCTTGAAATGCATTCTGCGAAGTGACCTGCCAGATGTATGCGCCGGAGACGCCGACAAACGCAACGACGATTGCTGTCAACAGCAGACCGAGTCGCCAGCGGCGTTTCTGCCAACGCATCAGTTTCTCGGGATCCACCGGCTTGATCAGCAGCCAGGCGAACATCAACACTACCGGGAGACCGAGCAGCAGCACCACGATCACCAGGCGCACACTGGTGCGCGGTACTCCAAAGTCGGGGAACACGCTATTAGCGAGCTGGATGATGATCCAGGCAGCGACCGCGTAAATCGTCGCCACCCGGTAGATGTGATGCCGTTTGAAGCGCGCCAGCAGACTCAGGGACTCTTCAGCCATTGCCACACCGTGAGGGTGAAATCCCTCCTGGATTTGGCCTCATCATACTGGCGTTATACGCCATGGCAACGACAGTTGAAGGTGCCGAGCCCGGGCGGCCTGGGAGCGTAGTCAGGCAAAGTGCAGGAGCAAAGCCACCGCGCCGGCCGCAAGACAATAAATGCCGAAGGGCCGCAAGGCCGTGACTTCGGTTTTGCCGAGGTATTTCATCAGTACCCAGGTGCTGAGCCAAGCGAACACGCCGGCCAGGATGCCGCCCGCGACGATAGTCAGCATCAGGCCTTCCGGCAGCCGCGCGCGGTGCATCACCAGTCTTGGTACTTCCAGCAGCCCGGCTGCACCGATGACGGGCGTGGCGAGGAGAAACGAAAAGCGCGCGGACGAGGCGTAATCCAGTCCCGACCACGCGCCGGCGACCAGGGTGACGCCGGAGCGTGAAATGCCGGGAATCAGGGCCAGCGCCTGTGCGATGCCGATGCCGAACGCACGCGCCCAGCCCATGGTGGTGAGTTCATGGCGCGCGGCGCGCTTTTTGAGTGCGTCGCCGATGAACAGGATCACGCCGTTGACCATGAGAAACACCGCGGCGACGGTGAATTCGCTAAACAGCAGGCGGATCTTGTGTTCCAGCGCCAAACCGATGAAGCCGGCGGGAATCGTGCCCACGACCAGCAGCCAGAATAGCCGGGCATTCGGATCACTCGGCCGGCCGCGGGCCTTCCATGCGCCGCCCAGCAGCGCAAACCAGTCGCGCCAGAAATAGATGAACAGCGCCGCCGCCGTTCCCAGATGCAGCACCACTATATAAGGTAGAAACCAGGGCGCCTGCCGGTCGATGGGCCAGTGCAACACCGCCGGCACCAGGATGCTGTGACCCAGGCTGCTGATCGGGAACAGCTCGGTGACGCCCTGGATAATGGCGAGGATCAGTAGATGCAGCGCCAGCACGAATTGCTCCTTTGTCCCGTCACTGCCGTGCGCGCGGGGCGCCAGGAATTAACGTACCCGGATGCCCGCATGCACGGAAACGACGATGCAACAAAATACAACGCCGCGCTGGACGCGGCGGCGTATTTGTACTGATTACCTGCAAATTTCTCAACCCAGGTCGAACTTGATGCCCTGGGCCAGCGGCAACTGATCCGACCAGTTGACGGTGTTGGTCTGGCGCCGCATGTAAGTTTTCCAGGCGTCGGAACCGGCTTCGCGCCCGCCGCCGGTTTCCTTTTCGCCGCCGAAGGCACCGCCGATTTCCGCACCCGAGGTACCGATGTTGACGTTTGCGATGCCGCAGTCGCTGCCCAGGTGCGAGACGAAGTACTCGGCGTTCTTGAGGCTGGTTGTGAAGATCGCGGATGCCAGGCCCTGCGGCACGTCGTTGTGCAGGCGCACGGCCTCATCCAGCGTCTGGTAGCTGATCAGGTACAGAATCGGCGCAAAGGTTTCGGACTTGACGATGGGCCAGTCGTTGTGGGCGCGCACGATGGTAGGCTCTACGAAAAATCCCGCGCGCTCCAATACCTTGCCACCGCACAGGATCTTGCCGCCGGCCTTCTGCACTTCGGTCAGCGCGGACTTGTAACCTTTGACCGCGTCGGCGCTGCACAGCGGTCCCATCAGCGTGCCGGGGGCGAGCGGGTCGCCAATCCTGACTTGCGCGTAGGCATTGACGAGCCGCTTGCTGAGCTCTTCAGCGATGCTCTCGTGCACTATCAGGCGGCGGGTGGTGGTGCAGCGCTGACCGGCCGTGCCCACCGAGCCGAACACGATGGCCGGCACCGCGAGTTTCAGGTCGGCGGTTTTGTCCACGATGATGGCATTGTTGCCGCCCAGTTCCAGCAGCGACTTGCCGAGGCGTGCGGCAACCGCTTCACCCACTTTGCGACCCACAACTGTTGAGCCGGTAAAGGAAACCAGCGCGACGCGTTCATCCCGAACGAAGCGTTCCGCCAATGCGTGGCCAGTGTCCACGAACATGGAAAAGATCGCCGGATAGCTGTGCTCGGTGAGCACGCGGTTAAGTATGCGCTGCACGGCAATGGCGCACAGCGGCGTGCGCGGCGAAGGCTTCCACACCGTGATGTTGCCGCACACCGCCGAGATGAACGCGTTCCACGACCACACCGCGACCGGAAAATTGAAGGCGGAAATCACGCCCACGATTCCGAGCGGATGCCATTGTTCGTACATGCGGTGCTGCGGGCGCTCGGATTGCATGCTGCGGCCGTAGAGCATGCGCGCCTGGCCGACCGCAAAGTCGGCGACGTCGATCATTTCCTGTACTTCACCATCGCCTTCGGCCTTGATCTTGCCCATCTCGAGCGACACCAGACTGCCGAGTGCATCTTTGTGTGCGCGCAGCGCCATGCCGATCAGACGTACGGCCTCGCCACGTTTCGGCGCCGGCACGTCGCGCCACTGTTTGAAGGCCGCTTGGGCGTCGCTGATGACCTGCTCGTAATCGGCGGGTGTGGCGCAGCGTACTTTGGCCAGAACCTTGCCGGTGGCTGGATTGATGGATTCCAGCACTGGAGCCGCGTCACTCTTGCGCCAACCGCCGGTCGGCGTCCACACGCCGGCATTGTCCGGTTCCAGTCCCAGCGCTTTCAGAATCTGGTTCAAGTCCGCCATGAATGTGTCTCAGGCCACGAATTGTTTGCCGGCGGCGCCAGTGCGTACCCAGCGGGCCGAGAGTTCCGCGCTGTCCGCCTGCGCATAGGCCTTGCCGAAGCGGTTGGCGAGTATGTCGGCAAGCCGGAATTGTTCCTGCTTGATCAGGCCGTGGTAAGCGCCGGGGGTTTTCAGCACCAGGTCCACCACCGCGCACACGCCCGAGGCTGTGGTCACCTGAATCGCGGCCCACAGCTTGTCGGCGATTTCCTGCGGATACACAGCGTTCACGTAGTTTTCTTCCATGAACTTGCCGTGCTGCAAGCCGGTGACCGACACGTACACCAGCACCACGTCCTGCACAGTGCGCGGCACGGCGCGTTCCAAAATGAGTTTGAGTTCGTCGCGGTGCTCGTTCATGCGCAGGTCGGTCATGAGCACGCGCATGATTTCGCAGTGGCCCGGATAGCGTATGGTCTTGTAGGTGAGATTACGCACTTTGCCGGCCCAGGTTTCGGCGAGCGTGCCGAGTCCGCCCGAGGTGTTGAACGCCTCGTATAACCGGCCTTCGAGCTGGATGGTCTCCAAACCTTCGAGCGGCATCAAAGCCGCGGGCTTGCCGTTGGCGATGCCGTAACAGAGGTTGCCGTACTCGTTGATCACACCGTCCGAGGACCAGGTGAGCGCATACTTGCTCATGTTACCGGGGTTCTGCGGCAGCGCGCCGACCCGCAGTTTGACGTCGTGCAGCTCGTCAAAATGACGCATGATTTCATGCGCGGCGATGCTGATGAATCCCGGCGCCAGTCCGCACTGCGGCGCGAATGCCGTGCTGGCTTCTGCAGCGGTTTTGGTCACTGCGCGTGTGACTTCCACGTCCTCTGTAAGGTCGAAATAGTGCAACTTGAGTTTGCGCGCCAGCTCCGCAACCGGCGGGTTGCAGAAGTAGGGCAGACTGGAGATCACGGCAGCCGCGGGCTGCGCCTTGCAGTGCGCTTCGAGCGCCCGCGCATCGCGCGCATCCACCTGGTAAGCCTTGATTCCCGGCAGCCCGTGGGCGCTGACCACGGATTGTGCGGCGTGACCGTTTACGTCCGCGAGGTCCACCTGGTAATCGCCGGAGGCTACCAGTAGTCCGGAGAGCAGCGAGCCGATCTTGCCGGCGCCCAGTACCAGAACACGATGCATGTAGGTAGCTCCTGTCAGTGGTCGCGCTCGCGCCCGGGGATGCGCGCATGCGCTGGTCAGCGAGACGAGAATGGTATGCGGGCGGGAAAGAAACTGGCCGCAGCCGCGGAGGCGTTATTTTAGCGTTGTGCCGCGTTTCGTGCCAGGCGAGCTTTTCCGGAACTCGCTGCACGTGTAGCATGGCGCGCGCTTATGGACCGTCAACTCATGAAAAAATGGCAGCCGGACAGCTGGCAGTCGCATGCGGCTGGTCAGCAGCCACTGTACGCGGACCCGGCGGCGGTTACGCGCGTACTGGATGCTATCCGCCGGCTGCCGCCGCTGGTCACCTGCGGCGAGGTGGACAAGCTGCGCCGCCAACTGGCCGAAGCCGGGCGCGGCGAACGCTTTGTATTGCAGGGCGGTGATTGCGCGGAAAGTTTCGACGCCTGCACCGCCGAACCAATTGCCAACAAGCTCAAGATCCTGCTGCAGATGAGCCTGGTGCTGGTGCACGGCTTGAAGAAGCGCGTGGTGCGCGTCGGCCGCATCGCCGGCCAGTACGCCAAGCCGCGCTCGGCCGACCTGGAAACCCGCAATGGCATTACCCTGCCGAGTTACCGCGGCGACATCATCAATCACGCGGGATTCTCCGCGGCGGAACGCCGGGCGGATCCGGCGCTGCTGTTGCGCGGTTACGAGTACGCCGCGCTCACCTTGAACTACGTGCGCGCCCTGGTGGACGGCGGCTTTGCCGATCTGCACCATGCGGAGCTGTGGGACCTGGAATTCGTGCGCCACTCGCCTCTGGAAGCGGAGTACCGGCGCATCGTGCAATCCATAACCGATGCCATGAGTTTCATGGAAACGATTTCCGGTCAGTCGCTGTCGGACAGCTCCAGCGTGGATTTCTTCACCAGCCACGAAGGGCTGCATCTGCTGTATGAGCAGGCCCAGACCCAATTGGTCACCGAGGCCGGGCGCTGGTACAACCTGGCGACACATTTTCCCTGGATCGGCATGCGCACCGCCGATGTGGACGGCGCGCATGTGGAATACTTTCGCGGTATCGCCAATCCGATCGCGGTCAAAGTCGGTCCGGACATGACGCCGGAACACCTGCTGGCGCTGTGCGCCGCGCTCAATCCTGACAACGAGCTGGGACGGCTGACGCTGATCCACCGTTTTGGCGCCGCGCGCATCGAGGAAAAACTGCCGCCACTCGTGGAGGCGGTGCGCAAGGGCCGTAAACAGGTGCTGTGGATCTGCGACCCGATGCACGGCAATACCGAGCTCACCGCCAGCGGACTCAAGACGCGGCGCTTCGAGAATATTCTGGGAGAACTGGAATCGGCGTTCGCGCTGCACGCACGACTGGGCAGCATTCTCGCCGGCGTGCATTTCGAGCTCACCGGCGATGACGTGACCGAATGCACCGGCGGAGCGCGTGGCCTCACGGAAGGCGATCTGGAGCGTGCGTATAAATCCCAGGTGGATCCGCGGCTCAATTACGAGCAGGCGCTGGAAATGGCGATGCGCATCGTGGCGCGCAAAGCCGGAAAATGAAATTTGATCTTCCGCCCGGATGAGCGGGTGACGGGCGCAGCCGTGCAACTTTAACCAGACTGTAAATCATGAATTTCGCCAAGATCGCGCCACCCAAAGATGGCGAGCGCATCGCAATCAACAGCGACACCACGCTCAGCGTGCCCGCACGACCGGTGATTCCGTTCATCGAGGGCGATGGCATCGGCGTGGATGTGACGCCGGTGATGCGCAAGGTGGTGGATGCGGCGGTGCACAAAGCCTACCGCGGCCAACGCCGGATCGCATGGCTGGAAACCTATGCCGGCGAGAAAGCGGTACGGAAATACGGCCGCGATCAATATCTGCCCGAAGAGACCCTGCGTGTGTTGCGTGAATGCGTGGTATCCATCAAGGGACCGCTGGGTACGCCCGTAGGCGGCGGCATCCGCTCACTCAACGTTGCCATGCGCCAGGCACTGGATTTGTATGCCTGCGTGCGGCCAATCCGTTTTTTCCCCGGCGTGTCCACGCCCATGAAGGAATCGGAACTCACCGACATGGTGGTGTTCCGCGAGAATACCGAAGACATCTACGCCGGCATCGAATGGGCGGCCGGCACGCCGCAGGTGCACCAGGTCATCTCCTTCCTGCAGGAAAAAATGGGCGTCACCGGTATCCGCTTTCCGGGCAGTTCCGCCATCGGCATCAAGCCGGTGTCCAAAGAGGGCTCGCAGCGCCTGGTGCGCAAGGCGATCCGCTATTGCGTGGATCACGATCGCGTATCCGTGACCCTGGTGCACAAGGGCAACATCATGAAGTACACGGAAGGCGCGTTCCGCGACTGGGGTTACCAGGTGGCTAAGGAGGAATTCAGCGCCATGGACATGGACGGCGGGCCGTGGTGCAAGTTCAGGAATCCCAAAACTGGGCATGACATCGTGATCAAGGACGTGATTGCCGACAATTTCCTGCAGCAGATTCTCATGCGACCCGAGGACTTCGACGTCATCGCCACCCTGAATCTCAACGGCGATTACATTTCCGATGCGCTGGCCGCGCAGGTCGGCGGCATCGGCATCGCACCGGGCGGCAACATCGGCGACGGTTACGCGGTGTTCGAGGCCACGCACGGCACGGCGCCGGGATTTGCCGGCAAGGATCGCGTCAACCCCGGCTCCATCATCCTGTCGGCGGAGATGATGCTGCGCTATCTCGGCTGGGTGGAAGCGGCGGACCTGATCCTGCACGGCGTGGCGCGCACCATCGCAGCCCGGATCATGACCTACGATCTCGCACGTCTGCGCCAGGCCATCCGCGTGTCCAAGCGCGAGATCGCCGGACGGCGCAACGTGGAGGAGAAGATGCAGAGTTTGATTCCCGGCGCCACGCTCGTGGGTTGTTCGGGTTTTGGCGAGGCCGTGATCGCGCACATGGGCTGAACCCCGGAGTGCACTGGGCAATCGCGGGGATTTGCCGTAATCTTTCCGTATCGCTCGAGCAAGGGGTACGGTGGTCACATGATCCGGGTACTGCTGGTAGATGACCACAAGCTGGTGCGCACCGGCATACGCCTGATCCTCGAAGACACGCCGGACATACGCGTGGCGGGCGAGGGCGAATCCGGTGAAGCCGCCCTCGAGCTCAGCCGTTCCCTGGCTATCGATCTGGTGCTGATGGATGTCAGCATGCCCGGGGTCGGCGGCCTCGAAGCCACGCGCCGGTTGCTGGCGCGCAATCCCGCGCTCAAGGTGATCGTGGTGTCGGTGCATGCCACCGAGCCGTATCCGTTGCAGCTCATGGAAGCCGGAGCGCACGGCTATCTCACCAAGGATTGCGCTGCCGAGGAAATCGTGGCCGCTATCCGCCAGGTGCATGCCGGTAAGCGCTACATCACGGCTAGCATTGCGCAACAACTGGCGCTCGCCAAAGTGGATGCCAACCCCGGCTCGCCCTTCGCGCAGTTGTCGCAACGCGAAATGCAGGTGATGCTGATGATCACCGGCGGCCAGCCGTCACAGGCCATCGCCGGCAGGTTGCATTTGAGCCCCAAGACGGTCAGCACTTACCGCGCACGTCTGTTCGCCAAACTCGGCGTCACCAATGCCGTCGAATTGACGCGGCTCGCACTGCGTTACGGCGTAATCGAGGAGAAGCCGCAGCACTCAGGCATGCACGAGTGACGCTCGCAACACCCGATTGACATGTGCACTTTTCGGCCTGACATCCCGCATCCATGACGGACAAGCGCGTTTTTGACAGCCAACGCTTTCTCGCCCATGTCACTCAGTCACCGGGCGTATATCACATGCTCGATGCGCGCGGGGAGATTCTGTATGTGGGCAAGGCGGGAAATCTCAAGAAGCGCCTGAGCAGTTACTTCCGCAAGACCGGCCAATCGCCGAAGACCCGGGCGATGCTGGCACATCTGGCTGCCATCGAGGTGAGCGTCACACACACCGAAACCGAAGCGCTGCTGCTCGAGAACAATCTCATCAAGGCACAGCGCCCGCGCTACAACGTTGTGTTGCGCGACGACAAGAGCTATCCCTACATCCGCATCGAGACCGGCATGCCATTCCCGCGCATGAGCGTGTATCGCGGGCCGCAACGCCCTGGCAGCCGTTATTTCGGCCCGTACCCGAGCGCGCACGCGGCGCGTGAAACCGTGGTGTTGCTGCAGAAGCTCTTCAGGTTGCGGCAGTGCAACGACGTATTCTTCCGCAACCGTACCCGACCCTGTCTGCAATATCAGATCCAGCGCTGCACCGCGCCGTGTGTGAAGCTCGTCAGTGCGGATGATTATGCCGAAGACGTGCAACACGCCATCATGTTTCTGGAAGGCCGTACGCGTGAAGTCATGGATACCATGGTCAGGCGCATGGAAGCGGCGTCCGCCGCGCAGAACTACGAGCTGGCGGCGCGCTATCGCGACCAGATTGCGAGTTTGCGCCGCACCGCGGAGCGCCAGCATATCGATTCCGCGCGCGGCGATTGCGACGTGATCGCCGCCAGCTCGCGCGCGGGCCTGCATTGCGTGGCCGTGATGCTGGTGCGCGGCGGTCACAGCCTCGGCAGCCGGGCGTTCTATCCCAAGACCGTGGGTGAGACTTCCGCGCAGGAAGTGTTGGCCGCGTTTTTGCCCCAGTATTATCTCGGGCGCGACATCCCGCGCGCGATCCTGGTATCGGAAAAATTCTCCGATGCGGCGTTGCTCGCTGAAGCCCTGGCATCGCAATCCGGGCACCGGGTCGCCATCCGCCGTCCGCAGCGTGGCGAGGGCGTGAAGCTCCTGAAGCTGGCGCGTGCCAATGCCCTGGAGTCGCTGAATCTGCGCCTGGCCATGGACGCGGGTTTGCGCGAGCGTTACGAAGCGTTGCGCGAAACCCTCAATTTGGACCAGTTACCCGCGCGCCTCGAGTGCTTCGACATCAGTCACACCATGGGCGAAGGGACAGTGGCTTCCTGCGTGGTGTTCAATGCCGAGGGCCCGGCGAAGGCGCAATACCGGCGCTTCAATATAGAAGGAGTGGCGCCGGGCGATGACTACGGCGCCATGCATCAGGCGCTCATGCGGCGCTATACGCGCCTCAAGCAGGGTGAGGGCGAGATACCCGACGTGTTGTTGATTGACGGCGGCAAGGGCCAGTTGCATGAGGCCGAGAAGGTGCTGGAAGAGCTGCAGGTCGAAGGCGTCACGCTCGTGGCGGTCGCCAAGGGGCCCGCGCGCCGGCCGGGGCTGGAGCAGCTTTTCTTGTCGGCCCGGGGAGCGCCACTTATACTGCCGCCCGATTCGCCGGCGCTGCATCTGATACAGCAGATCCGCGACGAAGCGCACCGCTTTGCCATTGCCGGGCATCGTTTGCGGCGGGCCCGGGCGCGCAGGACTTCCATCCTGGAAAGCGTCGCGGGCCTGGGGCCCAAGCGGCGGCAACTGCTGCTCAAGCAATTCGGCGGGCTGCAGGGCATCACGCGCGCCGGGGTTGAGGATTTGACCAGTGTGCGGGGCATAGGCCGGGAGCTGGCGGCTGAGATTTATGCCCTGTTCCACGACAACCAATGAGCACCACGCTTGAAGTTCAACTCGCCAAATGTCCTGACGCTGCTGCGCATCGCGTTGATCCCGGTGTTCGTGGTGGTGTTTTACCTGACGTTCACCTGGGCCCCG